>JBFFGH010000054.1:0-14447 GCA_041557575.1 Gaiellaceae bacterium
CCGCCGCCGCGATCGTCGCGGCGGCCGGCCTCTCGTACTGGGGCATGGTCTCCACGTCCGTCTTCGCGGTCGAGAAGATCGAGGTTCGCGGCGCTCCCCCGGCAGTGCAGCGCCAGGTCGAGGCGATCTCGGGCGACCTGGTGGGGAGCAGCCTCCTCCGAGTCGACACCGAGGAGCTCGCGGGCCGGGTGCGGGCGCTGCCCGCCGTGGCGGGGGTGGCAATCGACCGCGCGTTCCCTCACTCGCTCGTGGTCAAGGTCGCGGCCGAGAGGGCCGTCGCCGTCGCACGGCGAGGGAGCTCCTCGTATCTCGTCACCGGCAGCGCGAAGGTCGTGCGCGAGGTTCAGCCCGGCGCCCATCGCAAGCTGCCGCGCCTCTGGATCCCGCGCGGCGTCACCGTCTCGGTCGGCGGGAGGCTTCCTCCGGCCTACGATCCCGCGACGCGCGCGCTCGCGACGGCGCGCGAGGTCGGGTTCCGGCGGCCGATGAAGGGGGTGCGCTCCCAGGGCGACGAGCTCGTCCTCGTGCTTCGGCGCGGGCCGGAGATCCGGCTGGGGGCGGCGACCGACTACGCCCTGAAGCTCACCGTCGCCCGCGAGGTGCTCGGACGCATCGGCTCGGGTCGGGCGTACGTGGACGTGAGCGTCCCGGAAAGGCCCGTCGCCGGATGGTAAGTCTCAAGTCTAAGGTAGAGGTTGAGAGTTGGAAGCTGGCGAGAAGATTGACAACTTTTTGAAGGAGGCCTACCCTCGTGAACGAATGGTGTTCCGAGAGTCGTACGGTCAACGGGAGCTTCAGCTTCAGGTGGGTTGAGACATGAGCAATCAGCTGGGTAGCTATCTCGCCGTCATCAAGGTCGTCGGCATCGGCGGCGGCGGCACGAACGCGGTCTCGCGCATGGTCGAGGCCGGAGTATCGGGCGTCGAGTTCATCGCGGTGAACACCGACGCGCAGGCGCTCCTCATGACGGAGGCCGACGTGAAGATCCACATCGGCTCGAAGGCCACGCGTGGCCTCGGGGCCGGAGCGGACCCGAGGGTCGGGCTCGCGGCCGCCCAGGAGAGCCGAGACGAGTTGAAGGAGGCGCTGAAGGGCGCCGACATGGTGTTCGTCACCGCCGGCGAAGGCGGTGGCACAGGGACGGGCGGTGCGCCCGTCGTGGCGGAGATCGCCCGGGAGCTCGGCGCGCTCGCGGTCGGCGTCGTGACGCGGCCGTTCGGATTCGAGGGCAAGCTGCGGGCAGATCAGGCCGAGCAGGGCATCCAGGGTCTTCGGGATGCCGTCGACACGCTTATCGTCATCGAGAACGACCGGCTCCTGCAGGTCGTCGAGCGCTCGACGCCGGTGACCGAGGCCTTCCGGATGGTCGACGACATCCTGCGCCAGGGCGTGCAGGGGATCACCGACCTCATCACCGTTCCCGGCCTCATCAACCTCGACTTCGCCGACGTCCGGACGATCATGCGCGATGCCGGCTCGGCGCTCATGGGCATCGGCGTGGCTCGCGGCGAGAGCCGCGCGGTCGACGCCGCGCGCGCCGCCATCTCGTCGCCGCTGCTCGAGACGTCTCTCGACGGAGCGACCGGGATCCTCCTCAACGTGACGGGTGGCCCCGACCTCGGGCTCTCCGAGGTGGACGAGGCCGCCCAGGTCGTGACGGGTGCCGCCGACTCGAACGCGAACGTGATCTTCGGCGCCGTCATCGACGAGGCGATGGGCGAGGACGTCCGGGTGACCGCGATCGCCACGGGCTTCGGCGGTCGTCCGAGGCGCCGCCGCGTGGAAGCGCCCGTCGGTGTGGCAGCCGGGGGCGAGCGGCCCGCCTTCTCGGCGCCGAGCGTCACCGACGTCGACATCGACATTCCCGCCTTCCTCAAGGAGGAGTGACCTGCGAGGCGATCGGGAGCCGCGCGCCGGCTCCCGATCGCGCTCACCCGGGGCACCGGTCTCCGCCGGCTCACGTGAGCCTTGGCCGTTCGAAGGTGCCCGGCCGGAGTTAGAGTCGCGGCGGTGGAGAGCACTCTCGAGCGCACGCCCCTGTACGAGCGGCACGTGGCAGCCGGTGCCCGGATGGTTCCCTTCGCGGGCTTCACCATGCCCGTGCAGTACGCGGGGGTGATCGAGGAGCATCGCGCCGTCCGAGCCGACTGCGGGGTGTTCGACGTCTCGCACATGGGGGAGATCCACGTCGACGGGCCGACCGCGGAGGGGTTCCTGCAGGAGGTGCTCTCGAACGACCTGGAGAAGCTCGGTGACGGCGACGCCCAGTACACGCTGCTCACGAACGAGCGTGGCGGGATCGTGGACGACCTCATCGCGTACCAGCTCGGGCACGGGAGCTTCCTCCTCGTCGTGAACGCGTCGAATCGCGGCGCCGTCCACGGGTGGCTCAAGGAGCGGGAGCCGCGCGGCACCGAGGTCCGCGACGCATCCGCCGAGTACGCCCTCCTCGCAGTGCAGGGCCCGCGCTCCCTCGAGCGGCTCGAGCTGCCCGAGGCGCCTCCGTTCACGCACGCGCTGGGAGAGATCGACGGCGTCGAGGTGATGGTGTGCAGGACCGGCTACACGGGTGAGAAGGGCGTGGAGCTCTGCTGCGCGGCCGAGGACGCCACGGCTCTCTGGGATGCCGTCGTCGCGCGCGGAGCTGCGATGTGCGGCCTCGGCGCTCGCGACACGCTGCGCCTCGAGGTCTGCTACCCGCTGCACGGCAACGACATCACTCCCGAGACGGATGCCATCTCGGCCGGCCTCGGCTGGGCCTGCGCGCTCGACAAGGAGTTCACCGGTGCGCCCGCTCTCCGCGAGATCGAGGCCGCGGGCCCCGCGCGCAGGCTCGTACCGTTCGTGATGGAGGAGCGTGCGATCCCCCGGCAGGGCATGGCGATCGAGGGTGGTGGCGAGGTGACCTCGGGGACGCACTCGCCGATGCTCGACGTCGGCATCGGGATGGGGTACGTCCCGAGCGCGTCGGCGGCCGTGGGCACCGAGCTGGTCGTCGACGTTCGCGGGAAGCCCCGCCGGGCGCGCGTCGTCAGGAAGCCGATCTACCGGAAGGAGACGTAAGTGGCCGCAGAAGAGACCTACCCCGACGACCTCGTCTACCACCCCGAGCACGACTGGGCTCGCATCGAGGGTGACGAGGCGACGCTGGGGATCACCTGGTTCGCGCAGGATGCGCTCGGCGAGCTCGTGCACTACGAGGCGCCGGCCGTCGGCTCTGCCGTCGGGAAGGGGCTTCCCTGCGGCGAGGTCGAGTCGGTCAAGGCCGTGTCCGACGTGATCGCGCCTCTCTCCGGCGAGGTGCTCGAGGTCAACGCGCGAGCGGTCGCAGAGCCGGAGATCGTCAACGAGGACCCGTACGGCGAGGGCTGGCTGATCCGGATCGCGATGTCCGACCCCGGCGAGGTCGACTCGCTCATGGACGCCGAGGCGTACCGCGCGCACGTGGCGGAGCAGTGAGCTACCTCTCGCTGACCGACGCCGAGCGTGCCGAGATGCTCGACGCGATCGGGGTCGCCTCCCTGGACGAGCTCTTCGAGCAGATCCCCGCGGGCGTGCGGCTCGACCGCGAGCTCGACCTGCCGCCGGCGCTCGGAGAGGCCGAGCTCGTGCGCCATCTGGAGGAGCTCGCGTCGCGGAACACCCACACCGGCGCAGAGCTCTCCTTCCTCGGCGCGGGCATCTACGACCACTACGTCCCCTCCGTCGTCGACGTCGTGCTGTCGCGCGGCGAGTTCCTCACGGCGTACACGCCCTACCAGCCCGAGATGAGCCAGGGGACGCTGCAGGCGATCTTCGAGTTCCAGACCGTGATCTGCGAGCTGACGGGGATGGATGTCGCCAACGCCTCGGGCTACGACGGGTGCACGGTCGCCGCCGACGCGTGCTTCGTCGCGAAGCACGTCTCCGGGCGGTCGAAGATCGTCGTCGCCGAGGCCGTGAATCCGCAGGTGCGCCAGGTCGTGAAGACGTATGCCCCGGGGTTCGGGCTCGAGGTCGTCGAGGTTCCGCACGACGGCGGCACGACAGACCCGGGTCGCATCGCAGAGGCTGCCCACGACGCGGCGGCCGTCATCTTCCAGCAGCCCAACTTCCTCGGCTGCCTGGAGCCGGCCCCCGAGCTCGCGGAGGCCGCCGGGGCGGCCGGGGCGCTCTCGGTCGCCCACGTCGACCCGATGTCGCTCGGCGTCCTCGAGGCGCCGGGCGCGTACGGCTGCTCGATCGCGCTCGGGGAGGGGCAGCCCGCCGGGAACTGGCCCTCGTACGGCGGGCCGCACTACGGGTTCCTCGCCATGCGGGAGGAGTTCGTGCGGCGGATGCCCGGCCGCATGGTCGGCCAGACGGTCGACGTGGACGGCCGGCGCGGGTTCGTGCTCGCCCTCCAGACGCGCGAGCAGCACATCCGCCGGGAGAAGGCGACCTCGAACATCACGACGAACCAGACCCTGCTCGCGCTCGCGGGCCTCGCGACGCTCTCGTGGCTCGGGCCGCAGGGCCTCCGAGAGGTCGGCGAGGCGTGCCTTGTTCTCCAGGCGTACGCGCGCGAGACGATCCCTCTGGAGCTCGCCTTCGACGCCCCCTCGTTCAAGGAGGTCGCCTTCAGGACCCCGATCCCGGCGCGTGAGGTCGTTCGCCGCGCCAGGGAGCGCGGCGTGCACCCCGGCTACGTGCTCGGGCGCGACTACGAGGGGATGGACGACGTCCTTCTCGTCGGGGTCACCGAGAAGCGCACGGTCGAGGACGTCGACCGGCTCGCAGCCGTCCTCGAGGAGGTGTGCGCGTGACCGCCGAGCCCGGCCGCGCCTGGCGCGACACGCCGCTGATCTTCGAGCGCTCGCGCGAGGGGCGGCGAGCGGGCCGGCCGCCGAGGCCCGACCTCCCGGTCCCCGAGCTGCCCGAGTCGCTTCGCCGCTCGCAGGCACCCCGCCTGCCCGAGCTCTCGGAGCCCGAGATCGTGCGCCACTTCACGGCGCTCGCGGACCGCACTTTCGGCGTCGACACCGGCTTCTACCCGCTCGGCTCCTGCACGATGAAGCACAACCCGCGGGTGAACGAGCGCGTCGTCGGGCTCCCGGGCTTTCGCGACCTGCACCCCCACCAGGAGGAGGAGGCGGCCCAGGGAGCGCTGGAGCTCATGTTCGAGCTCCAGGGAATGCTCGCGGAGATCGCCGGGCTCCCCGGGGTCACGCTGCAGCCCGCGGCGGGCTCCCAGGGCGAGCTCACGGGCCTGATGCTCATGCGCGCGTACTTCGCCGACCGGGGCGAGGAGCGCGACACGATCATCACCGCCGACACCGCGCACGGGACGAACCCGGCGAGCGTCACCATGTCCGGCTACAAGCTCGAGAAGGTCGAGACGGACGCGCGCGGGAACCTCGACCTCGACGACCTGCGGGGGAAGGTGAACGAGCGCACGGCCGGCCTCATGCTCACGAACCCCTCGACGCTCGGGCTGTTCGACGAGGGCATCGAGGAGGTGTCGCGCATCTTCCACGACGCCGGGGCGCTCCTCTACTACGACGGCGCGAACCTCAACGCCGTCGTCGGGATCTCCCGCCCGGGCGACATGGGCTTCGACATCGTCCACTACAACCTGCACAAGACCTTCTCGCAGCCCCACGGCGGCGGCGGCCCCGGCGCCGGGCCCGTCGCAGTCCGCGACACGATCGAGCCGTTCCTGCCCGCTCCCGTGGTCGTCCGCGACGGCGACACCTACCGGCTGGATCACGACCGCCCGAAGTCCATCGGCCGGGTGCGCGGGTTCGCCGGCCCCTTCGGCGTCTTCGTCCGCGCGTACGCGTTCATGCGCTCGTACGGCCCCGGGCTCCGGGAGATGTCGGAGGTGTCCGTCCTCAACGCCAACTACCTCCTCGCGCGGCTGAAGGACGACTACGACCTCCCGTACGACCGGCACTGCATGCACGAGTTCGTCCTCTCCGCCCGCACCCTGAAGCGCGAGCACGGGATCACCGCGCTCGACGTGGCGAAGAGGCTCATGGACTACGGCATCCACCCGCCCACGGTCTACTTCCCGCTCGTGGTTGCCGAGGCGCTCATGATCGAGCCGACGGAGACCGAGCCCAAGGAGCGGCTCGACGGCTTCGTCGATGCGATGAAGGCGATCGCGCGAGAGGCCGTGGACACGCCCGAGGCGCTCAAGGACGCGCCGCACGGACGCCCGGTGCGCCGGCTCGACGAGGTGCGCGCGGCGAAGCAGCCCGTGCTCAGGTACCGGTTCGACCGCCCCCCGGAGCTCGTCGAGGCCGAATAGGCGGACTACGAGCGCGGGATCCCGCCCGCGGGCGGCTCCCACAGCTCGACCCTGTTCCCCTCGGGGTCGCGGCACCAGCCGAAGCGCCCGAAGTCGTGCTCCGCCACGCGGTCGTCCACGGCGACGCCGTCGCGCCGCAGCTGCTCGAGCATCGCGTCGAGGTTCCGGACGGTGAAGTTGACCATGAAGTCCCGATCCCCGGGCCAGTAGGTCGTGTCCGCGGGGAAGGGAACCCAGTGCGTGTCCCGCGACTCGGGGAAGATCGCGAGCTCCTCGTCGCCCGCCGGAACGCCGAGGTGCTTCCGGTACCACGCGAGAAGCGCCTTCGGATCACGGGCGCGGAAGAAGACGCCGCCGATGCCGGTGACGCGCTCCCTCGGCCCGCCCGCGTCGCTCATGCCAGGGCCGGGGCCGGGACGGTCGGCTGAGCGGTCAGCCGCGGCGCGACGAGGGCGAGGACGACGAGCGCGACCCCGCTCGCGAGCAGCACGGCTTCGTAGTCCGCGGCGGCGAGGAGCTGCCCGAGCGCCGCGGTACCGAGCGCACTGCCCATGAACAGCGAGAACGCGAACAGCGAGATCGCGGTGCCGCGGGCCTCGGGCACGAGCTCGGTCGCTCGCGTCTGGAGCGTCGAGTGGCAGAGCGCGAAGCCTGCCCCGAGCGCCACCGCGGCGGGAACGACCGCCGGCCAGGAGCCGAGCGCGAGCGCGAAGAGGTATGCGGACCCCATCAGCAGGCCTCCGACGACGATCATCCGGTTCTCGCCCAGTCGAGGCGCGATGCGTCCGACGAGCCGGCTCGCGACGAGGAGCGCGATACCGTCGAGCATCAGGATCGCGCCGACCCACTCGAGCCCCAGCCCGTACCCGTCGTGGAGGAGCGCGCCGATGTAGCCGAGGCCCCCGAAGAAGGCGGCGCCCTCGACGAGGACTGCGGCGTAGAGGATCAGCGCGCGCCGCATGCCGAGCAGGCGGCGATGGGCGGAGAGGAGCCGGTGCCCCTCGGGCGCCGGCGCCGTGGGGGTCGAGGCGCGGTACCGCCAGACCGGGACGACGAGAAGCGCGGCAAGCACGGCGTCGATCACGAACATCGCCCGCCAGGAGACGGCGGCGGTGACGACGCCACCGACCGCCGCGCCGAGCACCTGGCCGAGCGCCACCGCGGCCAGCAGCGTGGCGATCGCCGCCTGCCTCGACTCGTAGGCGACGAGGTTCCCGACGGTCACGAGCGCGAGCGGGAAGAACGCCGCCGCGACCGCGCCCGTGAGCAGGCGGAGCGCCGTCAGCGACCCCAGCGTCGGGGCGACCGCGCAGGCTGCCAGGGCGACCACGAACACGATCGAGGCGACGGCCATCACGCGCATCGCGCCGACCCTGTCGGCGATCGGGCCGTATGCGAGCTGGAACACGCCGTAGGCGAAGAGGTACGTCGTCAGGGCGAGCCCCGCGGCCGAGACGGACGAGCCGAGGTCGTGGGCGATCTCCGGGAGCATCGCCGTCATCACGCGGCCGTCCATCATCACCACGAAGATGAGCAGCGTCATGAGGGGCAGGAGGCCTCCGGGCATGCGGTTGCCGGACTCCATCTACGCCGTGGCCCCCTGACCGCGGCCGCGAGGTGCGGAGGCGAGCTGACCGCAGGCCGCCTCGATGTCCTGCCCGCGCGTCAGCCGCACCGTGGCGGGGATCCGCGCGCGCTCGAGAACCGCCTTGAAGCGCTCGATCGCGTCGCGGGACGAGCCCTCGAACCGCCCCGTCGGGTTGTACGGGATGAGGTTCACCTTGAACGCCTTTCCGTCCAGCAGCGCGGCGAGGGCCTTCGCGTCCGCGGGGGAGTCGTTGACGCCCGCCAGCATGACGTACTCGACGAACACCTTCCGGTGCCGCAGCGCGACGTAGCGGCGGCACTCCGCGAGCACGTCGGAGAGCGGGTAGCGGTCGTTGACCGGCATGAGCGCCGAGCGCTTCTCCGGATCTGCGGCGTGGAGGGAGAGCGCGAGCCGGATCGGCTGCTCGACCTCGTCCACGAACCGCCGCAGCCCGGGCAGCCAGCCGACGGTGGAGATCGTCGTCCGGCGGTGCGTGATCCCGAGGTCGGGAAGGCGGCGCGCGGAGGCGAGCACCTCGTCGAAGTTGAGGAACGGCTCGCCCATCCCCATGTAGACGGCGTGGTCGACCGTCTCGAGCCGGCGGAAGTGGAGCGCCTGGTCGAGGATCTCCGACGCGGTCAGGTTGCGTCCGAAGCGCATCGCGCCCGTGGCGCAGAACGTGCACGTGAGCGGGCAGCCGGACTGGGAGGAGAGGCAGACCGATCGTCGGCCGTCCCTGTAGCGCATGAGCACCGCCTCGACCGGGTGCCCGTCCGCCGTGCGGAAGAGCGTCTTCAGCGTGCCGTCGCGCGAGCGCCGCTCGGTGACGACCTCGAGCGTGGAGAACGGCACGCTCTCGGAGAGCGCCGCGCGCAGCGCCTTGGAGAGCGTCGTCATGTCGTCGAACGAGCCGGTACCGCGAGCCGTCCACTCCCACACCTGGCGCGCGCGGTACGCGGGCTCTCCTCTCTCGGAGAGGAACTGGTCGAGGAGCGCAAGGTCCACCGCAGGACGGTAGCGTGCGCGGCGTGATCGATCTCCGGTCCGACACCGTCACGCACCCGACCGAGGGGATGCGCCGCGCCATCGCCGAAGCGGTCGTCGGGGACGAGCAGAAGCGCGAGGACCCCACCGTGACGGCCCTGCAGGACCGTGTCGCGACGCTGCTCGGGCAGGAGGCCGCGCTGTTCGTGCCGACCGCGACGATGGCGAATCAGATCGCGCTCAAGCTGCACGGCCGCCCGGGCGACGTCCTGATCGCCCAGGAGCACTCGCACGTCATCGTCTACGAGTACGGAGGCGTCGCAGCCCACGCGGGGCTCGTGACGATCGGGATCCCCGGAGAGGACGGGCGTGTCTCGCCCGGGCAGGTGCGCGCCGCCGCAGCTCCGAGCACGAAGGGGGCCGATCAGCGCGTGACCGTCCTCTCGCTGGAGACGACGCACAACAACGCGGGCGGGCGCGTGTGGCCCCTGGACGAGCTGGGCGCCGTGGCCTCGACCGCTCGCGAGCTCGGGCTCGCCGTCCATCTCGACGGCGCGCGGATCCTCAACGCGGCCACGGCGCTCGGCGTCCCACCCGCGGAGATCGGGTCCGTCGCGGACACGGTCACGCTCTGCCTCTCGAAGGGTCTCGGCTGTCCGCTCGGCGCCCTCCTCGCGGGCTCCTCCGAGCTGATGGACCGCGCGTGGAGGGAGAAGCACCTCTTCGGCGGCGCCATGCGCCAGGCGGGGATCGTGGCGGCGGCGGGCGTCTACGCGCTCGACCACCACGTGGAGCGGCTCGCCGACGACCACGCCCGGGCGCGCCGGCTGGCGGAGGCGCTCGCTCGGGCGGGGGTACCCGTCGACCTCGAGAAGGTGGAGTCGAACTTCGTGCAGATCGACGTGGCGCCGCTCGGGCTCGAGCGGGACGATGCGCTCGCGCGCCTGCGGGAGGCGGGGGTCGGCCTCTCGTCCACGATCCACCCGACGGTCATCCGGGCGGTGACGCACCTCGAGATCGGAGACGAGGACATCGACCGCGCGGCAGAGGTCGTCCCCGCCGCGCTCGGTCGCTAGCGGTCGCCTGCGACGTAGAACGCGACCACGATGAGCACGTAGCCGAGAAGCAGCAGGGCCCCGCGCAGCCGGCTCGAGCGGCCGTCGTGGAGAACCGCTGCGGTAAAGAGGACCGAGCTCGCGAGAGCCGCGATCTCGATGGGCCGGAAGCTGAGCGAGAGCGGCTCGAGCAGCCACGAGAGAAGGGCGACGGCGGGGATGAGGAAGACGGCGACCTGCGCGGCCGAGGAGAGCGCGATCTCGCCGGCCAGGGCGATCTTCCCGCGGAACGCGACGACCACGGCTCCTCCGTGCTCGGCGGCGTTGCCGACGATCGCGACGATCACCGCGGCGACGAAGAAGTCGCTGAGCCCGGCTTGCTCCGAGAACGCCTCGAGGGAGCCCACGAGGATCTCCGCGACGAGTGCCGTCACGACCGTGGCCAGCGCCAGCGCTCCGAGCGCCCGCCGCAGCGACCAGGCCTCGATCGCCTCGTCGGAGGCCACGTGGAGGGCCCTGTGCCGGCGGAGCGAGAACCACATCACGACGACGTAGGCGACGAGCAGCACGACCGAGATGACCGCCGACACGACCGCGAGCGATCGGGTGTCGGGATCGCCCTCCCAGCCGGGGATGGACGGGATGAGGAACAGGGCGGTCGCGGCGAGCACGAGCCCGAACGCGAGGAAGCTCGAGAAGCGGTCGAGCGACCCGCGGCCTCCGGCGACGAGAGAGGCCCCGAGGACGAGGAGGATGTTCGACACGACGCTTCCCGTGAGGGAGCCTCGAACGACCTCGGTGAGCCCCGCGTGCACCGCGAGGAGGGCGATGATCAGCTCCGGCGCGTTCCCGAACGTCGCGTTGAGGAACCCTCCGATGCCCGGCCCCGTGTGCTCGGCGGCGTGCTCGGTCGCCTCCCCGATCAGCCAGGCGAGTGGGATCAGGGCAAGCGCCGAGAGCACGAACTCCGTCGTCTGGGGGAGGTTCGCGACGTAGTGGAGGCCGATCGCGATCGGCGCGAGGGCGAGTGACGCGAAGAGGGCTCTGCGCACCATGCAGGCGAGCCTAGTCGTTCTTCACGGGCGAGAGCCTCATCCGTCGCGTTCCCGGCCTCTGCCTGAAAACGATCCGTTTGTCAAGTCTTGCGCAGGACGTGCGAACGGGCACACAATCGGGGAGTGCACGAGACTGCGGCAGAGGCCACGCTTCCGCTCCGCATCCAGGACGAGGTCGCCTGCCGCCATTGCGAGGTGCACTGCGAGAAGGTCGTGTATCCCGCCGCGTGCATCCATGCGGCGTGTCCCTTCGTGTACGCGTACGAAGCCTGGGGCCACACGTACGTCGGCTGTCTGCAGAAGGTCTTCGACGTCGAGATCGACCTGCACCTGCTCGAAGAGGCCGAGGCCGGGCGAGCCGGCTTCGGTGCGGTGCGCGCGACGCATCCACCACTGCCGATGTGCGACGTCGAGGTGGCCGCGACGTACGCGCACCGACTCGACGATCTCGGCTGCCGGAACCCCGAGTTCCACGAGCTGCCGCACGAGCGCCCCACGTTCCGCGTCTTCTCGACGCTCGACTGAGTCAGGCTCGTCGCGCCCGTCGCCGTGAGCCACGGCGCCTGAGCGTGCGCATGCGATCGAGGTCCTCGGTGTCCCGGCCGCGGTCCTCCCAGGTCTCGGTGATCGCCGGCAGGCCCCCGAACGCGGGGTGCCCGAGGAACGACGCGAGCCCGTCCCCGATCAGGCCGTCCCCGACGCGGGCGTGTCGATCGCGGTTCGACCCGAGCGGTGTCTGGGAGTCGTTCACGTGCAGGACGCGCACGCGCTCGAGGCCCATGCGCTCGTCGAGCTCCGCGAGCGCCGCGTCCAGCGCGCCGGGATCCGAGACGTCCACGCCCGACGCCCACCAGTGGCACGAGTCGATGCAGATCCCGAGGCGGGGATGGCCCTCGACCGCGTCGAAGATCGCGCCCAGCTCGGCGACCGAGCGGCCGATCGTGCCGCCCGCCCCGGCGGCGTTCTCCATGCAGAGCCAGAGGTCGTCGGAGGTCAGCTCGAGCAGGTCGCGGAGCGCGTCCGCCACGCGCTCGACCGCCTCGTCGAACGGATACCCGAGGTGCGAGCCGACGTGGAACACGACGGCCTCCGCGCCGATCGCGTCCGCCGCCTCCAGCGTCGCGCCGAGCGCTGCGACGGAGTTCGAGCGGACGGCCTCGTCGCGGCTCGCGAGGTTGACGAGGTAGAGCGCATGACACGAGACCGACTTCACGCGGGCCTCGCGGCGCCGCCTCCGAAAGCGCTCGATCTCCTCCGGCGCGTGTGATGTCGGCTTCCACATGCGGGGGCTCTGCGTGAACACCTGCACCGCGTTCCCGCCGATCTCCTCGATCCGGTCGATCGCCTTGGAGATGCCCCCGGCCGCGGAGACGTGAGCGCCGAACAGCATGCGACTACGCTACTCGGCGGTATGAGCGTCCGCGTCCGCATGGCGCCGTCTCCGACCGGCCTCCTCCACATCGGAGGCGTTCGGACGTTCCTCTTCAACTGGCTCTTCGCCCGTGGGCACGGTGGGGAGTGCCTCCTCCGGATCGAGAACACCGACACGAGCCGTGAGGTCGAGGAGTCGGTGGCCCAGATCGAGCGGTCACTGCGCTGGCTCGGGATCGACTGGGACGGCGAGACGACGTTCCAGCTCGACCGCATGGGGCGGGCCCAGGACGAGGCGCGCCGCCTCCTCGCCGAGGGCAGCGCCTACGAGGACGAGGGCGCCATCCGCATTCGCATGCCCGACGAGGGCAAGACGGGCTGGGACGACGCGATCAAGGGCCGGATCGAGGTCCCGAGCGAGGAGCTCGAGGACCTCGTGCTCGTCCGCTCGGACGGCCGCCCGACCTACAACTTCGCCTCGCCTCTCGAGGACTGGCTCGACGGGATCACGCACGTGATTCGCGGCGACGACCACGTCTCGAACACGCCGAAGCAGATCGTCGTGCTGCGCGCGCTCGGGGCCGAGCCGCCGGTCTACGCCCACGTCCCGAACGTGTTCGGCGCCGACGGCCGCAAGCTCTCGAAGCGCCACGGAGCCGTCTCCGTGGACGAGTTCCGCGAGGCCGGCTATCTCCCCGAGGCGCTCATGAACTTCCTCGCGCTCCTCGGCTGGGCCCCGGACGGCGAGACGACGATCATGTCCCGCGAGGAGCTCGTCCGGCGCTTCTCGCTCGAGCGCGTCGGCTCCAGCCCCGCGACCTTCGACTACGCCAAGCTCGACTGGATGAACGGCGTCTACCTGCGCGCGCTCTCGCCGGCCGAGTACGGAGACCGGCTCGTCGAGTTCCTGCGCGAGCAGGGCTCGGACTGGCCGGAGGCTCGAGCCCGCGAGACGGTGCCTCTCGTCCAGGAGAAGATCGGGCGCCTCGACGAGTACCCGGGCTTCACCGGCTTTCTCTTCCACGACGTCGAGCCCGACCCGTCACTGCTCGACTCCCGCATCCTCGCGGAGACCGAGCGCGCGCTCGCCGGGGTCGAGCCGTGGGCCGCGGCCGAGATCGAGGTCGCGCTCAAGCAGCTCTGTGACGACCTCGGTGAGAAGCCGCGCACGGTCTATCTCCCGATTCGCGTCGCGGTGACGGGCTCGCGCGTGTCGCCCGGCCTGTACGAGAGCCTCGAGCTCCTCGGGAGGGACTCCTCGCTGGAGCGGATCCGCGCGGGCGTCGAGGCGGCTGTGTGAGCCGTCCGCAGGATCTCGTCGGAGTCGAGCTCGGGCCGACCGAGTGGCTCGAGGTCACGCAGGAGCGGATCGACGCGTTCGCGGCCGTGACCGGCGACCCGCAGTGGATCCACACCGATCCCGAGCGGGCTGCGGAGGGCCCGTTCGGGACGACGATCGCGCACGGCTTCCTGACTCTCTCCCTCTGCGTCCCGCTGCTGGGCGAGCTGCTGCCTCCGGCGGAGACGATGGTCGTGAACTACGGGGTCGACCGGGTGCGGTTCCCTGCACCCGTGCCTTCCGGTTCGCGGATCCGGGGACGCTTCCGCGTGCTCGGAGCGCAGGAGAGCGCCGTCGGGGAGCGCGTGACGATCGAGGCGACGATCGAGTGCGAGGGCGTGGACAAGCCGGTTTGCGTCGCCGAGCTCGTCACCCTTGCCGTTTCCTAACATCTCTCACTCGGTTTCCAGCGACATGTCTGCTAGCTTGCGCCGCCGGTGGGACACCGTCGGGCATCTCTCCGTCTTGCGCTGGTCGTCGCGCTCGTCTCGGTCCTCGGGGCGATCGCCGCGACGGCCGCCTTTGCGCTCGCTTTCGACGACGCGGAACCGTGCCGCGACACGCAGCCGGTCTTCGTGTGCCCTGGGGGCACGGTCGACGCCTCTTACTCGATCCAGCTGATCGGGCGTGGCGGCTGTGGGCCCGATCCGCCGAACGAGGGCCTGCCCTACCAGTACAGGATCTTGAACGGTGCGCTCCCGGCCGGGCTCACGCTCTCGAAGAGCGGCGTCATCAGCGGCAGCCCGACGAGCGCGGGCACTGCTCGGTTCTGGGTCGAGCTCAG
>JBFFGH010000055.1:0-14137 GCA_041557575.1 Gaiellaceae bacterium
GTGACGAGCGGGGGGCCCCCGGGGCCCGCCCTCTCTCCTACGCGAGTTTGACCGGAGCCGTAGAATCCCGCCCGCCGATGTCCGACGCCGAACTCGTTCTCGAGCTGCGCGGAATCACGAAGCAGTTCCCCGGAGTGCTCGCCAACGATCGGGTGGACTTCGACCTGCGGGAAGGAGAGGTGCACGCCCTGCTCGGCGAGAACGGCGCCGGCAAGTCGACCCTCATGAGCGTCCTGTACGGGCTCTACCACCCGGACGCCGGGGACATCATGGTTCACGGTGACCGTGTCCGAATGGACACGCCAAAGGAAGCGATCGTGCGCGGGATCGGCATGGTGCACCAGCACTTCATGCTCATCCCGGTCATGACGGTCGCGGAGAACATCGTGCTCGCCGACGAGCCGACGAAGGCGGGCGTCGTCCTCGACTTCGCCGCCGCGCGCCGCGACGTCGAGGAGATCGCGGCACGCTTCAACTTCGCGATCGACCCCGACTCACGGATCGAGAACATCTCGGTCGGGCAGCAGCAGCGCGTCGAGATCCTGAAGGCGCTCTACCGCAAGGCCGACATCCTCATCCTCGACGAGCCGACCGCGGTGCTCACGCCACAGGAGGCCGAGGAGCTCTTCGCGATCCTGAAAGGCCTCGTTGCCGAGGGCATGTCGATCATCTTCATCAGCCACAAGCTCAACGAGGTGCTCGAGATCGCCGACCGCATCACCGTGCTCCGCCGCGGGAAGAAGGTCGAGACGCTCCCGGCAGCGGGAGCAACCGAGGAAGGGCTTGCGCGACTGATGGTCGGCCGCGAGGTTCTGCTGCGCGTCGAGAAGGCTCCCGCGAAGCCCGGCGAGCCGTTCCTCGAGGTCGACGACCTCCACGTTCTCGACGATCGGGAGCTTCCGGCGGTGCGCGGCGTGTCGTTCGAGGTTCGATCCGGGGAGATCGTCGGCATCGCGGGCGTCGACGGCAACGGCCAGACGGAGCTCGTGGAGGCGCTGACGGGCCTCCGCGCGGCCGCCGGCGGACGATTCTCGGTCGACGGGAAGAACCTCACCGGTGCGACGACCCATCGCATCCTCGACGCTGGTGTCGGCCACATTCCCGAAGATCGCCAGCGGCGCGGTCTCGTGCTCGAGTTCACGCTCGCGGAGAACATGGGCCTCCACGACTTCGACAAGCGCCCGAACTCGCGCTTCGGCTGGTTGCGGCCGGGGCGTCTCGTCCAACGCGCGCAGCAGCTGATCGACGAGTTCGACGTCCGTGGAGGTGGCCCAGGGACGCTCGCGAAGTCGCTGTCGGGTGGCAATCAGCAGAAGGTCGTGGTCGCACGCGAGGTCGGCGCCGACCCGCGCGTCCTCATCGCGGCCCAGCCCACGCGCGGCCTCGACGTCGGCGCCATCGAGTTCGTCCACCGGCGCCTCCTCGAGGAGCGCGACCAGGGGCGTGCCGTGCTCCTCGTCTCGCTCGAGCTGGACGAGGTGATGTCGCTCTCCGACCGGATCCTCGTCATGTACGAGGGCGAGATCGTGGGCGAGTTCGGGCCGGATGCGTCCGAGGACGAGCTCGGCGTCGCGATGCTCGGCGGCGCGCAGGAGGAGGGGGCGGCAGCGTGACCTCGGCACCTGCGCAGCCCGAGCCTCAGCCCGAGGCTGCGCCCGACGCCGGCCAGGAGACCGCGGCGGCTCGACTCGAGCGCTGGCAGCGCGCGGGTGGGGTCGTCGCGCCGGTGGTCACCGCGCTCCTCGCGTTCCTCGTGGGCGGGCTCGTCGTGCTCGCGACGGGCAGCAACCCGCTCGAGGTCTACAAGGGAATCTGGAGCGGGACCGGGCTCGAATGGGTCTACCAGTTCGGTTCCCACGACGTCACGATCCCGTTCACCGACACGAAGGTCTGGTTCCCCTGGGATACCGGCTCGCGGGCCGCGGAGAACCTCCAGCAGACGCTGCTGCTCACCGCGACGATGATCTTCCTGGGTCTCGCCGTCGCCTTCGCGTTCCGCTGCGGCCTCTTCAACATCGGCATCCAGGGGCAGTACCTGATGGGCGCCTACATGGCGATCTGGATCGGCTCCTCGTTCGCCGGACTGAACTCGTTCGTGCACATCGCGTTCGCGGTGGTCGCGGCCGCGCTCATCGGGGCTGCCTGGGCGGGGATCGCCGGGATCCTCAAGGCAACCGTCGGCGCGCACGAGGTCATCTCGACGATCATGCTGAACTGGACCGCGTACTACTTCGGCCTGTATCTCTTCGCCCAGGGTGGTCCGCTCCAGAACAAGGAGCAGGTGTTCAGCCCGACCTCGAACACCGTGGTCGAGGGAGCCAGGCTCCCCGTCTTCTGGGGCGACCCGCTGCTGCAGGGCCTGCACGTCGGCTTCTTCCTCGCACTCGCCGCACTCGTCGCCTTCTGGGTCGTCATCAACCGCACGACGCTCGGGTACGAGGTGCGCGCGGTCGGCTTCAACCCGGACGCCGCGCGCTACGGCGGGATCTCCGTGGCGCGCAACTACTTCCTCGCGATGGCGATCGCCGGCGTGTTCGCCGGGCTGGCAGGAGGCGTGGACATGCTCGGCCAAAGGTTCTCGATCGGGTTCAGCGACATCCAGTCCTCGACGTGGATCTTCGTGGGCATCGCGGTCGCCCTCCTCGGCCGCAACACCGCTCTCGGGGTGGGTCTCGCTGCGCTCGTGTTCGGCGGCCTCGTCAACGGGACCGCCACCCGCAACATCCCGCCCGAGGTCTTCGACATCCCGGAACAGGCCGGAAACCTGAGCCTGACCATCCAGGCTCTCGTCCTGCTCTTCATCGGAGCGGACATCCTGATCCTCTACCTGTGGTCGAAGACGGGCCAGCGCATCGGCGTCGGTAGGAGGTCGCCCCTGTGAGCGTCGCAGCGGCCACGGTGGAGCGCGAAGGCCTGTCGCGCGAGACGGTCGCGCGGTGGATCGCATGGGGTGGGATCGCCCTCGGCCTCGTGGCGTTCTGGATCGCCCTGCCCCCGGTTACCGCACGATCGCCGTTCGTCCCTCTCGCAATCGGGGCGCTCGGGGTCGTCGCCGGGGTGTTGGCGCTCAAAGAGCGCGTCGGCCGGCGGCTGGCCGGGATCGCAATCGCGGTCGCGGTGCTCGGCGCCCTCCTCGGAGTGCTCGCGACGCGCTCGAACGTCGAGTCACTGGACAGGGTGTTCGTCTGGTCGGCATTGCTCGCCGCAACGCTGCGTTTCGCAACACCGCTCACGTGCGCGGCCCTCGGCGGGATCATGTCCGAACGCGCCGGGGTCGTGAACATCGGGCTCGAGGGGATGATGCTCGCGGGCGCGTTCTTCGGCTTCCTCGGCGCCGACAAGCTCGGCTCCTGGTGGTGGGGCGTCCTCTGCGGAATGCTCGCGGGTGCGGGCCTCGCCCTCGTGCACGCCTTCGTCTCGATCCACCTGCGTGCCGACCAGATCGTGAGCGGGACGGCGGTGAACTTCCTCGCGCTGGGCATCACAGGCTACTTCTTCATCGAGGTCTACACCGACCAGGGGACGCCGGGCGACGTCGACTACACGCCCGAGATCAGGATTCCGGGCCTCGCCGACGTCGGCTTCATCGGCGACGCCATCGGGAAGATGAACGTCCTCATCTGGGTCACGTTGCTCCTCGTCCTCGTGGTGCACGCGTACCTCTTCCGGACGAGCTTCGGGCTGCGGCACCGCTCTGTCGGCGAGCACCCGAAAGCCGCCGACACGCTCGGCATCTCCGTGTACGGGGTGCGCTACGTCGCGGTCGTCCTGTCGGGCGCGCTTGCCGGGCTCGGGGGCGCCTACCTCTCGAACGGCGTGACGCACTCGTTCAACGAGGGCATGACGTTCGGACGTGGGTTCATCGCGCTTGCCGCAGTGATCATCGGGAAGTGGCGGCCGTTCGGCGCCTTCCTCGCCTGTCTGCTCTTTGGCTTCAACTACGCCCTCGCGCCGCGGCTCCCCGCCGCGTACGGCGAGGATCAGGCCTGGACGACGCTCTTCAGCGCGCTTCCGTACGTCGTGACCCTCATCGTCGTCGCAGGCGTCGTGGGACGATCGATCCCGCCGGCGGCGGACGGCCGGCCCTACGTCAAGCAGTAGCGTGAGCGCTCCCGGATCAGGCTCCGCGCGGGGCTCGCTCGCCGCCGGGCTGGCATCCGTCCTCGCGCTCCCCGTTGCCATCTACGCGACGCGCTTCTTCGACGCCTACGAGCTCCTCGACGCCGGCTGGGCGATCCCCGTGGCGGTCGTGCTCGGGATCGCGGCGATCGCCCTTGCGCGTCGCTCGCGGATCCAGGGCGCGGTCTCGCTCTCGTCGACGCGGGGACCGGCCGCTGCTCGCGTCGGGCGGGCGCTCGGGATCCTCGGCCTGTGCATCGCCGCGGCCGGGCTCATCTCTCTCGGCATCTACGGGGTGCTCGAGTACGTCGGCTCGCGGGACTGAGCGGTCGGGTCCTCCCAGGCGCCTCCCACTTCGCTCGGGACTCCCTCTACACTGTGCCGGGCCATGTTCGAGATAGGCGCAAGCCTCCGAGAGGCTCGGCTCCGCCAGAGCCTCGACTTCCCGGAGCTCGAGGAGCGGACGAAGATCCGCCCCAAGTACCTCCGGGCGCTCGAGGACGAGCGCTTCGACATCCTTCCCGCCCCGACGTACGTGCGCGGGTTCCTGCGCTCGTACGCCGAGTCCCTCGGGCTGGACGGTCAGCCGTTCGTCGACGAGTACAACTCGCGGTTCGCGATCGAAGAAGAGGACGCCCCGCTCCGCGCTCGCCGGGTTCCGACACCCACGAGGCGCGATCGCGAGACGCGGGAGTCGAGGCTCGCGGTCGTCGCGCTGCTCGCGATCGCCGTCGCCGCCGCGCTCGTCATCGCCGCCTGGAAGTTCGGCGGGCCGAATTCCGAGAGCGTCCCCGGGCTCCAGTCCACGCCCACGACGATCCAGAAGGCAGGCGGCAAGCGGGCCGTCAGCCTGGTCGTCCGCGCGGTCGGTGGGAGCTCCTGGATGGAGGTGCGCTCGGGCGCGTCCGGTGCGAAGCTCCTCTACAGCGGCACCCTCGAGCAGGGCCAGCAGCAGACGTTCCAGGGAGCGAACCTGCAGCTCGCGCTCGCGAAGCCGGAGAGCGTCAGCGTGCGTCTCAACGGAGCGAAGGTCGATCTGCCCGCGGGCACGACGTTCGTCGTCACCTCGAAGCGGATCGTCCGAGCCTCGTCTTGACCCGCCCGCGGGCGGCGATCGTCGTCACGGGATCCGAGCTGGTCCGCGGTGAGCGCGAGGACCGGAACGGCCCCTTCCTGGCCGCAGAGGCCGTGCGTCTCGGCCTCGACCCGGAGCGGATCCTGATCGTCGGAGATCGGGCCGAGGATCTCGAGGAGGCGCTCCGCGTCGGCTTCCAGGCCGACCTGTGCCTCGTGTCGGGAGGCCTCGGGCCGACGCACGACGATCGCACGATCGAGCTCGTGGCACGCGTGGCCGGACGCCCTCTCGCCGTCCGGGAGGATCTGGAGCGCGAGATCGAAGCGGTCTCGCGCATGATCGCCGAGCGACTCCGCCGACCGTACTCCGACTTCACGACGGGGGTGCGAAAGCAGGCGACGCTGCCGGAGGGAGCGCTCTCGCTCGGGCTGGCCGGAACCGCTCCGGGCGTCGTCCTCGACACCGGAACATGCGTCGTCGTGACGCTGCCCGGGCCGCCACGCGAGCTGCAGCGCCTCTGGCCAAGGGCGCTCGAGTCGGAGCCCGTGCTCCGCGTCCTCGAGCGAGCACCGGATCGCAGCCACCTCGTCCTGCGCTTCTTCGGGACGCCCGAGTCGCAGGTCGCCCAGGCGCTCGCGGACGCCGGGGGTGAAGGCGGCGGCGTGGAGGCGACGATCTGCGCGCGGGAGTTCGAGATCCATGTCGACCTGTTCGTCGACCCGGGCTCGGAAGCACGCGGCGCCGCAGTCGCCGACGCTCTCCGCGAGCGGCTCGGCAGGTACCTGTTCACCGAGGACGAGCGCAGCGTCTCCGAGATCGTCCTCGACACGTGCCGCGCGAAGGGCCTGACGCTCGCGACCGCGGAGTCGTGCACCGGCGGTCTCGTCGCCTCCAAGCTGACCGCGGTGCCCGGGGCGAGCGACGTCTTCGTCGGCAGCGTGGTCGCGTACTCGAACGCCGCGAAGCAGACCGAGCTCGGGGTGCCCGCCGAGCTTCTCGAGGCTCACGGCGCGGTCTCCGCGGAGGTTGCCGAAGCGATGGCGGAAGGCGCGCGCAGCAGGCTCGGAGCAGACGTCGCCGTCTCGGTGACCGGGATCGCAGGACCCGCCGGCGGGACGCCGGAGAAGCCCGTCGGCCTCGTCTACGTCCATGTCGCCGGGCCGGACGGCGGGGAGGCGCGGCGCATGGACCTCCCCGGCGACCGCGGGATGATCCGCGGTCGCGCCACGACGGCGGCGCTCCATCTCGTGCGCAGGTTGTTGGAGAACCGGCACACATCCGCGTGAGCTCTGCCGCTACCGTCGACGGCGATGAACGGCTGCGGATGTTCCTCGCCCTCGAGATCCCGGACGACGTCGTGTCTGCAATCGCGTCCTGGGCCGAGCACCACCTCGCCCGGGGACGCCGACCGGAGACGTTCCACATCACGCTCGCATTTCTCGGGAGCCAGCCTCGTGACGCACTCCCCGGCATCACGGGCGCACTCCGCGAAGAGGCTGCGGCGACCGGTCCCCTCACGCTCGCACCGGTGCGCTACCGGGAGACGCGCTCCGTCGGCATGCTCGTCCTCGACGACCCGAGCGGCGAGGCCACGCGACTCGCAGGCCGCCTTCACGCCCGTCTCAAGGAGCTCGGCGTCTACGAGCCCGAGCGCCGCCGCTGGCTCCCGCACCTCACGGTCCTGCGGTTCCGGGAGCGGCCCAGGCTCGACCCGCCGCTTCCCGAGATCGGCCCGTTCGTGCCGTCCGGCGCCGCTGCTTTCCTTTCACGTCTGCACCCGTTGGGAGCTCGGTACGAGGTGCTGGAGTCGTGCTCGCTAGGTCGTGTCGGAGAAGAGTCGGGAGGATGACGAGATGAAACGGGAAGAGGCTCTGGAGGTCACTCTCGGGCAGATCGAGCGGCAGTTCGGGAAAGGCTCCGTCATGCGCATGAGCGACCGGCCGCAGGTGGCCGTCGGCGCGGTGTCGACGGGGTCGCTCGCCCTCGACCTCGCTCTCGGGATCGGAGGGCTCCCACGCGGCAGGATCATCGAGATCTTCGGGCCGGAGGCGTCCGGGAAGACGACGCTCGTCTACCACGTCATGGCCGAGGCCCAGCGGCGCGGAGGGATCTGCGCCTTCATCGACGCCGAGCACGCGATGGACCCCTCGTACGCCCGGCGCATCGGGGTGGACATCGACCAGCTGCTCGTCTCGCAGCCGGACACGGGCGAGCAGGCGCTCGAGATCGCCGAGCTCCTCATCCGCTCCGGCGCGCTCGACATCGTCGCCGTGGACTCGGTCGCCGCGCTCGTGCCGAAGGCGGAGATCGAGGGCGAGATGGGGGACTCCCACGTCGGCCTGCAGGCTCGGCTCATGAGCCAGGCGCTGCGCAAGCTCGCGGGCACGCTCAACCGCACCGACACGATCTGCATCTTCACCAACCAGCTCCGGGAGAAGATCGGCGTCATGTTCGGCAATCCGGAGACCACTCCGGGAGGCCGCGCCCTGAAGTTCTACTCGTCCGTGCGCCTCGACATCCGCAGGATCGAGACGCTGAAGGACGGCGCCGAGGCGATCGGGAACCGCGTCCGGGTGAAGGTCGTCAAGAACAAGGTCGCCCCGCCGTTCAAGCAAGCCGAGTTCGACATCGCCTACGGGCAGGGCATCCCCTGGGAGGGCACCGTCCTCGACGTGGCGCTCGAGAAGAAGATCGTCCAGAAGGCGGGCTCGTACTTCAGCTTCGACGACGAGCGGCTCGGCCAGGGACGGCAGAACGCGACCAGCTTCCTCGCCGAGAACCCCGATCTCGTCCAGCAGATCCTGGCGCGGATTCAGGCCGAGGCACCCGAGGATCAGGTCGTCTCCGCCCGGCTCCTCCCGTCGCGGCCTCACAGCGAGGAGGCCGTCGAGGTCGAGCTGGAAGATGCCGTCGCCGTCGACAGCTGATCGGGGCCACACCGTGCCGGACGATGCGGTCGAGAGCGTCCTACGCGCTCTCGCGCACCGTGATCGAAGCTCGGCCGAGCTCGACCGGCGGCTGACGGAGGCCGGCTTCGAGCCGGAGGACCGCGAGCGGGCACTCGAGACGCTCCGGCGCACCGGGCTCGTCGACGATGCGCGGTTCGCGCGCAATCGAGCGGAGTCGCTCGCGGCGCGGGGGGCAGGGGACGCGCTCGTCCGCCACGACCTCGCCGCCGCGGGTGTCGACGCGGAGCTCGCCGAGGACGCGATCGCGAGGCTCGAGCCCGAGCTCGAGCGAGCGCAGCGGATCGTCCGGAAGCGTGGGTCGAGCCCCAAGACGGCGCGGTACCTCCATGGCCGCGGGTATTCGCACGATGTCGTCTCGGCCGTCGTTGCCACGGATGAGGTCGGCGAGCTACGATGAGCGAGCTTCATCCTGCAAATACCTGCTCGAACGCGATCTTCCGAATCCTTGAACGTCCTTCCGACCATCGACGAGCGACCCATCGAGCCCCGAAGGGCGGGGCACGGAGGCCTGGACACGGCCTGACGTAGGCCCTGGACAGACTCCGGCGACCGAGCAGGTCGCCTGCCGGGTGAGAGCAACCGCGGCAAGACGCCGCGGACAACGGAACCCTCGACGGAGGTCTCATGCTCCCGGCTGTTGCGGCGCTCATCGGTCTTCTCGCAGGAGTCGCTGCCGCGTCCGCGTTCCTTCTCCTCCGTGCGCGGTCGGGTGTGAGGATCGCCCAGGCCGAGATCGAGCGTCTCGTCTCGGACGCCACGCGGGAGGCGGACGCGATTCGTCGCGAGGCCCAGGTGGACACACGGGAGCAGGCAGTCAGGCTTCGGAGCGAGATCGAGGCCGAGGTTCGCGACCGCCGCGTCGAGATCGCGAAGATCGAGGAGCGCATCCTTCAGAAGGAGCTCGAGCTCGACGGACGACTCACCGAGATCCAGCGCCGGGAGCAGGGTCTGGGGGATCGGGAGTTCCACATCAAGACCGTCCAGGAGGAGATCCGAGAGATCCAGCGGGAAGGGCTCGCCGCACTCGAGAAGATCTCCGGGCTCACGGCGCAGGAAGCGCGCAGCCAGCTGATCGAGCGTTCGAAGGATCTCGTCCGTCACGAGCTGTCTCGTGAGGTGCGCCAGATGGAGGAGGAGGCGCGAGGCGAGTCACGCCGGCGTGCTCGCGCCCTGGTCGCCGATGCGCTCCAGCGCGTCGCCGCAAGCCACACGGCCGAGGCCACCGTGTCGGTCGTCGAGCTCGCGTCGGATGACCTGAAGGGGCGCATCATCGGCCGCGAGGGTCGGAACATTCGCGCGCTCGAGCACCTGACCGGCGTCGACTTCATCATCGACGACACCCCGCACGCCGTCGTTCTCTCCTCGTTCGATCCGCTCCGGCGGGAGGTGGCGCGGCTCACGCTCGACAAGCTCATCGAGGACGGCCGTATCCACCCCGCACGGATCGAGGAGATGTACTACCAGGCGAAGGCGGAGCTCGACGAGCACGTCGTGCAGGCGGGGGAGCAGGCCGTCTTCGAGGCCAACTGCGGCGAGTTCCACGACGAGCTCGTGCGGATTCTCGGACGGCTTCGCTACCGGACGAGCTACGGGCAGAACGTGCTCAAGCACACCCTCGAGGTCGTCCACCTGAGCGGGATCATGGCCGCGGAGCTCAAGGCCGGCGTCAAGACGACGAAGCGTGCCGCGCTCCTGCACGACATCGGGAAGGCGATGAGCCACGAGGTCGAGGGCTCGCACGCGCTCATCTCCGCACAGCTCGCACGGCGCTACGGAGAGTCCGAGGGCGTCGTGCACGCGATCGAGGCACACCACTACGAGGTTCAGCCACAGACGGTCGAGGCAGTGCTGCTGATCTCGGCCGATGCGATCTCGGCGTCCAGGCCGGGTGCTCGCGGAGAGAGTCTCGAGAACTACATCCGGCGGCTCGAGGCACTCGAGGAGATCGCGACCTCGAAGTCGGGGGTGGCGAAGGCGTACGCGCTCCAGGCGGGCCGCGAGATCCGGGTGATCGTCGAGCCGGGCGAGGTGGACGACGACGGCGCCGTCCTCTTGTCGCACGAGATCGCCCGTGAGATCGAGGACCAGCTCGAGTATCCCGGCCAGGTGAAGGTGATCGTCATCCGGGAGAGCCGCGCGGTCGAGGTCGCGAAGTAGCGCCCTCTCGCGGGGCCGCCGCGAGCCCGACGGTCGGGGCGAGCGGTCGACGCCGGCGGTGGCAGTCAGCCGGTCAGAGCTTCGTTCAGGTGTTGACGAGTCGCCGTCCGAAGGCAGGCGATGCGACGTGGCCACACCGCCTGCCTCGATCCCCGGCCTTCGAACGGCTCGAGTCAGTGAGCCGTCTTCAGCCGCTCGAGCTCGCGGTCGATCTCGGCCTCCGTGGTCGGCCGGTCGAAGTACGTCCTCAGCGCGACGATCGCGACGATCAGACCCCAGACGAGACCCACGTAGAGGATCCACGGCTCCCAGTCGCCGGGGTTCCCGTTGGCGCTCCAACGCTCGAAGCCACCGTTGGATTGCCATTCGACGATCACCCAGGTGGGTGTCAACACGATCATCCCGAGCGCGAACGCTGCGATGTGCAGCTTCAGGCGGTGAACGCGCTCGACGTGCTGCCGCGCCCATCGGCGCAGGTACTCGTCCTCGGGCACGCTCACGGCCTCGGGTGCGCTCACGGTGAGAACGGGCTTCGTCTTCCGCTCGTTCGGCACCAGCATCTCGGTCGGCATGCGAATCACCTCCCTCCGAGCGAGTCGAGTATCGATCCGCGGCGGCGCCCCCGACATCGTGGTCGCCGCGGATCCGACGGCACGAACTACGTATCCGGGGACTCCCTGCGAGCGTGGGCCGGCTCGAGAGTGAAGGAGGTGCGAGGCGCGCGCAACGGCGAGGAGCGGGAGGCCGTCGTTACTCTTCGTCGCCGGCCACCTTCTTCACATGTATCGCACGTACCACGTAACGACGTTCGGGTGTCAGATGAACGCTCACGACTCGGAGCGGATCAAGGGCATGCTCGAGTCTCTCGGGCTGGGTGAGACCTCGTCGCCGGACTCGGCCGACGTGCTCGTCTTCAACACCTGCACGATCCGCGAGAAGCCCGACACGCGGCTTGCTGCGTACCTCGGGAATGCCGCCGCGTGGAAGCGCGAGCGCCCCGACCTCGTCGTGGCGGTCGGGGGCTGCTACGCAGAGGCCCAGCGCGAGCGGATCTTCGAGCTGTACCCGTTCGTCGACGTGGCGTTCGGGCCCGGGTCGATCCCTCACCTCGGAGACTGGATCGGCGCCGGCGGGTATGCAGTGCCACGGGGCAGCTTCGGCGCCCACGACCACTTCGCCGCGGACCTCCCGATGCACCGCGAGCGAGGTTTCCAGGCGTGGGTGCAGGTCTCGATGGGCTGCAACTCCGCCTGCGCCTACTGCATCGTCCCCGCCGTGCGCGGGCGCGAGCAGAGTCGCCGCCCGGGCGAGATCGTCGCGGAGGTCACGCGTCTCGCCGACGAGGGCGTCCGGGAGGTCACGCTGCTGGGTCAGAACGTCAACTCCTGGGGGCGTGACCTCGCTCCGGGCATCCGTACCGAGTTCGGCGAGCTGCTGCGCGCCTGCGACGCGGTGCCCGGGATCGCGCGGGTCCGCTTCACGAGCCCGCACCCGAAGGACTTCAGGGAGCCGGTCATCGCTGCGATGGCGGAGTGCGAGAGCGTGTGCGAGCACGTGCACCTGCCGCTCCAGTCCGGTTCCTCGCGGATCCTCAAGAGCATGCGCAGGACGTACGACCGCGACCGGTATCTGCGGCTGGTCGACGCACTGCGCACGGCGATCCCCGATCTCGCGCTCGGTACCGACCTGATCGTGGGGTTCCCGGGCGAGACGGACGTCGACTTCGAGCAGACGCTCGGCCTCGTGGAGCACGTCGGGTTCGACAGCGCGTTCACCTTCATCTTCTCTCCCCGCGCCGGGACCGAGGCCGCCTCGCTTCCCGATCAGGTCCCCGAGGAGATCAAGCACGAGCGCCTGGAGCAGCTCGTCTCCGTCGTGCAGCGCATCGCCGCGGAGCGCAACGCGGAGCGCGTCGGCCGGGTCGAGGAGGTGCTCGTCGAGGGCCCGAGCCGTACGGATCCGGCGCTCTTCCGTGGACGCACTCGTCGCAACACGACGGTCAACTTCGTCGGGTCGAGCCTCCCGGGCGAGTTGGTGGACGTCGCGATCGAAGGGTCGACGTCGACGACACTGCGTGGGAGGGCGGCGGCCCTCGTCGCAGTCGAGCGGTGAGAAGATGCACGCTTTCGACACGGTGCGTGACACACCCGTACGGAGCTCCTCGTTACGCTGGAGGCGGGTGGTGGGCCGGGGTGCCCCACAGGAAGTGACCGCGTTGGCGCCGGAAGTCCTGGCCATCTTCGGCCCGACCGCGTCGGGCAAGTCCGAGGTGGCCGAGCTGCTCGCCGCGCGCCTGGGCACGGAGGTCGTCTCCGCGGATGCGCTGCAGGTCTACCGCGGTCTCCCGATCCTCACGAATCAGCCCGACCATCCGACGCACCTCGTCGGCATCCGCGAGCTCGACGAGGAGATGTCCGTCGGCGAGTACTCGAGCCTTGCCCACGACGTGATCGACCGCCTCGTCGGCGCACGCGGGAGCGTCGTCGTCGCGGGCGGCACCGGGCTCTACCTCCGCGGCGCTCTCGTCGACCTGCGGATGCCACCTGCGCCTCCGCCGGGAGGGCGGGAGCGGTGGGAGCGCCTCTACGACACGGACCCGACCGCGGCGTACGCCCGTCTCGAAGCAGACGATCCGGCCGCCGCGAGCGCGGTTCACCCGAACGACCGGCGACGGGTCATCCGGGCGCTGGAGCTCGCGGAGGTAGGCGCATCGCTCGCTCCCGCCGAGGATCGCCTGTGGTCGGAGGAGATGCGCCGGCCGACACTCGTGGTCGGCCTCGAGCTCCCCGCGACCGAGCTCGAGAGCAGGATCAGGGAGCGCACCGCGGACATGCTCGCCCGGGGTGCGGTTGCGGAGGCGCGCGCCGCATCGCGCGGCACGATCTCGCGCACGGCGGCGAAGGCGCTCGGGCTCGAGGAGCTCACGACGCTGCCGGAGGGCGAGGCGTTCGAGCGCATCGTCCTTCGCACGAGGCGCTATGCGGCGTACCAGAGGAAGTGGATGCGACGAATCCCCGGCCTCGTCGCAGTCGACGCGGCCCGACCACCCGAGGAGGTCGTCGATGCGATCCTCGACCTGGCGCGCGCTCGGTAACACGTACCGCGTCGTCGATCCCGAGGGTGCGCCCCTCGACGCCTCACGCGCACGTGATCTCGCGGCCGGGACGGACGGCGTCGTCGAGGTCATGTCCGAGCGTGGCTCGACGCTCGAGATCGCCATCTGGAACCCCGACGGCTCGCTCGCGGAGCTGTCGGGGAACGGCACGCGCATCGCAGCCGCGTGGCTCGCCGAGCGCACCGGAGCTCGCGAGATCGAGGTCGTGACGGCCGGTCGCACGGTTCGGGCTCGACTCCTCGACGACGGGCACATCGAGCAGGATCTCGGCGAGGTCGCCGTGGGTCACGCCGAGACGATCGACGGCGTCACGTTCACGTCCGTATCCGTCGGAAACCCGCACGCAGTCGTCGTGGGCGATCCGGACGACATCCTTCGCATCGGACCGCTGCTCGAGACACACACGCGCTTCCCCGACCGGACGAACGTCCAGGTCGTTCGCATCGACCGCGAGGGAGAGGTCACTGCACGCGTGTGGGAGCGCGGCGTGGGGGAGACCCTCTCGTCCGGGACGAGCGCCGTCGCGGTCGCCGCGGCCACGCACGCCTCCGGGCCGGTGCTCGTCCACTTTCCCGGAGGGGATCTCCGCGTTCTCCTGGAAGGGGGCAGGGCGACGCTCGTCGGGCCGGTGGAGCGCCTGGACTGACGTCCTACTGCTCGGTCAGCTCGACGAGCCGTCCGTCCGCGTCGCGCACGTAGGCA
>JBFFGH010000056.1:0-14126 GCA_041557575.1 Gaiellaceae bacterium
GCCTCCGCGTAGCGCTTCGCCTCGTCGTACACGCCTCGCGGACCGATCGGGTTCACGTTCCCCCAGTACGTCTCGGGCTGCGGATGGACGTCGGGGTCCCCGTACACCTCGCTCGTCGAGGCGAGCAGGAACCGGGCCCGCTTCCACTTGGCGAGACCGAGAGCGTGATGCGTCCCGTGCGACCCCGTCTTCAGGGAGTGCAGCGGCATGCGCAGGTAGTCGACGGGACTGGCGAGCGCCGCGAGGTGGTAGACGAAGTCGACCGGCTCGTCGACGTGGAGCGGCTCGATGACGTCGTGGTTCACGAACGTGAAGCCGTCGTCACGCAGGTGGTCGATGTTCTCGAGCGTGGACACGACCAGGTTGTCCACGCAGAACACCCTGTGGCCCCGCTCCAGAAGGGCCTCGCAGAGGTGGGAGCCGAGGAACCCAGCGCCGCCGGTGACGAGAGAGGTGGGCATGACTCGATGCTAGCCGGGCTCGAAGCTGCGTCGCCGGCGTGCTCGCACTCTACGACGCCGCGGGTGAAGATCCTGCGATCTCAGCGCAGGTCCTTGTTCGCCTCCATGTCGAACCACATCGCGAACAGCGTCATCTGCAGGCCTGCGATCAGGAGCACGGCGACGAGGACGATCGTGGGCGTCGTGATCTCGTTCCCGAGGATGCGGAGGATCGCCTCGATCACCCCGAGGATCAGACCGGCGAGCGTCATCACGAACCCGAACGAGTAGAAGAAGACGAGGGGGTGGAAGTCCCGGATGACGTACTTCTGCCCCATCCGCCGCCAGAAGGCCTTGAAGAGGAGCCACGAGATCCGCGGCACGACCGAGCGGAGCCGTATCCCCGAGCGCTCGCCGACGTCGTAGATCGGCCTCGACGGGACGTCGCGCACCCTCGCGTTCTGGACGTTCAGGTGGACAAGGAGGTCGTTGGGGAAGCCGTAGCGGGGGTAGAGGCGGTCGAGGTCGAGCCTCTCGAGCGCCGCCAGCGAGATCGCCGTGTACCCGGCCTGGGAGTCCGCGACGTGCCAGTACCCGGAGGAGATCTTCGTCAGCAGCGAGAGCGCCGCGTTGCCGAGGTAGCGCGTGTGCGGGATCACGTCCCACGCCTCTCCCGAGAAGAGACGGTTCGCCTTCGCGTACTCGACCTCCCCGCGCGCGACCGGCTCCACGAGGCTTGCGAGCTCGGCGGGATCCATCTGGTTGTCCGCGGCCATGACGCAGGTGACGTCGATTCGCTCCTCGAGCGCCCGGCGATACCCGGTCGCGATCGCCGCGCCGACGCCGAGGTTCTTCTCGTGCCGCAGGAGATGCACACGCGCGTCGCCCACGGCGTCCACCTCCGTGGCCGTGGCGTCGCGAGACGCATCGTCCACGACGAAGATCCTGTCCACGAAGTCCGGGATGCCGCGGATCGTCTCGCCGACGAGCCGTTCCTCGTCGAACGCGGGCACGACGACCGCGACCCGCTTGCCCTCGAGCATCAGGGAGTTTCGGGTGGCTCGCGCTTCGCCGCGAGCGTCCCGGCGACGAGCGCGGCGATCGCGCCGAGCAGAAGACCGACGAACGCGCCGACGATCAACGACGTCCGGCTCGACCGAGCCGTGGTCTTGCTCGCGGCCGCCTTCTCGACGACGCTGCTCGACTCGACGTTCTCGGCGAGGTTGAGGAGCTGCCGCGCGTTCGTGAGGTCGGCCTGGATCGACGCTCGACGCGCGTCGGCGGTCGTGATCACGGAGTTCAGGTTGGCGGTGACGAGGAGGCGCTGATCGAGCGGCAGGCTCCGGTCCTCGATGATCGCGTCCTGCTGCTCCTGGGCCGTCTCGATCCGTGCGTTGACGGAAGCGAGCTGGGCCGTGCTCGTCGCGACCTGCTGCTTCAGGAGCGCGGTCTTCTCCGCGACGTAGACGGACACCCGCTCGACCACCCGCGCGGCAAGCGCGTCCGCCGCCTCCTCCACTCGAGCCTTCCCCGAGCCCTTCACGGCGATCTCCATCAGCGGGTTGATGCCCCGAGCCTGGCCCTCTGCGGTGATCTCCTTCGTCGAGATCGACGAGCGAAGCTTCGAGACGGGGATCCCGGTCGCCCTCGAGACGTCCTGGAGCACGGCCTCGGAGCGAATGATCTCGCCCACATTGACGGGATTCGTCGCGAGGCTCTGGATCTGGCCCCCGCCGAGAGGCGCGAAGGGCTGACCGAGGTACACGATCGTCTCGGCCCTCCACACGGAGCCACCCGAGAGGGCGAGCGCGATCCCGATCACCGCACCCACGACGAGGCCGCCGACCGGGAGCCACCAGCGCTCCTTGATCCGAGACCAGGCCGACCCGAGGTCGACTTCTTCCTCGCCTTCGGCCTGCACCGACGTCGCGCTGTCGCTCATGCGGTCGCGACCCTATCAGCGGCCCACCGCCAGTGAGCAGCGAGACCGTCCTCGAAGGACGTCGTCGGCTCCCACCCGAGCTCCTGCCGGATGCGCGAGACGTCGGCCGCAGTTCTCTTCGCGTCACCTTCCCGACGGGGAAGCCGAACCAGCTCGAGCCGGCGCCCGGAGATCGCCGCGAGCGCCTCGATCGCCTCGAGCATCGTCACCTCGGAGCCGCCACCCACGTTGTAGACGGCTCCTGCCGGCGCGCGCTCCATCGCGGCGATCGTCGCCTCGACGGCGTCGTCCACGAAGGTGAAGCTCCGCGACTGCGACCCGTCCCCGTAGAGCTCGAAGGGCTGTCCGGCGACGAGGCACGAGATCATCCTCGTGAACGCCATGTCCGGTCGCTGGCGAGGGCCGTAGATCGTGAAGTAGCGCACGGTCGTGACGTCCATGGCGAACTCCCTGCGATACGCGTCCGCGAGGTGCTCGCTCGCGAGCTTCGTGATCCCGTACGGGGACAGCGGAGCCGGGACCGCGTCCTCGGGCGTCGGGTACGACTCCGCGTCGCCGTAGATCGAGGAGGACGAGGCAAGGACCACGCGGCTGCCCGAGGCCGCAGCGGCCTCGAACAGCCGCTGGCTCGCCAGCACGTTCTGGCGAACGTAGACCGGGAAGACGCCTCCGAAGCTCTTCACGCCCGGCTGTCCCGCAAGGTGGAAGACCCCGTCGACGCCGTCCAGATCGAGCGCGTCGGTGACGAGGTCGAGCCGCTCGACCGGGAGCTCCCGGGCGTTCTCCTCCTTCAGCGCCGGGTCGTAGTAGTCGGTGAAGACATCCCAGCCGATCGCGTCGTGACCGCGCTCGAGCAGCGCTCCGAGGAGCTGCGATCCGATGAACCCGGCCGCGCCGGTGACGATGTACCGCATGACTCAGGAATGCTAGGGGCTACGGGAGAGAACCGATCGGCTGGAGCCACGTCGGTCTGGCTCGAGGCACGCCTCGCAGGACTTCCGGCGGCCCCCGCTAACGTGAGACCCCGTGCCCGGAAGCGACGAGCCGATCCGCATCCTGCGCGTCATCGCGCGGTTGAACATGGGCGGTCCGGCGATCCACGTCTCCAGCCTCGCCGCCGGTCTCGAGCCTCGGGGGTACGAGACGACGCTCGTCGCAGGGAGCCTCGCCCGGGGAGAGGACTCGATGGCGTTCCTCGCCGAGCGGCTGGACATCCCGGTGCGGACGATCCCCGAGCTCCAGCGGGAGGTCTCGCCGATCGACGACGCTCGATCGGTGAGGCGAATGCGGGAGATCATCCGCGAGCTGCGCCCGCACATCCTCCACACCCACACGGCGAAGGCCGGCGCGATCGCACGCGCCGCCGCGCTCGTCTCGGGCGCTGCCCGCCCGGCAATCCTCGTCCACACGTTCCATGGCCACGTGCTCAAGGGGTACTTCGACCCCGTGCGGACCGCGTTCTTCAAGAAGGTCGAGCGGAGCCTCGCACGGGTCACGGACGCGCTCGTCGCAGTGAGCCCCGAGGTTCGTGACGAGCTCGTCGCAGCGGGCATCGCACCACGGGAGAAGTTCTCGGTGATCCGCCTCGGGATCCCTCTCGAGGAGCGGCTCGGCGACGCGACGGCGGACCTCGACTACCGTCGGCTCTACGGCATCTCCGAGAGCGCGTTCGTCGTGGGCTGGGTGGGGCGCATGACCGAAGTCAAGGACACCGATGCCGTCCTCGAGATCGTCGGGGCCGCCCGCGACCGGGGGCTCGAAGCCGTCCTCGTGATGGTCGGAGACGGCCCCGACCGCGTTCGCCTCGAGCAGCTCGCTCACGACATCGGCATCGCACGCTCGACGTTCTTCGTCGGGTACCAGCCCGAGGTCGCCGGCTACTACCGGCTCTTCGACGCCTTCCTGCTCCCGTCCGTGAACGAGGGGACACCCGTCAGCGCCATCGAGGCTCTCGCCTCGGGAACTCCCGTCGTCGCGACGCGGGTCGGCGGAGTGCCCGACGTGGTGCGCGACGGGGAGGACGGGTTCCTCTTCGAGCCGGGGGACACCGACGGCGCGGCCGAGAGGCTCGCGCTCCTCGCCTCCGACGCGACGCTGCGCTCGGCCCTCGGCGCGAGTGGGCGGGAGCGCGTCCTTCGCCGGTACTCGGTCTCCCGTCTCGTGGAGGACGTCGACCGGCTCTACCGCTCGCTGCTCTCGGAGAGGGGGCTCGGCTAGCTCTCGCGCCAGCCGCCGGTTGCCCCGCGATACGTGCCCCGGAAGAGCGCGAGCGGGGTCCTGAGCAGGATCTCGAGGTCGAGGCGCGGCGACCGGTGGTTCACATACCAGACGTCCAGCTCGATGCGCTCCGACCACGGGAGCGTCGCGCGCCCGTTCACCTGTGCCCAGCCCGTGAGTCCCGGCCTGACCTCGAGCCGCCGGCGCTGGTGGTCGTCGTACTGCTCGACCTGGTAGCGGAGCGTCGGACGGGGGCCGATGACGCTCATGTCGCCGCGAAGGACGTTCAGGAGCTGGGGGAGCTCGTCCATCGAGGTCCGCCGCAGGAACCTGCCGACGCGCGTTATCCGCTCGTCGCCCTGATCCACCGCAAAGCCCTTCCCCATCCGCTCGGCGCCGACCACCATCGTGCGGAGCTTGAGGAGCTCGAAGTCCTCGCCGTCCTTCCCCACGCGGGTCTGGCGGTACAGGACCGGCCCGCGGTCCTCGAGCTTCGCGGCGAGAGCAGCGAGCGCGAGGAGCGGGCTCGCGAGCACGAGGCTCACACCGGCGATCGTCACGTCCGCGAGCCGGTTCACCGCGTGCCCTTGGCCTTCTCCCAGGTCTGGGGCGTGCCCGACCGGAGGTAGCGGACGAGCGCCGCAACGGTCGCCTTCGTGATGACGAAGTAGTAGTAGGCGAGACGCGCGCCGGGAACCGGCAGCCTGGCCTTGCCGGCGCCCGCGAGGCCGAGCCCGACGAGCTGGAGCACGAGGACGAGCCGGTAGAAGGGCGCGCGGGCGGCGAGGAGCGCGCTCGAGACGAGGAGCCCGACGTGGAGGATCCCCGTCGAGTACCGGAGCACGCGGTGCGAGACGAGCTCGAACAGGTAGAGCGGGCGGGTGGGCCGGAACACCCTTCCGGTGAGGATGTGCCCGAGCGCGCGGGAGATCGTGCGCACCTTCCTGCCGTACTCGTCCTCGGGCTCCGCGGCGGGCGGCTCCGCGGCGATCGCCTCCGGCTCGTAGACCGCGCGCAGGCCCATCTGCTCCATCAGGTACGGGAAGCCGAAGTCGTGGCCGAACCTGGGGTCGTCCTCGACGTACGCCTCCCGCCTGACGGCGTAGATCGCCCCGTTCCCGGCGGTGATCGAGCTGCAGGCGGACTCCTGCTCGCGAACCCACATCTCGTACCGCCAGTAGACCCCCTCCATGTTCGCCCCGTCGGGGCTCTCGAGACGGAGCTGCCCGCAGACGTACCCGACCTCGGAGTCCGCGAGGTTCCGCGTGAGCTTCCGAAGGGAGTCCGGCCGCCACGACGTGTTGGCGTCCGTGAATGCGAGCACCTCGCTCGACGTCTCCCTGGCCGCCCGGTGCTGCGCTGCCACCTTCCCCTCGCGCGGGCACTGGAGGAGCCGGACGCGCGGCTCGTGCGACGCGATCTCCCCGACGATCGCGTCCGTCAGGTCGGTCGACCCGTCGGAGGCGACGACGATCTCCAGCCTGTCCTCGGGGTAGTCGAGCTCGAGCAGGTTCTCGACCCGTCGGCGAATCACGGTCTCCTCGTCGTGCGCCGAGACGACGACGGCCACCGAGGGCGTCGCGTCCTCCTTGCGAACCGGCCGAGGGCGAAGACGTGCGAGGACCCCCATCGCCGCCGGGTATCCCGCGTGCGTCCAGGCGAGAGCGCCGAGCGACCCCCAGAAGACGAGGCGCCCGATCACGCGGCGAGCAGCTCCTCGACGAGCGCGCGGTACCGCTCCATCGCGACGACGCGATCTGCCTCCTGCTCGACGTAGGCACGGCCGAGACGACCCATCTCGTCGAGCGGCAAGGCCCCGTCGGCAGCCTCCCTGATCGTCCGCGCGAGCAGGTCGGGACGCGCGGGAGGCAGGACCACCCCGCACCCCACCTCGCGGACGAGCCGCGCGGTCTCGCTCTCGTCGTCCGCGGTGACGACCACGGGCCGTCCCGCGGCGAGGACCCCGTACAGGCGACTCGGCACGACGTAGCCGGAGAGCCCCCTCGCCAGGCCGACGACGTGGACGTCGGCGCTCGACAGGGAGAGCGGAAGCCGGCTCCGCTTCTGGTACGGGAGGAAGCGCACGGCGTCCTCCACCTCGAGACGCCGCGCGAGCGCGACCATCTCCGCGTGCCGGGCGCCGAAGCCCGCGATCACGATCCGCAGATCCCGCCGGTCGCGGAGGAACGTCGCCGAGCGGACGAGCGTGTCGAGATCCTGCGCGTGCCCGACGTTGCCGGAGTGCATGACGACGAACGCGTCGACGAGATCGTGCTGCCGCGCCCACTCGTTGTCGCGCGGCCGGGGCGTGATCTCCCGCGTGTCCACCCAGTTCGGGATGACGTGGACGCGCTCGGACGGTGCGCCCTTCTCCACGAGCCGCTCGCGCATCGTCTCGCCGATGGCGACGATCCGGTCCGCACGCCTGAGATACGCGCCGACGAGCGTCCGCAGGACTCCGACGGCCGCGGGGTTCGTGAGCCGGTTGAGCTCGGTCGCGATCTCGGGGAACACGTCCTGGCTGACGACGAGCACAGGGGCGCCGACCCGCTTCCCGACGACCACCCCGAGGTCGCCGATGATCGGCGGATCGGTCATGCAGAGGACGAGGTCCGGTCTCGGGCCGCGCAAGGCCTCCTGCAGCGCCGAGCCGAGGTACGAGACGTAGTTCACGGCGCGGCGCCCGAGCCGTGAGCGCTCGTACGACGTCGATGCGACGCGCAGGATCCTCACGCCGTTCCGCTCGACGCGACGCGGCTCGTCCTCGTGCCCGTGCAGCACACCCGTGATCACCTCGACCTCGTAGTCCTCCGCGAGCGCCTCGCAGAGCTGTGTGAGGAGGTATGCGGTCGCCTCCACCCCGGGCCAGGAGTACTGGTTGAGGACGAGGATCCTCCGACGCGAGCCGTTCTCGGTCACCGCGGCACGTTAGCGCCGATCGGCGACGGCTTCGCGGACTGCGGCGAGGAAGCCGTCGACGCTCGGCCCGTAGCCCCAGTCGCGCGCGAGCTCCCGCGACCGCACCCCCATCGCCTGCCTCTGCACGGGATCGGCGGCGAGACGCCGCAGCGCTGCCGCGACTGCGTCGACGTCGCCAGGCGGTACGAGCACGCCGTTCTCGCCATCCGCCAGGAGGTCGTGCGCCGCTCCGACGCGATCGGAGAGGACGAGCGGGAGGCCGCATGCCGCCGCCTCGTTCACGACGACGGCCCAGGGCTCCCGCTCGGACACGAGGGCGAACACGTCGGCCGCCGCGTACAGCTCCACGATCTGCTCCCACTCGACGTCGCCGACGAACCGCGCCCTGGAGCCCGTGGTCTCGGCCAGCTGCTCCAGCGCCTCGCGCTCCGGGCCGTCCCCTGCGACGACGAGGTGGATGCGCGAGTCGCCCGTGGCGGCCACTGCGTGCAGAAGGACGTCGATGCGCTTCTCGGGCGCGAGCCTCGCGACCGAGAGCACGACGACGTCCTCGGCGCCCGCGCCGACCTGCCCGCGGAGCTCGGAGCGCCTGGCCGCGAGACGGTCGGCCTGCGTCCCGAACAGCTCGACGTCGATGGTGTTGGCGAAGATGCGCACGCGCTCGGCCGCCGCGCCGCGAGCGATCATCGAGCTCCTGGCCAGCGAGCCGGTCACGAGGATCCCGGACGCCTGACGGACGATGGGCGGCACGACGCGGCCCTTGACGGTTCTGCGCCAACGGGCTCGCGGGCCTTCGTCGTGACTCTCGACGACGAGGACGTAGGGGATGTCCTGCATCCGACACCAGGCGATCGCCGCCTTGGCGGCGAACGTGCTCCAGCCGGAGACGACGACGACGTCGGGGCGAGCCGCGGCGAGCGCCCCTCGGATGCCCGGGGTCAGGGGGTAGTCGTGGTGCAGGATCTTCGTCGCACCGGGCACACGCACGCCACGCAGGAACACGGAGCGGTGCACCGGCTCGACGCGCCACGTGCGCCTTGCGACCGTGTCCGCCGCATAGAGGACGGTCAGGTCGATCTCGGGATGCGCCGCCACGCGATCGAGGAGCGGCGCACGATACGGCGTCGGCTCGGGGAACACCGCGGCAACCCGAACCGGCCGTTGGCCCCCGGGCGACGCGAGGCTCGCCAGCCAGTCCTGCGCCGCGCGTCGTACGACCTTCTCCGCCCTGCTCCGGCGACGGCGAGTGCCGGCCAGGCGGGCGGGGAGCGCCGGATCGAGCCGCACGGCCTCTGCCAGGATCCTCGGCCCCGAGCCGACCGAGCCACGACTCGCGAGGCGCACGAGGTCACGGGCGGCACGGTCGCGTGGAGCACGCCCGTAGCGCCCCTCGAACGCGTGCAGGAGATCGAGGTACGCATCGGCCGCCGCGGGCACGGCGTCCGCCTCGACGCCCTCCGCGACGCCCACGCTCCACGCGAGCTCGACCTCTTCGGCAGAGAGCCCGGGAGCAACGGCGGAGATCCTCTCCCTCGCGACGCGTTGCTGCAGCTCGCGCTGGAGCTCCCGGCGCCGCCGGGACGCCTGCGCGGCGTGCACGCGGTAGAGGACGAGGGCGTCCGCGAGGTTGTCGCCGTCCGCGACGTCGAGCAGTCGCGACCAGAGCTCGTAGTCCTCGCTCTCGGCGAAGCCGGTGTCGTAGCGAAGACCGTGGCGCTCGAGGACGGCACGATCGACGACCACGCTCGGATGGAAGAACGGCGAGCTGAAGAGCGCGTGCCAGCGCACGGCGGTCGGCCCGTCCGGCATGCGATGCAGCGCGCCGGCGGCTCCCACGTCGTCGACCTCGAGGACGGAGGCGCCGACGATCGCGAGGCTCGGGGTCGCTGCGAGCCGACGAAGCTGGACCTCGAGCCTCGTGGGCATCGCGACGTCGTCCGCGTCGAGCCGGGCGACGAAGTCTCCGCGCGCCTCGTCCAGCCCGCGGTTCAACGAGCCGGCGAGCCCGAGCTGCCCGTCGTTCCGCAGCACGCGCAGCCGGGGGTCCTCGAGCCCGGCGAGGATGGCCTCGGTGCCGTCCGTCGAGGCATCGTCGACGACGAGGAGCTCGAGGTCGGACATCGACTGGCGGAGCACGCTCTCGAGCGCTGCCCGCAGGTACGGCTCCCCGTCGTGGACGGCGAGGAGCACGGTGACGAGAGGAGCGCTGGGCATGGTCGTCCCGTAGCCTACGGCGCGTGTCGCAGGAGCTTCCGTCGTTCGACCTCGTCGTGGCGACGGTGGATCGCGTTCAGGAGCTCGGTCGGTTCCTCGACTCCGTCGCGGCCCAGCGCTATCCACGCGTTCGTCTCATCGTCGTCGACCAGAACCCCGACGACCGCGTCTCGGCCGTGCTCGACGGCCGAGAGCTGGAGATCCTCCGCCTGCGCTCGGGAAAGGGGCTCTCCCGCGCGCGGAACGAGGCCCTGCTGCACGTCGAGGCCGACATCGTCGCCTTTCCCGATGACGACTGCGTGTACCCGTCCGGGCTGCTCCCGCGCGTGGCGGAGCGATTCGCGGAGCACCCGGCACTCGACGGGCTGACCGGCCGCGCCGAGGACGCAACGGGCAGGGCTTCGGCCTCCTGGGAGACCGATCCTGCGGTGCTCACCGATCGGAACCTCTGGAACCGCGCGATCTCGTTCACGATCTTCCTCCGCCGTGAGGCCGTCGAGCGCGTCGGCGCGTTCGACGAGCGGCTCGGGCTCGGCTCCGGCGAGCCCTGGTCGTCGGGCGAGGAGATCGACTACCTCGTCCGTGCCGTGCGTACCGGGTCGCGCATCGAGTACGACCCGACGCTGGTCGTCCTCCACGACGTGCGCGCGGACGACGCGCGGATCGGCTACCGCGACGGCGCGAGCATCGGCTACCTGCTTCGCAAGCACGGCTACCGGGGACGGACGATCGGGCGCATGCTCGTCCGCCCTGCGGGAGGCGCAGTGACGGAGCTGCTCCGGAGGGATGCGTCGCGATCGAGGTTCCATGCGGCGACGCTCAGGGGCCGCCTGCGGGGGCTCGCCTCTCGCCGGACGGCGTAGCTACGCCCGCTCGCTCGCGCGGAGCAGCGTCTCGAAGAGCTCGGCATGGCGGTCGAGCCAGGGTCTAAGCGCGAAGTGATCGACGGCGCGGGCTCTCGCAGCCTCGGCGAACGACCTCCTGTCGGCGAGCACGCGCGAGACGGCGCCCGCGAGCGCGTCGGGCTCGGGAGGCTCGTCGCGGTCGAAGCCGTCGGGGTGCGGGACGCCGATGCCCGCCTCGTCGCCGACGAGCTCGGGCACTCCCCCGCTCGCGGGATAGACGACGGGGAGCCCGCTCGCCATCGCCTCGAGCACGAGGCTCGGACAGGGATCGTTGACCTTCGTGTGGAGGAGGACGTGCGCGCTCCGGAAGACGTCGGGAGCCTCGCGCTGCGAGTACCGGCCGAGCACCTGCACGCGGTCGAGGACGCCCAGCTCCGAGGCGAGCGGCTCCACCGGCACGGCGAGGCGACCGGTGACGAGGAGCTCGGCATCGGGATGGGTGCGCAGGAGCGAGGCGAGCGCGCGTAGCCCGAGCTCGAGCCGGTACGCCTGGTACTGGTCTCCACCGAGGAGGATGACGGGCCCACCTCCCGGCGCGCGCTCGGCTGGGGTGATGTGGTCGACGTCGACCGCGTTGTGGAGGATCTCCCAGGACCCGCTCGGCGTCCCGACCCACTCGTCCGCGGATCGCTTGCAGAACGCGCTCTGGTAGAGCACGTGGTCTGCCGCCTCCAGGGCCCGGCGGATCGGACGGTTGAAGGCGGCGGTACCCTCGCCGGCCCACCCGGGATAGCCGACGCCGTTCTGGTTGAGCACGACCGGCGCTCCACGGCGACGGGCGAGGCGAAGAAGCGGGCGGAGGTCGCGCGGGAGCCAGGTCGACCCGAGGTACAGGAGCGTGAAGTCGGTCGGGTGGTTGGGGAAGCGCGTCGCGAGTCGCTGGAACTTCGCCGTGCCGCCGGCCACCGGCTCGCCCGCCCCCGGTACCCGGTCGTGCCCGTAGAAGACACGGAGCCCCGGCTTCGGCCTCCCACCGGTGAGCAGCCGCGCCCAGCGGCCTCCTGCTCGCGCGTAGCGCCCGATGCGCGCCCGGTCGACAGCGCTCACGTCACGCACCTCCCCGAGCGACGAATCCCTCGAGAAGCGCCTCCCAGGCGGAGTCGAGCCGCTCGTGGGAGAAGCGCTCGGCCGTCGCGCGCCCGTCGGCGACGAGAGCCTCGGCGAGGCCCGAGTCACCGTGAAGACGGAGAACCGCTTCCGCGAGCGCCTCAGGGTCGTCGACCTCCACCAGGAGCCCGTTGACGCCGTCCTCCACCATCGTCTGCGCCTGCCCCACGCGCGTCGAGACGAGAGGCACGCCGGAGGCCATCGCCTCGAGCACGGCCTTGGGGCCGCCTTCCTGACGCGACGCGACGACGTACGCGTCCAGGGCGTGGAACGCCTGCGCGAGCTCCGGACGGTCGCGGGCGAGCAGATGGCGATGCGGGATGCCCAGTCGCCCGAGCTCGCCCCGGACGTAGCCGCGAGCGGGCCCCGTGAGGAGGACGAAGAGCTCGGGGACGCGGTCACGTAGCCGGTCGAGCGACGCGACGAGCACGTCGGGGCCCTTGACGAGCTTCGGCTCGAGCCCTTCCTCCCAGCCGACGCCGTCCTTCTGGAACGAGCCGACGACGAACGCGTCGAGCGGGACGTCGAGCGCCCGCCGCGCCCGCACGCGAGCCTCGGCGTCACGCAGGGCGAAGTGCTCGAGGTCGATCCCGATCGGGATCAGGTGGACGCGGCTCGGGTCCACCCCCGCGGCGAGCACCAGGTCGTGCATCTCCGCGTGCGTCACCTGCACGCGCGCGAAGCGCCCCGGGTCGGCGTGCAGGCGCTCGAAGGCGCGATCGAACTCCGGGTATCCCGGCGTGCCGGGACGTCCGTGCAGGTACGCGGTACCCAGGCGGTGCGACGACTCGAGCCAGCGGGAGCCGAGGGCGTCGAAGTGGCTCGTGAGGAAGACGGCCTGGCCACCGCAGAACCGCGCCCAGGACGACGGGCCGACCTCGAGCCCGAGGCGTCGTGCGGCCGCCTCGAGGTGGTCGGCGTCCGCGTCCACGGACCATCCCGTGCGCTCGCCGACCGCGAAGAGCCGCGACGCAGGCTCCCAGCCGCGCGTGCGAAGCCCCACGACGCCCCTGGCCGCAAGCCTTGCGGGGGGAGCGATCGCCCGCCGAGCCGCCGAGGAGACGTTCATCCTCGGAGCACCTCCAGGTAGCGGTCCGCAACCTCGCCCAGCGGCGCGATCCGAATCGCCCGGCGCCGCTCCTCGAGCTCCGCGGCGACCCGGTCGAGCGCTTCGGCGGCCTCCTCCGGCGCGTCGAACGGGACGCCGGCGTCGCCGACGAGCTCGGGATGCCCGCCGCTCGCCCTGAAGGCCGCGGGAAGGCCGCAGGCGAGAGCCTCCAGGAGCGCGTTGGAGCAGGGGTCGTTCCGGCTCGGAGCCAGGTAGACGTCGTTCCGGCGAAGCTCGTCGGCGAGCGAGGTGGAGGGAATCGCGCCGAGCATCCGCCAGTTCGCGTAGCTCTCGGCGGAGCGGCCCGCGAACGTCAGCTCGAAGCGATCGTGGTCGAGGTTCCGGTCGAGCCAGGCGAGGACGTCGGAGCCCTTGTTCGGGTTGTCCGACCAGCTCGTCGCGATCACGCGTACTCGCCTGCCCGTGAGCGGCTCACGCGAGGCCGGTGGATGGAAGATCGCGGGATCGACGGTGTTGGCGATGATCGCCGGGTCACGCAGATCGATGCCGATCTCCCGGTGGGTATCGGCGCTGAAGCGCGACTGGACGACCGTGGCGTCCGCGAGCTCGGCATTGATGCGGGCGATCCGCTCGTCCGTGCCGTCGTCGAACCCCCGGTAGACGCCGTTCGGGCCGTCGACCCGGTGCACCATGCGCACGTCGTCGCGGGCGAACCGCCGCAGGCGCCGGAAGTCGAAGTTGAACGAGTTGAAGAGGCAGACGGGCGTGTCGCGGGAGATCCGGTTCAACTCGACGCGCAGGCCGCGCCTCTCGAGCTCGCCCACGAGGGCGCGCAGGAACTGGTGGCCGCCGCCGCTCGGGGGCGGCTCGAACTCGTGGAAGAGGGCGAGATCCGCGCCTCCATGGCGCCGACACCGCGCCCGATCGACTTCGGTCGCGACCTCTCGGGCGACCGCAGCCGACGCGCGTCGAGCGCGGAAGGCTGCGCTGCGCGGTACGCGCTTCAGTCTCACGCGGGAACCGTAGTCCCCGCGGCGCTCTCGAGCAGGTCTCGAAGAGTGCCCGCGTAGCGCTGCCACGTGTGGTGGCGCTCCACCGTCTCCCGGGCGCGGCGACCGAGATCGGGCTCGTCGAGCACGCCGAGGAGTGCGTGCCCGAACGCCGCGAGATCGCCCGGCGGGACGAGCCGGCAGTTGCGGCCGTCCTCGAGGTGGTAGCCGCGCGCGATCGCAGCCGTCCGCGAGACGACCACCGGCTTCCCGCACGCCATCGCCTGCAGGAGCGTCGTCGTCGCTCCCGAGTAGGAGTTCTCC
>JBFFGH010000057.1:0-13931 GCA_041557575.1 Gaiellaceae bacterium
CCCCCCCCCCCCCCCCGCCCCTCTCACCTGACGTGGTGTGCTCGGCCTCGGGTTACCCGGCCAGCTTCACCTGCACGAGGCGGTACCCGGCGATCCCGGCGAGCCCCGGGTCACCCTGCCGGTAGGCCTTGATGAAGAACTGGACGTTGTAGCCGTTCCGCGGCTTCGGGAACGGGTTTCCGCTCTGCCGCGGAATCATCTGGTACACGATCCAGCCGTCCGTCTTCGTGGGCTGCCGGGTGTTCGCGGTCGTGACGAGAGGCGTCGAGCGGACGAAGACGAGCGCATCTCGGACGACGAACCCGCGGGTGTCCTTGATCCTGATCTGGACGCTGATCGGATCAGTCCGTGAGCGAACGGGGTTCGGCGTGAAGACGACACGGTCGACGATCAACCGCGCGTTCGCAGGAACGCTCGACGCCGGGATCGACTTCTCTCCCGACGGGAGCGTGATCACGCCACCGCCACCGCCGCCGCCTCCGGACGACGCCCTGACCACGGGATACTCGGCGGAGATCGCCGTTCGCGAGCCGGCGCTGTTCCTTGCCGTCACGCTGAAGCGCACCTTTCGCCCGACATCGGTCGAAGTCAGCCGATACTGGGTGCCAGTGGCCCCGCGAATCGCGGCGCAGTTGCCCCCGCCTGAGTCGCAGCGGAGCCAGTCGTAGCTGTACGTGATCGGAGTGGTTCCCGTCCACGTGCCGCGGTTCCCCGTCAGCAGAGTGCCTTGCACCATGGCTCCCGAGATCGACGGAGCCCTCGTGTTCCTCGGCCTCGCTCCCGAGGCTGCCTGCACTGCCGCTGTGGCGTTCGAGGCGACGGTGCTCGATCCGACGGAGTTCGTCCCGGTCACCCGGAAGCGGAGACGCCAGCCGGCGTCGGCGGAGACGAGGGTATAGCTCGTGCTCGTCGCGCCGGAGATGTTCGTACAGTTGCTGCCGTCGGTAGCGCCGCCGTCGGACGGGCACCGCACCCACTGGAACGTGAACGCGATCGGAGTGGTTCCGGTCCACGTCCCGGTCGTACCGGTCAGCCTCTGCCCCACGGTAAGCGTTCCCGAGATGGACGGCTCCGCCGTGTTCGTCGGGGCACCGCTGCTGTCGTCTGTGACCACGGCAGTCGCATCGGAGAGGGCCGAAGCGGAGCCATCGTTGTTCGATGCGGTCACGAGGATGCGCAGCCTCGCGCCGACGTCAGCCGACGCCAGCAGGTAGGTCGTGTTCGTTGCGCCCGAGATGGCCCCGCAGTTCGCACCGGCGCTGTCGCATCGCTGCCAGGAGAACGTGAACCCGATCGGCGTCGTCCCCTCCCAGGTCCCGGTGCTTGCGACGAGCGTCTGTCCCTTGGCCGCCGTGCCGGTGATCGTCGGCGGCGACGCGTTCGACGGAGCTGTCTGGGGAAGTGCGGCACCACTCATCGGAAGCAGCAGCGTTCCGAGAGCGAACGCCGCTGCCGTCAGAAAGACGAGGCGGACATTCCTCGTCGAGGGAACCACTCTTCGCATGCGTCTCTTCTCTCGTGTCGGATCGTTCATCAGAACCTCCATGTCTCGATCGGCCTCTGTCGAACCCGTCGCGCGAGGCGCTCGACCTCGCGCCGCCCGTGCGAATCAGAGCGGCGCCGACGTCCCGAGCTCTTCGATCCCGGTGTTCCGGATCGGTTTGAGCGTGAAGCCCTCGCCCTCGGACCAGGGGCTCGAGATCCAGAGGACTCCGTCGCGGGCGATCATCGTGTCCGCCATCGCACCGAGTGCAGCCGCCGCGCTCGCGGTGAGCGCGACGTCGACGCTCATGTCGATGACGACGTCTCGTGCACCCTGCGCGAGGATCTCGCGGAAGGCTCGACGGAGATCATCGAGCGCCTCCTCCTCGAGGCTCTCCTCCGGGCGCAGGATCCAGACGCTCGTCCCGACCCGTGTGGTCGAGATCCGATCGGTCACGGGTGTCGACTCAGCCGTTGACATCAGTTGTCGACGGGCAACTCCCTAGCTGCGGAGCCACCCGTAGACCGACCGTAGGTGCACGACGTGTGCGCCGTGACGTGAGAGGTCCGAGGCCTGTGACGGCCGTGTGAGGATTCCCTCACACGTCAGGTTGAAACGAGCTTGTACCCGACTTCTCGCACCGTGACGATCCGCTCGGGGTGAGTCGGATCGCGCTCGATCTTCCGCCTCAGATTCGAGATGTGCGCATCACAGGCCCGCGTGTCCCCGACGTACGGGGTCTGCCAGAGGTGCTCCATGATCTGGTCCCTCGTGAAGACCTGCTCGGGTGCCTCGGCCAGGAGGAGCAGCAGCCGGAACTCCGACCGCGTGAGGTCGACCTCCTGCCCGTCCACCGAGACGAGGTGACGTCCGAGGTCGATCGTCACGCCTCCCACGGTGAGGTCGCTGCGAGGATGCGTCTGGCGATCGAGCTCGCGACGGCGAAGGATCGCTCGAATACGACTCACGAGCTCCGCGGTCGAGAACGGCTTCGTCACGTAGTCGTCCGCTCCGAGCTCGAGGCCGAGCACGCGATCGACCTCCGCGTCACGGGCCGTGAGCATGACGATGGGGACGTCGCTCTCGCCTCGCAGCGTGCGGCAGACGTCGATGCCCGACATCCCCGGAAGCATGATGTCGAGGACGATCACGTCGTACGGGTCGGCCCGCGCCGCCTCGAGGGCCTCGAGGCCGTCTCCGAGCGTATGAACCTCGAAGCCTTCCTGTTCGAGGGCGTAGAGCACGGGCTCCAGGATGTCCCGCTCGTCGTCGACGACGAGAACACGCGGGCTCATCCCAGCGCTCCCCGAGCCGAGATCGTCGCGACAGCGGGGAGGGAGATCGACGCAGTCGTTCCCTCTCCCGGCGCACTGTCGATGGAGAGCGTGCCACCCATTGCCGTGATGATCTCACGTGCGATCGGCAGCCCGAGTCCGAAGCCCTGACCCTCGGAGCTCGATCCACGATAGAAGCGATCGAGGGCGCGGTACGCCTCGAGACGCGTCATGCCGTGACCGGAGTCGACGACGTCGATCCTGACCTCGTTCGCTCCTGCCTCGGTCACGCGGAGCGTCAATCCCGCGCTCCCTGCGTGCTTCCGCGCGTTCGCGGTGAGATTGGCGAGAGCCTGGAAGAGCAGGTCTCGGTGCGCGAGGACCTCGAGGTCGTCTCGCTGCAGCTCGACGTCGATCCTGACGTCCTTCTCGGCCTCGGCGACCTCTCGCACGAGGGGGGCGAGGAGAACCGGCTCGAGGCTGATCGGCTCGGCGCGCGTCTGTGCGCGCGCCAGCGTCAGCAGCGCGTGCGCGAGGCGGGTGAGACGCCCGGTCTGCCGCTCGACGACCTCGAGGAACCGGTCTCGGTCGCTCGGCTGCTCCTTCGCACCCTGCTGGAGCACCTCGACCGCGCTCGCGATCGCCGCGATCGGAGTGCGCAGCTCGTGCGCGGCGTTCGTGACGAACTCGCGCTCCGCGCGCTCTCGCCGTTCCTGCTCGGTCACGTCGCTGACGACGATCACCCCCGTGCTCGATCCGACGGACGGCGGGAGCAGCACGATCACGAACGTCGAGGCCGCGTCCGGGCTGACCCGCTCGGTACGGGTTCCTCCCCCGGAGCTGAAGAGCGATCGCATCTCGTCCCGGAGCGAGAACGTGGGCCAGGGGTCGGGCAGCGGCTTCCCGGGGGCGAGTGCCGGGCCCACGAGTGCCTGAGCACGGGAGTTCGCGAACTCGACGACGAGCTCGTGATCGACCGCGATGACGCCCTCTTCGAGCTGTTCCAGGAGGCGCCCGAGACGGTCGCGCTCGCCCTCGAGGCGCTCGAAGGAGACGCTGAGGTGCTCTCGCATCCGGTCGATCGTCTCCGCCAGGTCGCCGAGCTCGTCGTGGAAGCCCGGCGACAGCTCGACGTCGAAGCGCCCCTGCTCGATGGCCGCCGCCGCCGCGCCGATCCGGCGCAGCCTGCGCGTGATCAGGAGCGCGACCACGAGCCCCACGGTCGCACCGATGAGCGTCGCCCAGAACGCAGCCGAGACGATCTCGTTGCGGACGATTCCGAGCGCGTCCTCGAAGTCGGAGCGTGACGCGACGGCGATCAGCGCGGCAGTGCTGTCCTTTCGCATCGGGAGTGCGACCGACACGAGCTTGCCATCGTCGATCGTCTCGACGAGGCGACGACCCTCGAGAGCCGTCGCGAGGAGCTCCTCGAGGTTGGGTAGCTCGTCGAGCGACACACCCTGAGAGCGCTCGGGTGTGAGCAGCGAGCCGTCCGGCGCGAACGCGAAGAGTGCGAGCTCCCGCGTGCGGCCGAAGCGGGCGAGAGTCGCGGTCACGTCTTCCGCGCCGGCATCCGTCGCGACCTGCGACGCCGCGGCGACAGCCGCTCCCGCGACGAGCTCCTGCGCGCGCTCCCGGATCGCGCTCTCGCTCCTCGTCGTGAACACCTGCGCGACCGCGAGGGCGGTCAGGACGGCTATGCCGGCGAACGCGAGGGCGAGCCACCAGCGCATGCTGAGCCCTCGTAGCTGCATGCCGAGAGTATGCGTGAGGAGCTGCCGGGCCCTCCGCTGTGAGGAAAGCCTCACACGATCCGCGAACAGATCTGGCAGCGGGGGGTCCGTAGGTCACCCGCTCTCTGCAGAGTGCGCTCCATGCGCTGGAAGGGCGATACGCACGACTCGACGTCGGCGAGGGACCCGCGTGTCGGAGACACCGTTCTCGCCGAGGACGGGGTGCTGGGACGCGTCGACCGCATCATCCGATCCGAGACGGAGGATCCGGTGTACCTCGTCGTCGCATCGCGCAGCAGGATGCGGCGGCGGTATCCAGTGATTCCATCCGCGCTCGTCGCCGGGATCGATCGCTCGCAGCAGCGCGTCTACATGCGGGGCCTCAGAACGCGCCTGGAGCGGCTGCCCGAGAGCCTTCCGCTCGTTGCGTAGCCTCGCGCCGGGACGCGCTGCCTTCCGGGGAGGACGGATCTCGGGTGCCGCGCCGTCGCGCGAGTACGGCCTCGCGAGCTCGGGCTCCGCACAACTGGCCCTTAACTGCGGCTAACCCCCGGTTCACCGCTCCGGGTCTATAAGGAAAGACGCATGTCGTCTCTGCGATCTCTCCCCGTCCTCCTCGCCGCCGCCGTTCTCGGCGGCGGTGTCGCAGTCGTCGCAGTGGGGGTCATCGGCGGTTTCGGAGGGGACACGACGATCGTGAGCGAGACCGTTCAGTCGCCCCGACCCTCGACGGTCACGGCCGGAAGCACGATGAGCATCAACGAGATCTACGAGCGCTCCGCGCCCGGCGTCGTTCAGATCAACGCGACCAGCGACTCGGCTTCCACCTCCGATCCCCTCCGGGGAGGAACGCCGGGCAAGCAGGCGCTCGGCTCCGGTTTCGTCATCGACAAGGCCGGTCACATCGTCACGAACTACCACGTCGTGGAAGGCGCCGACCGCGTGACGGTCAGCTTCTCGAACCGCGACACGGTGAAGGCCGAGGTCGTCGGGCTCGACCCGTCGACGGACCTCGCAGTCCTCTCCGTGGACGCCTCTGCATCTGCGCTGCGCCCGCTCTCGCTCGGCGACTCCGACAAGGTCGTCGTCGGTGACGCCGTGGTGGCGATCGGGAACCCCTTCGGCCTCGACCGCACGGCGACGTCCGGGATCGTGAGCGCCCTGCAGCGGCTGATCACGGCACCGAACCGCTTCACGATCGACCACGTCATCCAGACCGATGCGCCGATCAATCACGGCAACTCGGGCGGCCCTCTCATCGACGCTCACGGCGAGGTGATCGGGGTCAACACGCAGATCGAGACCGGCGGCGTGGCCTCGGGCAACGTCGGCATCGGCTTCGCGGTCCCCGCCAACACCGTCAAGGAGGTCGTCGCTCAGATCCTCCGGACGGGACGCGTCGACCACGCGTATCTCGGAATCAGCGGCCACGCGCTCACGAAGGATGTCGCGGACACGTACAACCTCTCGGTTGACAAGGGCGTCCTCGTGGAGTCCGTGACGAAGGGCAGCGGCGCCGACAAGGCGGGTCTCGAGAGCGGGGACACCCAGGTGGTCGTGGCCGGCGTGACGTACGTCCTCGGAGGCGACATCATCGTTCAGGCGGACGGCAAGAAGATCGGCTCCATCGAGGAGCTTCGCGACGTCATTGCCGCGCACAAGCCCGGCGACAAGATCCGGCTCTCGGTCTACCGCGACTCGAAGAAGACGAGCCTCACGGTGACGCTCGGGCGGCAGCCTCTCTCCCCTCAGGGCTAGCCGCACGAGGCCCCGGCTCCTGCCGAGACCTGAAACGCATCGACCGGGGCCCGATCGCCTTCGGGCCCTACGACCTCACTCCCTCTCGAGGCTCTGCGCGGAGAGCGCCTCGTCCGTCAGCCGGTACCCCTGGCCGATCAAGCCTTGCTTGTGCTCGAGGGGCCAGGGTGCATCGCTTCGAAACGTCGGGTCGAGTGCGTGCTCGCCCGGGCTTCCGCGAACGATGAGCAGTGGCACGTGCCGCTCGTGCCGGAACGGGAATCGGGCGGACCCGAACCGCTCCTCCAGAGAGGCGCGTAGGCCGCGGCGCCGCCATGGGAGTGCGGCGGCGGTGGCCTGGGCGACGACGTCCTCGCGCAGGCGTTGGAGCTCGGCCACCGAGGTCTCCCGCTCGTCGGCGAGCCGCTCCTCGAGAACCGTGTTGCGCGCGATCGCGACCCGCATGAGCCTGACGATCAGCTCCCCGTAGTGGGCGGGCTCGCCGCGAGCGACGCGCTCCTCCGCAAGGCGTAGCTCCGCGAGCAGAGCCCGTACGGGAGCCACTGCGCGAAAGCGATCGAGCCGTTCGCGGAGGCGACGCAGGAACTCGACGTTCGTCGGCTGGTAGCTCGCGACGTAGCGAAAGGCGACGATCGAGCTCACGGCGGGGTTGTGGTACGCGTGCTCGAGTGGGAAGTTCCGGACCCAGCCTCCGTCGGTCGCGATCACGCCGTCGACGACGATGGGCAGAACGAGACCGCTCACGGCGGCGGAGGCGAGGATCGCGCGACCCATCGTCTCGGGATCCGTGGAGTGCGACGAGTAGGCGAGCTCGAACGTCCGACCCTCTTCGATGTCGAGGTAGCCGCTGACGTCGGTTGCGAACACCATGAGCTCGACCTCTGAGGCGGCGAGATCCTCACCCAGGCGCCTGGGGTCGTCGAGCCGCTCGGCGATCGTGGAGGGACGCGTGTAGTCGTGCAGGCCGCCCGGCATCTGCCAGACCGGGCGCACCCGAAAGGCGTCGTCCGGCGCGAGCCCCATGAGGAACTCCTCGAGGTCGTCGAGCCGGTCGAGTGCAGCGAGCGTCCCGGCGAGCGCGCCGGCCGACGTCCCGTAGATCCACCCGATTCGCGACCAGAGCGGGCTCTCGCGCAGCCGCTTCAGGAAGCCGAGCTCGAGCAGCACTCCGTTGATCCCGCCCCCGGAGAGGACGACCGCCACGTCGCGGGAGACAGCCTCGGCCACGAGGCTATTGTGCCTTCGTGGAGCTCGAGCCCCGCCGAGGATCCCTGGTACTGCAGGACGTCGACCTGGAGGAGGACGAGGAGCTGTGGGAGGACACGGGCGGCGGCGACCATGGCGGGTGGTTCTGCGTCGCGACGGATCCGTTTCCCTGTCCGGCCGAGGGATGCCCGTTCGTCGCGGAGTTCATGACCGCTGCGCACCTCGTGCTCGTCTGGGAGGTGCGAGACGATCCCAACTTGCTCTGGCACGCCCAGCGGGCCAAGGAGGTCGGTCGCAATCCCCGCGTGGTCGAGTACGAGCTCGCCTTCGGGCCGAGCGCCTCGTACTACGCGTGGGAGGCGGCGGGCCGTCCCGTCCACGGCGTGCGCGGCAAGCGTTGAGCTTCGATCTAGCATCCCGGCCGTGACGATCGAGGAGACGATCCAGGTCAGCGGGATCCGCTGCGAGCGCTGCGTCGGGCGCCTCGCCGTCGCCCTGCGCGGGCACGAGGGCATCGAGTACGCGAATGCGAACCTGCTCGGCGAGGTGTCGCTGGCATGGGACGACTCGCAGACGTCGCGCGACGAGATCGTCGCTGCGCTCGCTCGCTCCGGGTTCCACGAGCAAGCTCCCGCGCGGGAATAGCGTGCTGCGGAGCCTCGTTGCAGGCTCCGTCGACACAGCTGTACGGTAGGCGGGTGAGCGAGCCCGGGCCGGACACCGAAGCGCGACGGATCGCGACGCAGGCCCGCGACCGCGCACACTTCGAAGAAGAGGCCCTCGAGCTCGCCGACCAGGTCTACCGTGTCGCTCGTCGAATGGTCGGCAGTCGCGAGGAGGCAGAAGATCTCGTCCAGGAGACATATGCGAGGGCCTTCCGGAGCTGGAGGTCCTTCACACCCGGAACGAACCTCCGAGCCTGGCTCCTGCGCATCCTCACGAACCTCAACGTCGATCGTGGGCGCAAGATCCAGCGTACCCCTCAGATCCAGACGCTCGAGGAGACCGACTACTACCTTGCGAACAAGGTCGCATCCGCGGCCGGCGAGGAGGCGCTCGAGGCCGACGAGGTCGTCGAGCGGCTCTCCCAGGACTCCATCGTGAAGGCCCTCGCCGACATCCCTCACCAGTATCGCGATGCCGTCGTCCTCGTCGACATCGGTGACTTCACCTACGCTGATGCTGCAGAGATCCTGGATGTCCCGATCGGAACCGTCATGTCGCGACTCCACCGAGGGAGAAGGGCGTTGAAGAAGCGTCTCGCCGAGGAGGGTCTCCAGTGACCCCGGACCCGTGTGGTCGCTGCGAGGAGCTCCTCCAGGACTACCTCGACCGCACCCTGACGGATGTCGAGTGGCAAGAAGCGGAGGGGCACCTCGCCGACTGCGACTACTGCTCTCGGCGGTACAAGTTCGAAGTCGAGCTCCGTCGCTACGTCCGCACGTCGGCCGTCGAGCGCATGCCTCCGGGCCTGATGGACAAGCTGGCCGAGCTGCGCGGTCTCGACGCGAGCGCCTAGAGGTCGCCGGGCCGGTCTACGTCGCCGGGCTCCCCGAGGTCGTCGCACGGCACGAGCGAGACGTCTCGCGCGCGGAGGCCCTCGTCCGGGATCTCGCTCCAGTCGTCGCGGCCGACGATCAGCGGGTGGCCTCTCCTCCCGCCGTAGGACGCCGCGACCGTGCCCCCCGTCTGCCGCCACTCCGCGAGCACGCGCTCCACGGCTGCGGGCGCGAGGTCGGGGCCGTCGGCGAGGACGACGACTGCTGCCTCGACGTCCTCGGCGAGCGCGGCCAGGCCGCAGCGCAGCGACGCACCCGGCCCGCGCTCCCAGTCGGCGCAGCGAACGATCCTGGCCCCGGCGTCGGTCGTGAGCTCGTAGGCGCCCTCGACGACGACGACCTCGTCCACGGACGCCCCTCCGAGCCGCTCGAGCACGCGCGGGAGCAGGAGCCGCTGCTTCGGGCTGCCGAACCGCGACGCCTCCCCCGCCGCGAGCACGACCGCCGCGACCCTCGACATCAGCTCGTGCCGACGGTGACGGACGCGACGACGACGGCCTGTGAGGGAGGCCCGTCGCCGACGCCGAGCGCATCGATTCGCTCGACGGTGTCCATCCCCTCCGTGACCTCGCCGACGATCGCGTAGTCCGGAGGGAGCCCGGCGTCCGCGCCGGTGACGACGAAGAACTGGCTTCCCGAGGTGCCGGACGGCTCGGTGCCGGTCTTGGCCATCGCTACGACTCCCTTCGTGTACGCGGCATCCGGGGGTGGGACGTCGACCGTCGAGTACCCCGGTCCGCCCGCTCCGGTCTGGGTCGGATCACCCCCCTGGATCACGAAGCCGGGCACGACGCGATGGAAGATCGTGTCGTCGAAGTAGCCCTTCTCCGCGAGCGCGACGAGGGAGGCCGCCGTATTCGGCGCGGTCTCCGGGTCGAGAGCGACGACGAACGACCCGCAGTTCGTCTCGAACGTGAGGGTGTGCGTCGTGCCGGCATCGAGCCCCTGATCGGGGGCCTCGTTCGAGCCCGGCTCGCGTGCGTCGGGCGCGTCGACCGCCTCACAGCCCGTGAAGCTCCCCGTCGTTCCGCTCGACTCCTCGCTGCCGCCGCCGCATCCGGCGACCAGGAAGAGCGCGGGGAGAAGGCAGAGTGCGAGGACGGCGCGCACGGCCTGCGATGCTACCCGGAGATGACGAGCGTCCAGCGCTGCGAATGGGCTTCGGGCGGCGATGCGGCGATGGTCGCCTACCACGACGTCGAGTGGGGAGCCCCGTCGCACGAGGACCGTCACCTCTTCGAGATGCTCACGCTCGAGGGTGCTCAGGCGGGGCTCTCGTGGGCGACGATCCTGCGCAAGCGTGAGGGGTATCGGCGTCTCTTCGCCGACTTCGATCCCGTCGCGGTCGCCGCCTTCACTTCCGACGACGTCGAACGGCTGCTGCAGGATCCGGCCATCGTCAGGAACCGTCTCAAGATCGAGTCGGCGATCGTCAACGCGTCGCGCGTCCTCGACGTGCAGTCCGAGCACGGGAGCCTTGCGGCGTACGTGTGGGAGCTCGTGGGCGGCGAGCCGATCGTCAACGGGTTTCGCTCCCTTTCCGAGCTTCCTGCCGAGACGCCGCTCTCGAAGGCGCTGTCGAAGGATCTGAAGCGCCGGGGCTTTCGCTTCGTCGGCCCGACGACCTGCTACGCGTTCATGCAGGCCGTCGGCCTCGTGAACGACCACACCGTGGACTGCTTCCGGTACGGGGATCTCGCGGGCCCACCCGCGTGATGCCGGCGCGTGCGATCAGGCGCGCGTCGTGATCGCGATCAGGTCTGCGAGGTTGATGAGCTGGATGGCCGTCCGCATCGCCTCGATCCGCTCGTCGTCGGACACGACCTCGCCGCTCTCCCGCCAGAGCGCCTCTGCCGTGACGAGGAGCTCCTGGATCCGCTCGGCCTCCTCGTAGTAGCCATTCCGCTCGCGCGAGGCGTTGACTGCGAGCCCGAGCGCGCCGATCCCGTCGCGCTGGCGCAGCCACAGCATCGGGACGGCCATCGAGATGTACTGGTGGATGCGCGCGAAGGTCAGCGGCTGCCCGAGCGTCCGCATCTCCTTCGGGGACGAGAAGGGCGCGGGCGGCTCCCCGTCTACGATCCGGCGGGCGTGCTCGCCGAGCATGCCGCGGAGCTGCGCCTCGTCGAAGCCGGCTGCCCTGGCCGTTAGCACCGCCATGAGGAGGGAGTTCGGCTGCCGGCCGTACGGGTAGTCGGATGCGTACACGACCTGCTCGGGGGGCACCTGCCGGAAGAGGTCGAGCAGGTCGACGGCGCTCCACACGGAGGTGTCGAAGAACACTCCGGGGAGCCCTCCGAGCGCCCCTGCGAGCGCACCCATGTCGGCGATCCCGGCGTGCGCGATGATGATGCGGACCCCCTCGTAGCGCTTGACGAGGACCGCGAGGTGCTCCGCGATCGGGGGCAGCCCGCGGCCACCGTGGATGAGGATCGGGACGGAGCGCTCGACAGAGAGTTCGAAGATGGGAGGGAGCCGCTCGTCGTCGAGCGTGAACGCCTGTGCGCGTGGGTGCAGCTTGATGCCTTTCGCGCCGAGGTCGAGGCAGCGGCGCGCCTCCTCGACGGGTCGCTCTGCGAGGTCGAGGCGTACGAACGGGATGAGACGCCCGCCCGCCTGCTCGGCGTGCTCCAACGTCCTGTCGTTCGGCACCGTGAACGCGGGCTCGCGGTCGAACTCGTCCATGCAGAACGTGAACGCTCGATCGAACCCGTGCCGATCGAGCATGCCGAGAAGCTCGTCGGGCCAGCCGTTCATCCCGTCGATGTCGTTCCCGAGGTGCGTGTGGACGTCGAAGAGGTAGGCGTTCTCGGGAAGCTCCGAGGACAGCTCGGCGGCGTACGCGTCCACGATCGCCCGGGCCTGATCCCAGTGGTTCACTGCGAGTCCAAGTCTATGCGGGCTCCCCGCCCGGCTTCGAGCCCTTCCTCATGCGAGCCCACAGACGCGGCGCGGTGATCGGGAGCTCGTGCATGCGAACGCCTGCTGCGGCTCCCACCGCGTTCGCGATCGCGGCGGGGGCGGCGACCACCGGCGCCTCACCGATCCCCTTGGCGCCGAACGGGCCGTCGGGAGCGGGAACCTCGACGATCAGCGTCTCGATCTCGGGGACCCGATCCGCCTGGGGGATCGCGTAGTCGAGGAAGGATCCCGTCTGCAGGCGCCCGTCCTCGTCGTGGGTGAGCTCCTCGAGGAGCGCCCAGCCGAGACCCTGTGCCACGCCCCCGCGCATCTGGCCCTCGACGAGCGACGGGTTCAGCGCGCGGCCCACGTCCTGCGCGACGACGAGGCGAAGCACCTCGACCTCTCCGGTCTCGCGGTCGACGCGGACGTGCGCCAGATGCCCTGCGACCGAGGGGGCCGAGGTCGTCTGCGCCGAGCCCCCGTGGCCCTCGATCGGCTCGTAGCGGCCGCCGAAGCGGAGCGCCTTGTCCGCGATCTCCGCGACCGTGATCGAGCGGTCCGGCGCGCCGACCGCGCGGACGACGCCGTCCACGACCTCGAGGTCGTCCGGCGCGATCTCCAGCTCCTCCGAGGCGGCGGCGAGGAGCTTCGCCCGAGCGGCCTCCGCCGCCCGTTGGACCGCCGGCCCGACCGTGTACGTGACCTTCGAGCCACCGCTCGCCCCGGCGTACGGGCCGGTCGCGGTGTCCGCGGAGGCGACCCGCACCTTGTCGGGCGACAGGCCGAAGACCTCGGCGGCGATCATCGCGAACCCGGTGTCCACGCCGCTCATGTCCACGGCGGACGTGATCACCGTCATCGTCCCGTCCGTGTCGACGCGGCACACGGCGGCGGCGGGCTCGTTCCCGCCGGGCCAGAAGCCGATCGCGAAGCCCACTGCCTCGTCGGGAGGGAGCGAGTGGCGGTTCAGCCAGAGCTCGTGGCCGCGGAGCTCTTCCAGCACCTCCCGGGTGCCGATCAGCGCGAACGGGCGTCCGCTGACGGCGATGTCCCCCTCCACGGCGGCGTTCCTCGAGCGCAGCTCGATCGGGTCGACTGCGAGCTTCTCCGCGAGCTCGTCGAGGAGCGACTCGACCGCGAAGGCCGCCGTCGGCGCTCCGGGCGCGCGGTAGGCGCCGTGGGTGAACCGATTCGTCTCGACGCCGTAGCCGCGGAGGTCGTACGCCTGCCAGCGGTAGGGGCCGGCGACGAGGAGCGAGGTGATCCCCTCGACTCCCCAGCTCGCGTTCGACCCGCGGTCGACGATCATCCTCGCCTCGATCCCGGTCAGCGTGCCGTCGGCGCGCGCCCCGAGCCGCAGGCGCATCACCTGCGCGGACACGGGGTTGGTCGCCTGGAAGTCCTCGCTGCGCGAGAGCGTGAGACGCACGGGTCGCCCGAGCGCGAGTGCCGCTCCGGTCGCGAGGGGCTCGACGAGCGCGAACTTCCCTCCGAACGCTCCTCCGAGGGGCTCGGCGATCACCCTGATCCGCTCGAGCGGGAGGTCGAAGGCGCGCGCGAGCTCCCGGCGCGTGACGAAGGAGCCCTGCGTGCTCGTCGAGACGACGAGCGTCCCCGACGGCTCGAGCCAGGCCGTGCAGACCTGGGGCTCGAGGTACGCCTGGTACACCCACGGCGTCCTGAACGTGCCGGACACCACGACGTCGCTCGCGGCAAGCGTGGCCGAGACGTCCCCGTCGCTCCGGTGGACGCGGTCGAGGACGTTGCCCGAGAGCTCCTCCTCTCCCTCGTCCCGCTTCCCGTGGTCGACCTCGGCGTGGATGGACTCGAGGTCTCCGCCCTCCTCGATCTCCTCGACGGATCGGGCTCGAGGTGACCCCGGCTCCATCGCCTGCTCCACGTCCACGACGACCGGCAGCGGCTCGTAGTCGACGAGCACGAGCTCTGCGCCGTCCTCTGCCGCCGCCTCCGACTCCGCGACGACCATCGCGACGGGCTGCCCGGCGAAGACGAC
>JBFFGH010000058.1:0-13881 GCA_041557575.1 Gaiellaceae bacterium
GAGCAGCCTCGAGCCCGCGTCGGGTCGCCAGGGCGGGTACGAGCGGACGACCTCGACCTCCGCTGTCGCCTGACGTGCGGCCTCCTCGAGCGCGGCGACGACGTCGTCCAGTGCGCTCGAGCTCGCGCTCCTCGTCATCGAAGCGAGCGTGAGGACGTCGTCGCTCGTCGTCGCGACGTTCAGGCTCGTGCTCGTCTCGACCGACCCGGGTGCGTCCGGGCTCATCGCGACGACGCCGGTCGGGGTCGCCGTCAGCAGGTCGAGCGCGCGGAACGAGACGACCGGGTCGCCGGCGGCAGGCACCTGAACCGCCTCGACGGACACGGTCAGGTGCTCGTCCGAGCCCGCGTGCTCCTCCCTGAGTGCCGCGACCTCCGCCTCGACGGCGTCCCGGAACGCCGGCTCCGCGTCCTCCGCGATCACGATCGTCGCGAGCGCCTCGCGCGGTATCGCGTTCCGGCTCACGCCGCCGTCGAGGCTCGCCAGCCGGAGCGGCGCGGCCCGGTTCGCCGCCGCGAGCACGCGGCCGAGAGCCTTGATCGCGTTCGCCCGGCCCTTCGCGATGTCCCCGCCCGAGTGCCCTCCTCTCGCGCCGTCGAGCGTGACGGCGAGGCCGACGCACCCGTCGGGAACGGGGACGGGCTCGAGGGCGAGCCGGACGAAGGTGTGCGCGCTCCCGGCGCAGCCGATGGTGAGCGACCGCTCGCTGGTCCCGTCGAGGTTGAGCAGGAGGCGTCCCTCGACGAGGCCCGGGTCGAGCGCCTTGGCTCCTTCGAGCCCCTGCTCCTCCGAGACCGTGAAGAGCAGCTCGAGCGGCCCGTGCGCGACGTCCGGGTCCTCGGCGACGGCCATCGCCGCCGCCACGCCGATCCCGTTGTCGGCGCCGAGCGTCGTTCCGTCCGCGACGAGCCAGTCCGCTTCCCGCACGACGTGGATCCGTCCCTCGCGCGGGTCGAAGGCGCTGTCGGTGTCGCGCTCGCAGACCATGTCCAGGTGCGACTGGAGGACGACGACCGGCGCCTGCTCGCGCCCCGGTGAGGCCGGAGCGCGGGCGACGACGTTGCCCGCCTCGTCCTCCCGCGCCTCGAAGCCGTGCTCCGCCGCCCATGCGAGGACGTGCTCCCGTGCGGCGTCCTCCTCCCGCGAGGGCCGTGCGATCGCGGTCAGCTCGGCGAAGCGCTCCCAGAGGCCTCTCGGCTCGAGCCCGTCGAAGGCCTCCGTCGCGGTCATCTCTCGATCGTAGTCTCGCCGGCCGCGGGGGGAGGAGCTTCAGCCGGGAGCGGAGCCGGCTCCGCAGTGGGCGGCTCGCGTCGGACCACCACCGCGACGGAGGTGAGCACGATCGTCGCTCCGAAGACGATCTGCGTCGTGATCGACTCGTCGAGCACGACGGCGCCGAGGGAGATCGCGATCACGGGATTCACGTACGCGTAGGTCGCGGCGACGCTGATCGGAGCGTGCGCGAGAAGCCAGACGTAGGCCGTGTAGCCGACGATCGCGCCGAACACGACCAGGTAGAGCCAGCCGAGGATCGAGCGCGTCGAGAACTCGCTCGGATGCGGGCTGGAAGCGAGCCCGATCGGGAGGAAGACGAGCCCGCCGATGCCCATCTGGTAGGAGGTCGCCGTCGCGGAGTTGGCCGGGAGCGGCAGGCGCGGAGAGAGGAACGAGCCCACCGACCAGGCGAACGCCGACGCGACGACGAGGAGCACGCCCTCCCACTGCGCCTCGCCGCTCGGGTGCACGAGGAGCGCGACGCCGACGAAGCCGGTCGCGATCCCCGCGAGGACGATCCTCGGGGGTTGATCGCCGGCGAGGATCCTGAAGACGGCGACCCAGAGCGGGACGGAGGCGATGATCAGGGACGCGAGCCCGATCGGGATGGTCTCCTCGGCGAAGAACAGGAGGGCGTTCGCGCCGTTGAAGAGCACGCCCACCAGGGCGACTGCGGCGAACTCCCTCCGGTTCAGCCTGAGCGATCCCGGCCCGCGGCGCCAGGCGACGATCGCCCCGAGGAGGGCTCCGGCCACGACGAACCTGGTCGAGACGGCGAACAGCGGCGGCATCGTCTCGACGGCGAGCGCGATCCCGAGGTAGGTCGACCCCCAGATCGTGTAGACGGTGCCGAGCGCGACCCAGAGCTTCGTCCGCGGGCTCACCTCGCGCCTCTACCGGCGGAGCGTGAGCGCCGCTCCCAGGACGAGCAGAGCGATTCCGAGCGCGCGGTACCAGGTCACGGGGACCTGCTCGATGCCGAACCAGCCGTAGCGGTCGATCACTGCGGCGACGCCGAACTGCGCGGCGATGAGGAAGGCCGTCGTCGAGACGACCCCGATCCGGGGCCCCGCGACCGTGATCGCGAGGACGATGAAGACGCTCATGACGCCGCCGAGCAGCTGCCACTTCGGGCCGGAGACGGCGTCTCCGATCCCCGCGAAGGAGCGTCGTGCGAGGAGCAGGATGACGAGCGCGAGCGCGCATCCGATGAGCGTGGCTGCCGCGACGGCCTCGAGACTGCCCACGCGATCGCCGAGCCTCCCCTGCACCGCGATCTGAACGGCGCCGCCGAGCCCGGCCGCGAAGGCGAGGGTGGCCGCGAAGGCAGTCGAGCTCACCGCGCGGACGCTATACGCTCCGCGCGAGAGAGAAGAAGGGAGCCCGCATGATCCGTGTCACGATGCTCTACGAGTCCGAGCCGGACCCCGACCGCTACCGCCGTCACCTCGAGGAGTTCGTCCTGCCGGTCGAATGCGATGCCTTCCGGCACGGGAGGGTCTTCGGAGCGCCGTTCGGCGAGCCCAAGTACCGCTACCAGGCGGAGTTCGAGTGGGCCGACCGGGAGTCGTTCAAGGCCGCTGCCTCGACCGAGGCCTTCGCCGCGTCGGGGAAGGACGCGATGGAGATGGGGATCCCGTTCATCGTCCTCTTCTCCTCGATCGAGTGAGCGAGCCGACGCAGCCCCGTCCGCGCGACCCCGCCGAGCTCGGCTTCGAGACGATCGTCTACGAGAAGGCTCCCCCGCGCGCGACCATCCGCCTCGACCGGCCCGAGGTGCTGAACGCGTTCGACTTCCGGATGCTTCGCGAGATCTCCCGGGCGTGCGAGGACGCCTCCTGGGACGACGACGTCCGCGCCCTCGTGGTCACGGGGACCGGACGCGCATTCTGCGTCGGGGCCGATCTCCGGTCCTGGGACGAGGACCTCCTCGGGAGGTCGGGCGAGTACTGGAAGTGGTTCGGCGCGTTCAAGGACATGCACGACCGCATCCGCGAGGTCGGCAAGCCGACGATCGCGCGCGTCAACGGCATCGCGGTCGGCGGGGGGAACGAGCTGCAGATGGCCTGCGACCTCTCGGTGATGGTGGACACCGCCTTCATCCGGCACGTCGGCCTCCAGCACGGGTCGGTGCCGGCCGGAGGCGCGACGCAGTGGCTGCAGCTCATGGTCGGCGACCGGCGCGCCAGGGAGATCGTCTTCCTGTGCGACGAGATCCCCGCCGCCCAGGCAGCGGAGTGGGGGCTCGTCAACCGCGCCGTTCCCGAGGCCGAGCTCGACACGGTCGTCGACGAGTGGGTGGACAAGCTCGCCGCCCGCCTTCCGCAGACGACCCGCTACGCGAAGCAGCAGCTCAACGTCTGGCGCGATCTCGCATGGCACCAGACGGTCGGGCACGCCCGCGACTGGCTCGCGATGTCGATGCTGGGCGACGAGGCACAGGACGCGGTCCGGGCCTTCCTCGATCGGGGGAAGAAGAAGCCCGGCGACGAGGAGTAGGGTTGCGGCATGAGCGACGCCGTCCTCACGTCTCGTGACGGAGCCGTCCTCACGGTCACGCTGAACCGACCCGAGGTCTACAACGCGATCAATCGCGAGATGCACGCCGGCCTCGGCGCGGCCCTCGACGAGGCGACCGACCCGGCGATCAGGGCGGTCGTGCTCACGGGAGCCGGCCGCGGCTTCTGTTCCGGTCAGGACCTCCGCGAGTTCTCGGAGCTTCCCGGCGGTGTCGGCCAGGCGCTCGAGGAGACGTACCACCCCAACGTGCGGCGGATCCGGGCGCTCGAGAAGCCCGTCATCGCGGCGATCAACGGCGCGTGCGCCGGTGCGGGGCTCTCTCTCGCCTGCGCTTGCGACGTGCGCATCGCGTCGTCGGACGCGAGCTTCGTTCCCGGCTTCGTCGGGATCGGCCTCGTGCCGGATGCGGGGAGCACCTGGTTCATCCACCGCCTGCTCGGGTTCACGCGGGCCTTCGAGTGGATGGTCTCCAACCGGCGGCTGAGCGCCCCCGAGGCGCTCGTCTGGGGGCTCGTGTCCGAGGACGTCCCCGCGGAGCGGTTCTCGAAGCGGACGGCGGAGCTCGCGGCCTGGTACGCGGCGCTCCCGACGCGGGCGGTGTCCATGACGAAGCAGCTCTTCGAGCACGCCTACACGGCCTCGCTCGAGGAGCAGTTCGCGCTCGAGGCCGAGCTGCAACAGGCCGCCTCGGAGACCGAGGACTTCCGCGAGGGCGTGCAGGCGTTCCTCGAGAAGCGCGTCGCGAACTTCCAGGGGAAGTAGGGGCGCAGGACACTCCGTGCGCGCGGCGAAGGCCGCGGCCTACACACCGTCTCGCACCACCCGGCGGGGCGGTACTCGACTACCGGGCGCCCGAGGGTCTACGCGTGACGACGGATCCGCGGGCGCCCATCCTCTTCCCTTGTAAGGTCGCGCAGTGGAGATTCGCGCGGTCGACTACCACACCGGAGGCGAGCCGTTCCGCATCGTCACGGGGGGCGTCGAGAGGCTCCAGGGACAGACGATCCTCGACAAGCGGCGCGACGCGCTCGCCCGCCTCGACCACGTGCGGCGGCTGCTCGTCTACGAGCCGCGAGGCCACGCCGACATGTACGGCTGCCACGTCGTCGAGCCGAACGACGGCGGCGCCGACCTCGGTGTCGTCTTCTTCCACAACGCCGGCTACTCGACCGCCTGCGGCCACGGGACGATCGCGCTCGTCACGTGGGCGCTCGAGGAGGAGGTCGTGCCTCGATCGGAGGGCGACAACCATGTCGTCGTGGACGTGCCCTCCGGCAGGCTCGAGACGTGGGCGCACGTCGAGCGGGGCCGCGTCCGCTCGGTTCGGTTCCGAAACGTGCCCTCGTTCGTCCGGGCCGAGGGCGTGGAGCTCGCCGCAGGGACCGTGGACGTCGCGTTCGGCGGCGCCTTCTACGCGTCCGTCGAGGAGCGCGTCGAGCCGAGGGAGCTTCCCCGGCTGATCGAGCTGGGACGCGAGCTCAAGCGCGAGCTCGAGGCGTGGCAGGAGGTCGTCCACCCGCTCGAGGAGGAGCTCCGCGACATCTACGGGGTGATCTTCTGGCAGGAGGAGGGCGAGGAGCCGCTCACCCAGCGAAACGTCACCGTGTTCGCGGACGGTGAGGTGGATCGCTCACCGTGCGGGAGCGGCACGTCCGCGAGGCTCGCGCTGCTCGACCGCTCCGGCCGGCTGCCGCGCGGCGAGGAGCTGCGGCACCTCAGCATCGTGGGCTCGGAGTTCTCCGGGCGCGTCGTGGGGGACGCCGACGTCGCCGGGATCCCGGCCGTCGTCACCGAGGTCGAGGGGAGCGCGCACCGCACGGGCGAGCACGTCTTCACGCTCGATCCGGACGACCCCCTCGGCGAGGGGTTCCTGCTGCGCTAGCCGACCGCTTCGAGCCGGCTCAGGATCTCGTCGTGCTCCGGGAAGCGGCCGATCTCTTGCTTCGACCAGAGCAGGTCGCCGTCGGCGAGCACGTCGAACTGCCCCCTGGCGCCCGCGGTGATCGTCGCGGCGATGCTCGTCCTCGAGGTGATCTCGGCCGCGAGACTCGCGGCCCGTGTGTCGTATCCGCTTCAGGTGGGGCAGTAGAAGATCTCGACCTGCACGGCGCCAAGCCTAGCGCGGGCGTCTAGTCTCCCGCCCATGGAGAGCATCCGCTTCGAAGTTGAGCAGGCCGGCTGCCCGAGCTGCGCTGCGCTGGTCCGCGACGCCCTCGAGGAGGTCGCGACGGTTCTCGACGTGACGATCGACGAGAGCGCCGATCTCGCCACCGTGCAGCTGGCGAGCGACGCGCCCATCGCGGCGCACGACGTCGACGAGCTCCTGGGCGTGGCGTCGCCCGAAGGCCACGCGTACCGCGTCCGGCCCGGATCCTGGCGGCCCGGCACGAGCCCCTAGCCGTAGGCCGATCTCGCGGTCTCTACGAGGAGTCGCCCTCGAGCTGCCGCTGAATGTTGAAGCGAGCCGCCTCGAGCAGCCTCCATGCGCCCTGCAGGTGCTTGTCCGTCGAGGCGAGAGCCGGGCTGCCGTACTGCTCGAAGAGCACGATGGCGTACTCGATCTCGCCGCACGCGTTCCTCCCGTCGGTCAGCGCCTGCTCGAGCAGGGACGGCGACTCGCCGAGCTCGGCCAGTTGCGTGGAGCAGTCACGGAGCGGCTCGATGTTCCGGTCGCTCAGCCTCTCTCCGCGGCTGGTGCCGATCTCGACCTCGGCCCGCTCGACGGCGCGGCTCATCTCGTTGCTCCACGCCGTGAACCCGTCGACCCAGGCGCGGCCTGCGGCGTCGAGGTTCCGATTCGGCGGCCGCGTCGACGCGTACATCGCGACGGCGATGCCGACGAGCAGGACGAGGACGATGACGCCGATTGCCCGAAAACCTCTCATCCGCGGACGCTCTCCTCGGAGTCGGACCTAGACGGTCTTGAACTGCTCGAACGGCTGTCGGCAGCTGTCGCAGTAGCGGATCGACCGGCACGGAGTCGGCCCGAAGAGGTTGTCCAGGCGGGTCTCCGTCGAGCCGCAGTAGGGACACCGGAAGCCGCGCTGCAGCTGGACGAGCTCGAGCTTCCCGGCCGGACGAGGTGCGGGCGGCGCGAAGCCGGCGAGGCGGAGCTTCTCGCGCCCCTCGGGGGTGATCCGGTCGGTCGACCACGAGTCGTCCATGAGGACGCGGACCTCCGGCTCGCCGCCGATCGCCTCGATCGCGTGCGCGAGCTCCTGCTGCATGCGCTCGAGCGCCGGGCAGCCCATGAACGTCGGTGTGAACTCGACGATCACCCCGCGCCCCTCGACGGTCACGCTCTTCACGACGCCGAGATCGACGAGTGAGACATCCGGGATCTCGGGATCGGGAACCCCGGCGAGAGCGTCCCAGACCTCCGTCTCGGTGGGAGCCGTCGCGTCTACCACTGCGTGCCGGCAGGCTCGGAACGGCGCACAGAGGTCATCTCCTCCCAGAGCTCGGAGAGCTCGGCCTCGTGAACCGTCCGCGGGACGGGCTCGACGTCGGGGAGGTCCCGACCGAGGCGCTCCTCGATGCGGCGTCGAAGCTCCGGCCGGAGCTCGTCGTCGAGCATCCCGAGCGCGTAGGGCCAGAGCTCGTCGACTGCCTCGTCGAGCTTCGGACGGCCCTCCTCGGCGGACATGAGGCGGTCGATCCACATCTCCGCGTGCATGCGGTGGTACGCCTCCTCGCGGTCCATCTTCGCGGCCACCCCCGAGATCTCCGGATCCTCGGAGGACTTGAGGGCATCGAGGCGGATCTCGTCAGCCGTCTCGTAGAGCCAGCGGCGGGCGATCGTCCGCGCCCACTCGAGCCGGCGCAGCTGCACGAGGGGTGAGCAGCGGTACTCGTCGGGCGCGCGGTCGAACGCGAGCTCGTCGGCGGTCGTGCCGAGCTCCGCGGCCACGAGCTCGTAGAGGGCGCGTGCGTGCCCGATCTCGTTCTGCGCGATCGACGAGAAGGCCACGTCCTCCTCGAGGAAGGGGGCGATCCCGGTCCACTCCGAGTCGCGCCAGCCGAGGAAGAGCTCGTCGTCGGCGATCGCCAGCAGGAGGTCGGCGCGCGTGCTCACGCTGCCTCGCCTCCCGGCGAGCCCGCGCGCTCGCGCGCCTCTCGCAGGCGCACCTTCAGCGAGTAGCCGTCGACGCGCCGGTAGCTGCGGTCGAACTCCTCGGGGAAGTCCTCGATGGCGTGGATCGCCGATCGCGGGACGAGCCAGAGCGCCTCCGACTCGTGCCGGCGGCCGTAGAACTCGCGCGCGTAGACCTCGGCGGCGCCTTCGCTCGGCGCCCGCACCGAGCCCGCGTGCTCCATCGGCTTGCCCTTTCGCTCCTGGCGGAAGACCTCGAAGACGAGATCCGCCATCAGGCGGCCTCCGCGAGCAGGACCCGCGAGACCCAGTCCACCTCGGCGCGCGAGAGCGCCCGGAAGGCGATCCGCTCGGCGGACGCGGGCCCGTGGCCGGTGACGACGGCCATCAGCTCGTCCCAGTCCGGCTCGGTGTACTCCCACGTGCCGGACGCGAGCTTCCGGAGCTTCGGGTCGGGGATCGTCAGCCCGATCTCGCGGATCTGGTCGACGTAGCCGTCGAGGAACTCCTGGCGAGCGTCCTCGTTCGCCTGGCTCTTGATCCGCCAGTAGTACATGGGATCCTCCTCGGCCGGGATCGGCGTCCCGTGGAACATCATCAGCGGCTCCCACCAGCGGTCGAGCGCCTCCTGCACCATCTCCCGCTGGCCGTCCGTCCCGTTCACCATTGCGAGCACGATGTCGCGGCCGTGGAGGATGTGGAACGACTCCTCCCAGCAGACGCGCTTCATGATCCGCGCGTACGGCGCGTAGGACGTCTTCAGGAGGGCCTTCTGCGAGACGATCGCCGCCGCGTCGACGAGCCAGGCGATCATGCCGACGTCGCCCCACGAGCGGGTCGGGTAGTGGAACACGTTGTGGAACTTCGACTTGCCCGCGATGAGGTCGTCGAAGCACGCCTCCCGCGGCTTGCCGAGGTCCTCGACGACGCGGTAGACGAGCTGCGCGTGCCCGACCTCGTCCTGGATCTTCGCGGTGAGGGCGAGCTTTCGCTGCAGCGTCGGCGCGCGGAGGATCCAGTCGCGCTCGGGGAGCACGCCCATCAGCTCCGAGTTCGCGTGCATCTCGATGAACTTGATGAGCCGCTTGCGGTACTCGTCGGGCATCCAGTCCGTGGACTCGACCTGCCCCCCCGACTGGACGTACTCGACGAACTCCCTCGTGCGCGCGTCTTCGGCCACGTTGCCTCCCTACCTACCGGTCGTTAGCATCGAAGTATGACTGAGCGGCGAGCCGAGCTCGCGCAGACGGCCGCTCGGCTCTTCGCAGAGCGCGGCTACCACGGCACGTCGATGGGGGACATCGCCGCGGCGATGGGGGTGCAGAAGGCCTCGCTCTACTCGCTCACCGAGTCCAAGCAGCAGCTCCTCTCCGGCATCCTGCAGGCGGGTGCCGGAGCGTTCCACACGGCGCTCGACGCGGTCGACGACGGGGCCCACGCGGTCGAGCGGATCCGCCAGGCGCTGCGCGGGCACCTGCGGGTCGTGGGCGAGCAGCTCGACATCGCGACGGTGTTCACGCGGGAGTGGCGCTACCTCGAGAGCCCGTTCCTCGACGAGTTCGTCGCGGAGCGGCGGCGATACGAGGAGCGCTGGCGCGAGCTGATCCGGGAGGGCGTCGAACGGGGCGAGCTGCGCATGGACCTGCGCCCGTCCGACGTCACGCTGCTCGTGCTCTCCGCGGCGAACTGGGCGTACACGTGGCTGCCCGAGGGCGCCGACACGGACGCGCTCGCCGACCGCTTCACGGCGATCGTCGTCGAGGGCATCGGGGGCTACGCGACGCCGCGCAGCGCGAACGCGCCGTAACCCACGACGCTCGAGGGATCTCCGGCGGTGTCCGCCGAGGTGCGGAGGTCGAGGAGCTCCAGCTCGAGGTCGCGACGCCGGGCGTGCTCGACGAGCCCACGGAGCGCGAAGACGCCGCACGCGCGGCCGTCGCGGATCTCTTCGGGCCGGCGCGCGACGACGGCCTCAGCCGTCTCCGCGTCGAGGGCGACCGCCGTGCCCTGCTCGAAGTAGTGCGAGAGGTCGGTCGAGACGACGACGAACGCCTCGAGGCTCGCGATCAGGCCGGCGACCTCCTCCGCCGCCGTGCGGCCGACGGCCACGGGGAGGATCTCGAGCCCGTCCGGGCACGCGCGCTGCAGGAACGGGACCTCGACCTCGAGCGCGTGGTCGCGGGAGTGAGGTGCGTCGTCGACGACGGCGCCGGCCGAGATAGCGGCCCGCCGCAGGTCGTCGGCGACGGGAACCTTCCCGAGCGGCGTGCGCCAGGCATCGGCGCTCGAGACGGCCATGCCCGTGAGCGGCAGGAAGTGCGACGGCCCGAGCAGGAGCACGCGGGCAGCCGCGGGCGCGGCGGCGAACGCCGACGCGGCGACGGGCCCCGAGTAGGCGTACCCGGCGTGGGGTGCGACGAGCCCGAGCGCTCCGGCGGCCGGGCGCCGGGCGCCGGAGAGGAGCGCGTCGACCGTGTCCCTCAGCTCGCCGGGGTCGGCCGGGTAGAAGAGGCCCGCAGCGACGGGTGCGCGGATCATGCCGCCATCCGCACCGGGAGCCGCCTCGAGCCCCACGTGCCGGGCCGCTCCTCGAATACGCCGGGGCACCGCGCGCCACATGCCGTGCAGCGGCCGTCGGCGAGGTTCCAGGCGCCGAGCTCGTACCAGTCGCGCTCGATGAGGAGCGCGCCGCACGAGCCGCAGTACGTGCTCTGCCCGGCGGGGTCGTGGACGTTCCCCGTGTAGACGTACCGCAGCCCCTCGGCGAGGGCCACCTCCCGGGCCCGTGTCAACGTCGCCGGAGGCGTCGGCGGCCGGTCGCGCATCTTCCAGTCCGGGTGGAACGCGGAGAAGTGGAGGGGGACGTCGGGGCCGAGCCGGCGCTCGATCCACCCTGCGAGCGCGCGGATCTCCTCGTCGGAGTCGTTCAGGCCCGGGATGAGGAGCGTCGTGATCTCGAGCCACACGTCCGTCTCCCGGGCGACGTGCTCGAGGGTGTCGAGGACGGGCCGAAGGCGTCCTGCGCACACCTTCTCGTAGAAGCGCTCCGTGAACCCCTTCAGGTCGATGTTCGCGGCATCCATGTGCGCGAAGAGCTCCTCGCGGGCGCCCGGGCTCACGTAGCCGGCCGTGACCGCCACGGTCTTGATCCCCCGCGCGTGGCAGGCCTCGGCGACGTCCACCGCGTACTCGAGGAAGATGACCGGGTCGTTGTAGGTGAACGCGACGCTCCGGCACTCGAGGCGTGACGCGGTCTCCGCGATCGCCTCGGGCGACGCCGTGTCCGCGAGCGTGTCCAGCTCGCGCGACTTCGAGATGTCCCAGTTCTGACAGAACTTGCAGCCGAGGTTGCAGCCCGCGGTGCCGAACGAGAGCACGGGCGTCCCGGGAAGGAAGTGGTTCAGCGGCTTCTTCTCGATCGGGTCGACGCAGAAGCCGCTCGAGCGGCCGTACGTCGTGAGGACGAGCTCTCCCCCTTCGCAGGCGCGGACGAAGCAGAATCCTCGCTGCCCCTCGCGCAGCCTGCACGCCCGCGGGCAGACGTCACACTGGATGCGACCGTCGCCCGTGCGGTGCCAGTACCGCGCCGGATGCGTCATCGCATCTTCCATGATGCACCCAATGGGATCGTTGCCGTGAGCCGACTGTTGATCGTCAACCCCTTCGCCTCCGCCGTGGACACGCACCGGCTGGCCGCGGTGCGGGCCGCGCTCCCCTCCGACGTCGAGATCAAGCTCACGACCGCGCCGGGAGAGGCGGCTGCCATCGCGGGGGAGGCGGGAGACGCGGACGTGATCTACGTCTTCGGAGGCGACGGGACGTTCAACGAGGTCCTGAACGGGCTCGAGGCGGACGTGCCGCTCGGCTTCCTCCCGGGCGGAGGCACGAGCGTGCTCCCGCGGGCGCTCGGGCTGCCGAGGAACCCGGTTCAGGCCGCTCTCCGTGTCGCGGAGGGGCGCACGCGGCGCATCGGGCTCGGACGGGTCAACGGCCGGCGTTTCGCGTTCAACGCGGGGCTCGGCCTCGACGCAGAGCTCGTGCGCAGGGTGGACGAGCTCGGTCGCCGACCCGACGGGAGACGCCCGGGTGACGTGGCGTTCATCCGGATCGCCGCGGCCGCCCTGGCCGAGCGGGGCGCGCGATTCGAGCCCCAGGTCGAGATCGAGGGCTTCGGGCGTGCGGCACTCGTGCTCGTGGCCAACTGCTCGCCGTACACCTATGCCGGCGCCGTCGCTCTCGACCCCGTGCCGGGAGCGAGCTTCGACGAGGGGCTCGCGTTCCTGGCACCCGTTTCCCTGCAGGCGCGCGACCTTCCGCTCATGTTGCTCCAGGGGCTCCGCTCGCGCGGGCTCAGCCGCGAGAGGACGCTCGTCGGCCGAGACCTCGACCGCCTGGTCGTCCACTGCGATCACCCCATGCCCCTGCAGGTGGACGGCGAGGACACGGGGGACGTCTCCGAGGCCGTCTACGAGGCGGAGCGGGACGCCGTGACGGTCTTCGTCTAGAGGCCGGGCACGCTCCATAGACTGCGGGGCGTGAGTCGCGTCCTTCCCGAGGAGACGGAGCTGCGCCGCGTCATCGGAGACGGCGAGAGCCTCGCCGACGGCGAGGTCGAGGGCCTGTCCGACGACGATCTGCTCGCGCTCCACGGCAACCTCGTCCTGCTCAGGACCTACGACGAGCGCTCGGTCGTCTACCACCGGCAGGGGCGCATCGGGACGTACGCGATCTACTGGGGTCACGAGGCGATCCAGGCCGGCTCGGCGTTCGCGCTCGAGGAGCGTGACTGGATCTTCCCGAGCTATCGGGAGTCCGCGATCGGGCTGCTTCGCGGAATCCCGGCCTCGACCATCCTCGGCTGGTGGCGCGGGCATCCGTCGGGATGGTGGAGCCCGCCCGCCTACGGCGTCGCCTCCATCTCGGTTCCGATCGGCACGCACGTCCCGCACGCGGTCGGGTTCGCCTGGGGCTCGAGGCTCAAGGGCGAGGATCGAGTGGCCATCGCCTACTTCGGTGACGGGGCGACGTCCGAAGGGGCCTTCCACGAGGGCGCCACGTTCGCCGGCGTCTTGAAGGCGCCGGTGGTCCTCCTGTGCAACAACAACCAGTGGGCGATCTCGACTCCGGTGGCGAAGCAGACCGCGGCGGAGTCGCTGGCGGCGAAGGCCGTGGGATACGGGATGCCCGGCGTCCGGGTGGACGGCAACGACGTCCTCGCGGTCTACGAGGCGACGCGCGAGGCGGTCGACCGTGCCCGTGCCGGAGAAGGCCCGACCCTCGTCGAGGCCGTCACGTACCGGACCGCACCTCATGGGACCGCGGACGACCCCTCGCTGTACATCGACGAGGAGCGCGTCGCGGAGGAGCGGGCGAATGACTGCGTCGACCGGTTCGAGCGCTACCTCGTGCGCCGGGGGATCCTCACCGATGCGCGGATCGAGGACGTGCGGGAGCAGGCCCTCGACGTCATGCGCGCTGGCATCGCCGAGGCGGAGGCCCAGGCCCCCGCGGACGTCTCGCTCGTCTTCGACTACGCGTACGTCGATCCCCCGCCCACCCAGGCGCACGACCTCGCCGACCTGAGGAGGATCCTGGGTGGCTGAGAAGCTCCTCGTCGAGGCGGTGAACGACGCGCTGCACGTCGAGATGGAGCGCGACGCGTCGGTCATGGTGATGGGCGAGGACGTGGGGACGCTCGGCGGAGTCTTCCGTGCGACCGCCGGTCTGCAGGAGCGCTTCGGGCCCGACCGCTGCGTCGACACGCCGCTCGCCGAGGCGGGCATCCTCGGCACCGCAGTGGGGCTCTGCATGGCCGGCTGGCGGCCCGTCTGCGAGATGCAGTACGACGCGTTCAGCTACCCGGCGCTCGACCAGCTCATCAACCACGTCGGCCGCTACCGCTGGCGGACGAACGGGACGATGTCGTTCCCGCTCGTCGTGCGGATGCCGTACGGAGGAGGCGTGCGCGCGCCCGAGCTCCACGACGACTCGCC
>JBFFGH010000059.1:0-13624 GCA_041557575.1 Gaiellaceae bacterium
GACTTCGCGACCCCCATGACGTTGTAGTGCGGCACCGCCCGCTCGCCGCCGAGGTAGGTCATGGTGACGATCGACCCGCCGCCGCGTGCCTCCATCAACGGCTCGGCCGCGCGCGCGCAGGCGACGAGCGAGTAGGCGCTGATGTCGACCGCCATCCAGAAGCGGTCGCGTGGGGTGTCGACGAAGCGGCCCTCGAGATCCTCCGCGGCAGCGAACGCGACGGAGTGCACGAGGACGTCGAGCCCGCCGCCGAACGCCTCCGCGACCTCGGAGAACACGCGTGCGATGTCGTCGTCCGAGCGCACGTCGCACTCCGTCACGAGCGGGCTCGAGACGGTCGCAGCGAGATCGCGCACGTTCTTCTCGATCCGCTCTCCCTGGTACGTGAAGGCGACGCTCGCCCCCTCGTCGGCGAGCCGCTTCGCGATCGCCCACGCGATCGAGCGCTGGTTCGCGACGCCGAGCACCAACGCCTGCTTCCCCTCGAACCTCCCGGCCATGCGGCGATCCTAAACGGATAGTCTCGCGCCGCGATGGACGACCCACGCGTGGCAGTGGTGACGGGGGCCTCGTCGGGCATCGGGGAGGCAACCGCACGCGAGCTCGCACGCCGGGGATGGCGCTGCATACTGCTCGCCCGGAGGGCCGAGCGCCTCGAAGCGCTCGCGGCCGAGATCGGGGGCGAGTGGGAGACCTGCGACGTCCGGGATCGCGCGCAGGTGGACGAGGTGGCGGCGCGCGTTCTCGAGCGCCATCCTGCGATCGGCCTCCTCGTCAACAACGCCGGAGTCCCGGGCCGTGGGACGTTCGCCTCCACCTCCGTCGAGACCATCGATCGCGTCACGGAGACGAACTACCTCGGAGGCGTGTGGATGACGCGCGCGTTCCTGCCGGGGCTTCGCGCGGCGGCAGGGTCGGGAGGCGCGCACGTCGTCAACGTCGTGTCCGTCGCCGGGACGATCGCGTTCGCGCCCGCGGGACCGTATGCGGCCGCGAAGCACGCGCAGCTCGCGTTCTCCCGATCGCTCGAGGCCACGCTTCGACCCGAGGGGATACGCGTGCACACGATCATCCCGGGGTTCGTCGAGACCGAGGGCTTCAGGCCGCGGACGACCTTGAAGAGCGGGATCATGCGGCGCTTCGTCATCGACTCGGAGGACGTCGCGACGGCGGCCGTGGACGCCGTCGAGAAGGGCAAGCGGGAGCTGACGATCCCGTGGTTCCCGTACCGCCTCGCGTCGGTGTTCCAGGCTCTCTTCCCCGGCGTCCTCGCCCGCCTGGTCAGCCGCTACGGCTACCGCCACGGGGTGCAGGACTGAGCTAGGGGCCCGGCTTGCGGGCGACGTACCAGCCCACCTCGATCTCGTACGACGAAGCGGGCGCGGCGCCGCGAATCCGGACGCGCTCCTCCTCCGAGAACCCTGCGAGCTCGAGCCGCTGCTCGAGGTCGATCCGCTGGGAGACGACCTCGGACGAGAGGAGGACGAGGTCGTTCGCGTCGAGGTAGCCGCGGATGTCCTGGTCGGGCAGAAGCCGCTGGTGCGAGGGGTCGCGGAGCCTCTCGAAGCGATCCATCTCCATGCTGCGGAGCGGGTCGACCGAGCCCAGCTGGTCGGCGACGAGGATGCGGCCGCCGGGACGCGTCACCCGAGCGAGCTCCGAGACGGCGAGCTCCGGGCGGCGGAGGTGATGCAGGACGCGATGGGTGCAGGAGAGATCGAACTGCGCGTAGCCGAAGGGCAGCTGCATCGCGTCCCCCTGCACGAAGCGCACGTTCCCGGGCGCCGTCTCGCGGGCAGCCTCCAGGTACTCCTCGCGCGTGTCCACCCCCACGACCTCGGCCACGTTCGGCGCGAGCGCGAAGGCGAACGACCCCGTCCCGCACCCGGAGTCGAGCACGACCTCGTTCCCCGAGAACGGGCCGAGGAGCCGCCGTACGCGCTGCGCGAGATCGTCCGCGCGTTGGGCCTGCAGCGCGAGGCGGAGCTCCACGCTCACGAAGGACGCTCTCCCGCGAGCGAGCGGGCGAAGGCGAGCGCTTCCTCGCGCGTCGAGATGGTCCCGGCTGCCCGCTCCTCGTCGATGAGCGCCAGGATACGCCCGATCTCGGGGCCGGGTGAGAGACCCAGCTCGTCGCCCCGAACGAGCGGCTCGCGCGGATCCGAGCTCCTGGCTGCCTCGACCGGTCCGGCGAGCTCCGGGGCGCCGACGAACGCGAGTGCCTCGAGCGCCCACGGCTCCGTGTCCCGCCGAAAGCGGTGGATGGCCCGGGGGGACGGGTCCTCCGGCCTGGACGCCCGGAGCAGCGTGCGCGCGTAGCGGCGGAGGGAGTTCGAGATCGGGAGCCGCTCGAGGCGCTCGCGGAACACCGCGACGAGACGGAAGTCGGGGTCGTCGAGCGCGTCCAGGCGCTCGTCGAGCCCGCCCTCGAGCGGCTCGAGCAGGCCTACCTCGGCGAGCCGCCGGTACCCGTCGGCCGACAGCCGTCGGAGCTCTCCGAGAGTCCGCTCCCCGGCGGGGCGCGTGACGAGCGACGCGGAGGCGCGCACGAGCGCCTCGGTGTGCTCGTCCATGCGGAACCCCAGCTCGTCCTCGAAGCGCACCGCGCGAAGCAGGCGCAGCGGGTCGTCGAAGAAGGCGGTCTCCGAGACCGCGCGAACCGTGCCGGCCGCGAGGTCTGCCTCGCCGCCGAACGGATCGAGCAGCTCGCCGGAGCCGACGCGCGCGGCCATCGCGTTGAACGTGAAGTCCCGCGACCCGAGGTCTGCGTCGATCCCGTCCGGGAGCGGCGTGAAGTCGACCGTCTTCTCCTCTCCCACCGCCGCCACGCGCCAGGCGCCGTGCCGCTCGCTCAGCGGGAACGCGGCGCCGCCGTGCTCGCGGGCATAGGCCTGCGCGGCACCGCGCGGGTCGGCGCAGGCCACGTCGAGGTCGAGGATCGGGCGGCCGAGCTGCCGGTCGCGAACGGCTCCCCCCACGATCCACGCGTCGCCCTCGACGATCTCGCGGACCAGCTCATCCATCCACGACCACCCTGCGCGCGCGGCGGGAGCGGGTGTTGAGGCCGGTGGCGATCTCGTAGCCGATCGTTCCCGCAACCCGGGCGTGCTCCTCGATCAGGACGCCGTCGCCGACGAGCATGACGGGCGTCTCCGGCGGGAGCTCGGCGTCGAGCTCGACGGCCAGCGCATCCATGGAGACCGTGCCGACGACGCGGCGGCGCTCCCCGCCGACGAGCACCTCCGTCCCCGTGAGGTCCCGCCTGAACCCGTCGGCGTAGCCGACCGGCACGATCCCGATCCAGGTCGGCCTCTCGGCGACGAACGTGCGGCCGTACCCGGTGCTCTCGCCGGGCAGGAGCTGCTTCACGAGCGCGAGGTAGGACTCCCAGCGCAGCGCGGGCTCGAGGCCGTCCGCCCGCGGGTCCCCTCCGAAGGGCGAGACGCCGTAGAGCGCGATGCCGCAGCGGACCGCGTCGAAGCGCGCGTCCTCGTACCGGAGCGTCGCAGCGCTGTTCGCGATGTGGAGCGTGAGGTCGCCGTAGGGGGCAGTGGCCTCGCGGAAGCGCTCGACCTGCTTCCGGGTGAACTCCGGATCGGACTCGGCCGAGGCGAGGTGGCTCATCATCCCGACGACGTCGCGCGTCGGTGAGGAGAGCTCTGCGAGACCCCACCTCCCCATGCCGGTGTCGAGCTTCACGTGCAGGGGAACCCCCTCCGGGACTCGCCCGTCGGCGGTCACGAGCTCGAGGTGCGCCGCCCGCGCCTCTCCGATCTCGCGGTCCGACACCGGCCCCATGACGAGGATCCGTGCGTCGTGCAGGCCTGCCCGGAGGTGGAGCGCCTCCGGCAAGGTCGCGACGCAGAGCGCCGACGCGCCCGCTTCGAGCGCGGCGCGCGAGACGTCCACGGCCCCGTGCCCGTAGCCCTCCGCCTTGACGACTGCCCACAGCTCCGCCCCGGCCGCGGCGCGCAGGAGGGTCTGCGCGTTCCGGCGGATCGCCCCGAGGTCGACGGTGAAGCACGACCGCTCCATGACGCCCATTCTCCGCGATGCACGCGCGTCGGGGCGTTGGTGCGTCTGCGTCGCGGACGTCCCGCGGGAGGTGACGCCCCCTTCGGGAGTCGAACCGAGCGACCGCGGTGCTAGCCGCCGCCCGCGGCGAGCGCGGGGGGCAGAGCGTCCAGGAGGTCGCTCGCGACGAGCCCGGCGCGGTGCGGTGCGAGCTCCGCCGCCCGCGCGTGGGCGACGGCGGCGGCTGCAGCGGCGAGGGCGGGGTCGAGACCCTTCGCGAGGAACGAGGCGACGATCCCGGTGAGCACGTCGCCGGTTCCGGCCGTGGCGAGCGACGGGGGCCCCTGGTCGCTGACGACGACGGCTCCGCCGGGCGAGGCGACGATCGTGTCGGCTCCCTTGAGGAGCACGGTCGCGCCGAAGCGCTCGGCACCGGCGCGCGCAGCCTCGAGACGGTGAGCGCCCACCCACTCCGCGGTCGTGTCGAGCAACCGGGCGAGCTCGCCCGCGTGCGGGGTGAGCACCGTCGGTGCCGCTCTCTCCACCGGCTCGAGGCCGAAGAGGGCGTCGGCATCGACGACCGCCGGGAGGTCGAGGCGTGCGAGGAGGTCGCGGACGAGGGCGCGCCGTGCGTCCGACCGCCCGAGGCCGGGGCCGAGCGCGAGCGCGGATGCCCGTGTCGACAACTCGAGGATCGTGTCGAGCGCCGTGTCCTCCTCCCATGCGACCTTCACGGGCTCGAGCGCGAGCACCTCCGCCGTCCGCAGCGACCCGGCGGGCACGGCGAGCGTGACGTAGCCGGCGTCCGCGCGAAGCGCCGCTAGCGCGCAGAGCGCCGCCGCACCGGTCATCCCGGGCTGACCCCCGACGACGAGCACGGAGCCGGCCGAGTACTTCGTGTCGCGCGGCCCGCGCAGCGGCACGGCGTCGAGGATCGCGGGCAGGGCGCGCCGGGCCGCCGTCGGCGAGCCCTCGAGCCCGATGTCCACGACGACGACGTGACCGGCGTGGAAGCGTCCGGGTGCGACTACGAGGCCGACCTTGGGCGCGTGGAAGGTCACGGTGAGGTCGGCGTCCACGACAGAGCCGGCGACCTCCCCGGTCGACGCGTCCACCCCCGAGGGCAGGTCGACCGAGACGACCGGGGCCGGGGCGGCGTTGATCCGCTCGATCAGCTCGGCCGCCTCGGGCCGGGGGGCGCCGTGAAACCCCGTGCCGAAGAGCGCGTCCACGACGACGTCGTAGCCGTCGAGTCCGTCCGTCACCTCCTCGGCGGCGTGCCCCGCCTCGCGCAGGACGCGGGCGGCGACCCGTCCGTCACCGCCGTTCGAGCCGCCCCCGCAGACACAGGCGAAGCTCCGCGCCGCCGGGAAGGCGAGCATCGCCTCGCGCGCGACCGCGGTTCCCGCCCGCTCCATGAGCTCCGGGATCGAGTCCGGGTAGTGCGGGTAGCGCTCCTCCGCCGCCCGCATCTCGGCCGCGTCGTACAGGGGCTCGAAGCGCTCAGGCATCGGCCGGAACGACCACGCAGATCGCAGCCGCGATCTCGCGCGAGTGCGTCATCGAGAGGTCGATCTCGCCCGCGCGCACGCGCTCGGCGAACGCCGCGGTGCGGCCGGAGAGCCGGACGCCGGGCTTCGGGCGCCCGACGATCTCGATCTCCTTCCAGGTGAAGCGGACACCGCAGCCGAGCGCCTTGCCAACGGCCTCCTTCCCCGCGAACCTTGCCGCGTAGCTCTGCTCGGGGAAGGCTCGCGAGTCGCAGTACTCGCGCTCCGCCTCGGTGAAGCAGCGCTCGCGGAACCCGGGCCGCTCGAGGGCGCGGCGGACGCGCTCGATCTCGATGATGTCGACGCCGACCTTCACCTCACGGCGTCCAGCCGCCGGTGAGGTCCTCCTCGAGCAGCGTCGGGAACTGCGCGAGCGAGGAGACCACGATGTCCGGCGCCGGATCGGCCGTCTCGAGTGTCTCCGGCCGGAACTTCCCCGTGCGAACGAGGGCCGTCCGCATGCCGAAGAGGCGGGCGCCGCGGACGTCGGCGTCGACGTCGTCGGTCACGAGCCACGTGCGCTCGGGCTCCGCGTCGAGCGCGTCGAGGGCCGCGGCGAAGTAGGAGGGGCTCGGCTTCCCGAGCACGGTGGCCTCCACGCCCGTCGCGTACTCGAGGCCTGCGACGAAGGCGCCGGAGTCCAGCATCGGGCCGCGGCTCGTCTGCCACCACTTGTTCTTGTGCATGGAGTAGAACGACGCGCCCGCCTGGATCTCCTCGAAGGCACGAGCGAGGTTCATGTACGTGAACACGTTGTTCGGCTCGAGGGACTCGTCGCAGCCACCGATGAGCACCGCTTCGGCGTCGTGACCGACGAGCTCGAGCGCCTCGAGATCCGGGAGGACGCTCGGCATGACGAGCGCGAGCACGCGCTTGCCTTCGAGCTCGCGAACTGCCGCTCCCGGCGTCGTCTGGAGCTCGTCGTCCTCGAGCTCGAAGCCCATCTCGCGGAGCTCGTTCGCGAGCACCGAGCGCGGGCTCGTCGAGCTGTTCGTGACGAAGCGGAGCGCATGCCCGGCACGGCGGAGCTCGGACACGGCCTCCGGCGCACCCGAGATCGGGTCGCCCGAGACGTGAAGCACGCCGTCGATGTCGAGCAGAATGCTCGCCATGGACCGTGAGTCTATTCGCGTCACGCGCTCCGTCACGGTTCCGCTCTCCGAGATCGAGATCCGGGTGTCGCGAGCGGGTGGGCCCGGCGGCCAACACGCGCAGAAGACGTCCACGCGGGTGGAAGCCGTCTTCGACGTCGAGGCCTCGAGCGCGCTCTCCGAGACTCAGAAGCGCCGCGTCGTCGCGAAGGCCGGCGCGGTGCTGAGGGCGGTGTCCCAGGACGAGCGGAGCCAGCACCGCAACCGCGAGCTCGCGGTCGAGCGCCTCGTCGAGAAGCTGCGTGCCGCCCTGGCGGTCCCTCGCCGCCGCGTGCCGACCGCGCCGACGGAGGCGGCACGCGCACGGCGCCTCGACGAGAAGCGCCGTCGCGCGCGCACGAAGGCCCTGCGCCGACGCCCCGCCGACGACTAGCCCGCGCGTGCGTCTCCGGAGCGGCGCCGCAGCGCTCCCGGACGAGGTGCAACGACTCCCGTGGCCGCACTAGGATCGCGGGATGCACGCGGCCGGGCTCGACACGCTCCTCGACCTCCTCCCCACGGAGCGGACGCGGCTGCTCGACAACCTCGGGCGGATCCGCCGCGAGGTGGGGCCGATCACGCCCGAGCTCTCGGACGCGCTCGCGGATCACATGGGCATCCGCCGCGGGGAGGTGCACGAGGTCGTCTCCTTCTACTCGTTCCTGCAGGTCCCGGTGGACGTCGTCCGCGTCTGCACCGGGCCGATGTGCGACTGCCGGGGAGCGCGCGAGCTGCTGGAGCGGAGCCCCGGCGCGATCGAGGTCGCGTGCCTCGGCCACTGCGACCTCGCCCCGGTGCTGACCCGGGGCGACGAGATCGAGCCTTCAGCGACGCACTCGACGAACGACGGCCCCGTCCTCGGCCTCGGGACGCGCGACGAGACGCTGGCGGACTACGAGGCGAGGGGCGGGCTCGACGTCCTCCGCGACGTGCCTCCGCTCGAGCGGATCGTGGACGAGCTGAAGGCGTCGGGGCTCGCCGGCTTCGGCGGCGCAGGGTTCCCGACCGGCCTCAAGTGGGAGTCCGTGGCGAAGGAGGGCGGGACGCCCTACGTCGTCGTCAACGCCGACGAGGGCGAGCCCGGGACGATCAAGGACCGCTACGTCATGGAGCTTCGCCCGCACCTGCTGCTCGAGGGCACGCTGATCGCGATGCGTGCGCTCGGCGCGCGCGAGGGCTACATCTACCTCCGCGAGGAGTACGCGACCGCGCGCGACCGGCTCGAGCGCGCGCTCGACGAATTGCGCGCGGCCGGGCTCCTCGAAGGCCTGACCCTCGAGCTCGTGATCGGGGCAGGCGCCTACATCGCGGGCGAGGAGACGGCCATGCTCGAGTCCATGGAGGGCCGCCGGGCGATGCCGCGCCTCAAGCCGCCCTTCCCGAGCCAGGTCGGCTACCTCGGCCGCCCGACGCTCATCAACAACGTCGAGACGCTCGCCCACGTGCCCGCGATCCTCCGGAACGGCGGCGCCTGGTGGGCCGGGCTCGGCAGGGACGGCTCCACGGGCACGAGGCTCTGGTCGATCTCGGGCGCGGTGGCGAGACCCGGCTGCTACGAGGCGCCCACGGGCCTCACGACCCGCGAGCTCGTGGAGGAGTACGCGGGCGGCTTCACCGACGAGGTCGGCGCCGTCGTCCCCGGCGGCGCGGCGAGCGGCATCCTCCCGCCGTCCGCGCTCGACGCGCCGCTGACCCGCGAGGGGCTCCGCGAGTACGGCGCCGGGCCCGGCTCGGCGGCGCTCCAGGTCTTCCCGGCCTCGTACTCGCCCCTCCGCCTGCTCGCCGAGACGATGCGGTTCTTCGCCGAGGAGTCCTGCCAGAAGTGCACGCCGTGCCGCATCGGCAACCGCGCTCTCCACCACGTCTGCGAGGAGCTCGCGAACGGCGACGCGGCCATGTCGCGCGAGAAGGTGGACGAGTGGCTGCTGACGATGGAGAAGACCTCGATCTGCGGTCTCGGGCAAGCAGCTCCCTTCCCCGTCCGGAACGCGCTGCGCTGGTGGCCGGAGCTCTTCGCCCCGCTGGAGGGGGCGGTACAGTGACCGGCGTGGTCGAGTTCACCCTCGACGGACGGAAGGTGACCGCACCCGAGGGCGAGCTCCTCGTCCATGCGGCTGCGCGCCACGGCACGTTCGTCCCCACGCTCTGCCACGACGACAAGCTCGACCCGTACGGCGGCTGCCGCATGTGCATGGTCGACGTCGAGGGCGCGCCGCGGCCGATGCCGGCCTGCGCGACCCGCGTCGCCGAGGGGATGGTCGTCTCCACGAACGGCTCGGTCACCGGCTTCCAGAAGACGCTCACCGAGATGCTCCTCTCCGAGCACCTGAACGAGTCGCCCGGCGGCCGCCCGAACGAGCTCCTCGACCTGGCGAACGAGCTCGGCGTCGCCGCGCCGCTCGTCCTGCCCGACGCGAAGCGCAAGCCCTACGACGACCGCAACCAGCTCATGGGGTACGACCCCGACGCGTGCATCCTCTGCGCGCGCTGCGTGCGGTACACGCAGGAGGTCATGCAGTGCTCGGCGCTCTCGATCGAGGGCCGGGGCGGGCATGCGCGCATCGTCCCGACGTGGGAGCTCTCCTGGCTCGACACCGAGTGCGAGCTCTGCGGCGGCTGCCTCTCCACCTGCCCCACCGGCGCGATCTACGAGAAGTTCGAGGAGGGCACGACCCGCCCCGAGCGCTCGCTGGAGCAGGTGCGGACGACGTGCACGTTCTGCGGCGTCGGCTGCCAGATCGACCTGAACCTCGATCCGGCGACGAAGCGGATCGTGAAGGTGACGTCGAAGAACGAGTACCTCCCGAACGAGGGGAACCTCTGCGTGAAGGGCCGGTTCGCGTTCAACTTCGTGCACCACCCAGACCGGCTGACACAGCCGCTCGTGCGGGGCGAGGACGGCGAGCTGCACCCGGCGACCTGGGAGACGGCGATCGAGACCGCGGCGACGGGCCTCCGGAAGGTCGCCGCCGAGCACGGCCCGCAGTCGATCGGCTTCCTCTCGTCCGCCCGCCTGACGAACGAGGAGAACTACCTCATCCAGAAGCTCGCGAGGACGGCGATCGGGACGAACTCGGTCCACTCCTGCGAGTCGACCTGACACGCTCCGACTCTTTACGGCCTGGTCAGGTCGTTGGGCAGAGGAGCAAGCAGCAATTCGATCCCCGAGATCGAGAACGCCCGCTTCCTCCTCGTCATCGGCTCGAACACGACCGAGGCGCACCCGGTGCTCGCGCTCCGGATCAAGAAGGCCGTGCGCAAGGGCGCAACGCTCGTCGTCGCCGACCCGCGGAAGATCTGGCTCACGAAGCTCGCCAGGCGCCACCTCCAGCTCAGGCCGGGGACGGACGTGTGGCTCCTGAACGCGATGATGCACACGATCCTCGAGGAGGGCCTCCAGAACGAGGAGTACATCCGCGAGCACACCGCGGACTTCGACGCGGTCCGCGAGGTCGTCGCCCGGTACACCCCCGAGGACGCGGAGCGCATGACCGGAGTTCCCGCCGAGGCCATCCGCGCGACGGCGCGCGAGTACGCGACCGAGCGGCACGCGGCGATCTTCTACACGCTCGGGATCACCGAGCACGCGTGCGGCGTCGACAACATCTGGTCGCTCTCGAACCTCGTCCTGATGACCGGCCACCTCGGCTACGAGTCGACCGGGCTGAACGCCCTTCGCGGCCAGAACAACGTCCAGGGGCTCAACGACTCCGGAGCGAACCCGACGTACCTGCCGGGATACCAGGCGGTCGACGACCCGGAGATCCGGCGGACGTTCTCCGAGGCCTGGGGCGTCGAGGTGCCGGAGACCCCCGGCTACCGCCTCGACCAGATGATGAGCGGGCTCCACGACGGGCGGATTCACGCCCTCTACCTCATCGGCGAGAACCCCGCGCAGACAGAGCCGAATGCGCACCACGTCGAGCACGGCATCGGCAAGCTCGACTTCCTGATCTCGCAGGACATCTTCCTCAACGAGACGACGCGGAAGTACGCCGACGTCGTCTTCCCGGCGTCGAGCTTCGCGGAGAAGGACGGCACGTTCACGAACACCGAGCGGCGGATCTCGCGCGTGCGAGCCGCGGCGGAGCTCCCCGGCGAGGCACGGGTCGACCGCGACATCGTGATCGAGATGGCGCGGGCGCTCGGCGCCGACTGGCCCGAGTACCCGGATGCCGAGTCGGTGTGGAACGAGCTCGCCGACCTCGCGCCGAACTGGTACGGGGTCCGCTACGACCGGCTCGAGGAGAACGGCGTCCAGTGGCCCGTCACCGAGATCGGCGGGCCCGACACGATGTTCCTCCACGCCCCGGCCCCCGCACGGCCGGGGGGCGGCAAGTTCTACCCGGTCGAGTACCAGGAGCCCATCGAGCAGCCCGACTCCGAGTACCCGCTCGTCCTCTCCACCGGGCGAACCCTGTACCACTACAACTCGGCGACGATGACGATGCGCGAGTCCGGGATCACGGACAAGCAGGAGGACCCGTTCTTCGAGATCTCCGCCGAGGACGCCTCCGCGCTCGGGCTCGAGGAAGGGGACTGGGCGCGCCTCGTCTCGCGCCGCGGCGACCTGCAGGCGCGAGCGCACATCACGGATCGCGTGTTCCCGGGCCTCGTCTGGATGGCCCTCCACTTCGCCGAGCAGAAGGTGAACTGGCTGACGCACGACGTCGGCGACCCCCTCATCGGGACGCCCGAGTACAAGGTCAGCGCAGTCAGGGTGGAGGCGCTCCGCGCGGGTCTCGGCGCCGCCGCGCGATGAGCACGGCCTCCACCGACGAGCTCACGCCCGACGCCGTCGCAGCCCACCTCACGGGCCGCTTCGGGACGCCGTACCTCTACGAGCGCGAATGCGAGTCCACGCAGCTCCTCCTGCTCCGCTCCGGCCTGCCGGAGGGAGCCGTGGCGGTCACCGAGCACCAGACCGGCGGACGAGGGCGCCTGGGGCGGAAGTGGGAGGCGCCTCCGGGCACGGCGCTGCTCACCTCGGTGCTGCTCGACGCGCCCGCCGACCGCCCGCCCTCCGAGCTGTCGCTCGTCGCGGCGCTCGCCGTCGCGGAGACGGTCGAGAGGGCGACGAACCTCGCCGCCCAGGTCAAGTGGCCGAACGACGTCATGGTCAACCGGCGGAAGGTCGCCGGGATCCTCTGCGAGCTCTCGGACGGCGTCGTCGTGGTGGGGATCGGGATCAACGTGAACCAGACTCGCGAGGAGCTCCCCGCCGGGACCTCGACGCCGGCCGCATCGCTGCGAGCGCTGACCGGCACGACGTACGGCCGGGCGGCACTCCTCGGCCCCCTTCTCACAACCCTGGAAGGCATGGTCGACGCCTGGCGCGACGGTGGGCTCGACGCCGTCTACGGCGATCTCGGCGCGCGGAACTTCCTCCACGGGCGGCGGGTGCGGGTCGACGGCACGAGCGGCACGGGGGCGCGGATCCTCCGCGACGGCCGTCTCGAGATCGAGACCGACGCGGGCGAGACGCTCGTGGTCGAGTCGGGCGAGGTCGCGTTCGAGCGCTGAGCCCGCCTCAGCGGTTCGCGATGATCGAGATCACGACGTAGATCAGGAAGATGATCGGGACGATCCAGGAACCGATCTTCGGCCACCCCTGCATGGGCCGTGAGAGTGGGTCCTCCGGCCCGCGCCACTCCTGATCTTCCGGGGCACCCGAGTAGTCGGGCTCCATCTCCACCGGCTCGCCGAACTCGACGGGAGCCGCGACCTCCGGTACCGCCACCTCGCGCGGGAACGTCTGCTCGGCCGCGTGCGGCTGCTCCCCGTACCGAGTCGGGCTCTCGTCCAGCGTGCCCTCCTCGAGCTCGAAGAGGCTCGGCCAGCGGCCACACGAGCGACACGCGTTGGCGTTGGGCTCGTTGACCGTGCCGCATTGGGAGCAGCGCCAGGGAGCGTCAGCCACCCCCACAGCTTACGCGCACGCCTACTCGGCCATGCGCACGGGTATCTCGCGCAGGTGGATTCGAGACCCGTCCTTCATGGAGACCTCGAAGACGAAGAGCGCGCCGACGCCGTCGAAGGGGATCTCGTACTCGTTCGTCGTGAAGTCGAAAGTCCCGCGCGTGCCGCTCCCGGACGTCGCGGTCACGACGCCGCTGTCCACCACCCTCCCGTCCGTGTCTGCCAGCTCGTACTGGAACGTCGCCTCGAACGTGTTCGCGGTCCCGGTCGCGCGCACCGGGTTGCCCACGTCCTCGAAGTAGAGCGGCGACTCGACGAGGATCGCGGGCGTGAGGTCCTCGAAGTCGGCCCGCGTCCGGCGCTCGCCGTTCACCTCGACCGAGTCGACCGTGGGGAACTGGCTCGCCGTGTAGACGACCTGCGCGAGCGCCTCTTCCGAGAGGTCACCGGTGAGCCGGACGCGCGCGACGCCGTCCTCGACGCTCACGGGCCCGAGCTCGACGCCCTCGGGGATCGCGGTCGAGAAGGAGAACTGAACCTCTTCCTCGTCCGTCGGGCCGGCGAGCAGCTCCTCGAGCGCGGCCGTCGCGACGGCCTGGGTCTCGTCGACCTCGCGCATGGCGGGCCAGACCTTCCCCTCGTACAGCCAGTAGACGCCGAGCGTCGTCGTCTCGACGGGCGCCGTCGTCGTCGTGGTGGTATCGGTCGTCGCCTCGTCCCCGCCTCCGCAGCCCGCCAGGAGGAGCACCGCCACGAGACCGATCAGGGAGAGCCTCACGGCTAGAGGGTAGACCCCCGCCTCGGATCGGGGACGACCTCCGAGACCCGCCGCCGCAGGTCGGCGTGGTCGATCCCGAGCTCGAGCCCGAGCCGCCCGGCCGTCTCCTCCTCGAGCCCCTGGAAGAGGTCGATGGTCTCCCACAGCGCCCGGGCGACGTCTCTCAGGTCGTAGCGCGCGTAGGCGGCCTCGAGCGCCGCGAGCGCGCCCGGATCGGCCCAGCGCTCGAGGAA
>JBFFGH010000060.1:0-13507 GCA_041557575.1 Gaiellaceae bacterium
GCCGCGCTGACGGACGACGTCGTCGCCAACCTCCAGCCGGTCGCCGACAGGCTGGGCCTCGAGGTGCAGACCGTGAAGCAGGACGCCATCGAGGCGGCCGACGAGACGGGTGCCGCGTTCATCTCCTTCTTCACGACGTTCGGGACGTTCTCGATCGCGGCCGGGATCCTGCTGATCTTCCTCATCTTCGTGATGCTGGCGACCGAGCGGCGCGGCGAGCTCGGAATCGCACGTGCGATCGGCACCCGGCGGGGGCATCTCGTCGAGATGTTCACGTTCGAGGGCGCCGCCTACGACTTCCTGGCCGCCGCGGTGGGCGCGCTCCTCGGAGCGGTCTTCGCCTTCGCGATGGTGCTCGTCATGGCGCAGGCGTTCGGCGCGGTGGACCCCGACGAGGGCCTCCAGATCGAGTTCGCCGTCTCCTGGCGCAGCCTCGTGATCGCCTTCGCCATGGGCCTCCTGCTCACGCTCGTCGTCGTCGCCGTGTCCGCGTGGCGCGTGAGCGTGATGACCATCGCGACGGCGATCCGCGGACTGCCCGAGCCGCCGAAGCCCCGCCGCCGCCGCCGGCTCGTCCTCGCCCTCGTCGGGCTGGCGTTCGGCGCCCTCCTGATCGTGAGCGGCCTGAGCTCCGAGTCGGCGACGCCCGTCCTCCTCGGCGTCTCGCTCGCCGTGATGAGCCTCGTCCCTCTCCTCCGGCTCGCGGGCGTCCCGGAGCGGTTGGCCTTCACCGCGTGCGGGCTCGCCGTCGTCGCCTACCTGATGCTCCCGTGGCGCTGGCTCGAGCCGGTCTTCGGCGACCTCGCGATGGACTTCACGACCTGGATCGTGTCCGGCCTCCTCATCGTCGTCGGCACGGTCTGGGTGATCGTCTTCAACGCCGACGTCCTGCTCGGCGCCGCGATGAGCGTGCTCGGCCGGATCAAGAGCCTCGCCCCGGTGCTCCGGATGTCGATGGCCTATCCGCTGCGCGCACGCTTTCGCACGGGCACGACGCTCGCGATGTTCACGCTCGTCGTCTTCACGCTCGTGACGGGCTCCGCGGCGAACGGCTCCTTCGTCCACTCGATCGACGTCGAGGACTACGGCGGCGGCTTCCAGATCCGATCGGGCACGGTTGGAGCCGCCCCGATCGCGGACATGGCGGGCGCCCTCCAGAGCGCGCCCGGAGTCGATCCGAACGACATCACCGCGATGGGCAGCCAGTCCGTCCTCGCCACCGAGGCGAGGCAGCTCGGCTCGGGGCGCGAGTCGGAGGCGTATCCCGTGCGCGGGCTCGACGACTCCTTCCTCGGGCACACGACGTTCGCGCTCGGCGCCATCGCCCGCGGCTACGGATCGGCACCGGACGTGTGGCAGGCGCTCCGGGAGCAGCCGGGCCTCGCCGTCGTGGACAGCTTCGTCGTCCCCCGCCGGGACAACTGGAACTTCGGCCCCACGCCGGACTTCGCGCTCTCCGGGTTCGTCTACGACGACGGGGTCTTCGACCCGATCCCCGTCGAGGTGCTGGACAAGCAGACGGGCTCCAAGGCGAAGCTCACGGTCATCGGGATCCTGAGCGACACCGCGCCCTTCGAGATGGTCGGGATCTCGACCTCGCAGCAGACGCTCGAGCAGGCGTTCCCGGGGCGCGTGCAGCCGACCATCCACTACTTCGCAACCGCGCCGGGCGTCGACCCGGAGGACACGGCGGCGAAGCTCGAGTCGGCCTTCCTCGAGAACGGCCTCGAGGCGCAGTCGATCCAGGAGGTCGTGGACGACGCCGTCGCCGCGAGCATGACCTTCAACCGGCTGATCCAGGGCTTCATGGGCCTGGGCCTCATCGTGGGCGTCGCGGCGCTCGGCGTGATCAGCGCGCGGGCGGTCGTCGAGCGGCGACAGCAGATCGGCGTCATGCGCGCGATCGGGTTCCGGAGGCAGATGGTGCAGGCCGCGTTCCTGCTCGAGTCGTCGTTCATCGCCCTCACGGCGATCGTCGTGGGAACAGCGCTCGGCCTGCTCCTCGCGTGGAACATCGTCGACGACCAGCGACAGCAGCCGAGCTGGCAGAACCTCGAGCTGTACGTGCCGTGGCTCAACCTGCTCGTCATCTTCGTCGTCGTGTACGCCGTGTCGATCGTCGCCACGCTCGCACCGGCCATCCGGGCCTCGAGGATTCGTCCTGCCGAGGCGCTGCGCTACCAGTAGCGACGGGGCGTATTCGCCCGCGTTGTGACGCCCAGGTTGCTACCCTGGCCCGGAGCGAGGACGAGTGTGGTTTGCGCAAGCAGTGGCGCCTTCCTTACCCGTTCGTGATCGTGGTGAGGGAGGTGTTTTCATGGCAACAGGAACCGTCAAGTGGTTCAACGACGCGAAGGGCTACGGCTTCATCGCGCCCGAGGATGGGTCGAAGGACGTCTTCGTCCACTTCTCCAACATCGCCGGCGACGGCTTCAAGTCCTTGAGCGAGGGCGCGAAGGTCGAGTTCGAGGTTCGGGAGGGCGATAAGGGCCCCGAGGCTCTCAACGTCGTCCAGGTCGGCGCGTAGGCACTCGCCGGCGCCGAATCGACAGGCATGCAGCCGGCCGGTGACGGCCGGCTGCGTACACTCAGACCCATGGCAAAGGCGCCTGCACTGATCGGGGGCTTCGAGCTCCCTGCCGGGCCGAGGCTTCCGCGCATCGGCTCCGTGGACGCCGTCGCTCTCGAGGAGCGCGCGGCGACGCTCGCGAAGCGCTCGATCAAGCGCGAGTCGAAGGTGCAGGCGCTCGAGCTGGCTGTGCGCATGACGGACCTGACCACGCTGGAGGGTCAGGACACCCCCGGCAAGGTCGCCGCCCTCTGCTCGAAGGCCATGCGGCCGGACCCGGTGGACCTGTCGATCCCCCCGGTCGCGGCGATCTGCGTGTACCCGAACCTCGTGCCAGCGGCGAAGGAGCGCCTGGCCGGGAGCGGCGTCAAGGTGGCGTCCGTCGCGACCGCCTTCCCGTCGGGGCAGTCCCCGACCGAGGTGAAGATGGCCGACACCCGCGCCGCCGTCGAGCTCGGAGCCGACGAGATCGACATGGTCATCGACCGCGGGGCCTTCCTGTCGGGGCGCTACGCGAAGGTCTACGACGAGATCGTCCGCGTGAAGGAGGCCTGCGGCGACGCGCATCTCAAGGTCATCCTCGAGACGGGCGAGCTCGGGACGTACGACAACGTGCGCCGTGCCTCGCTCCTCGCGATAGCGGCCGGCGCGGACTTCATCAAGACCTCGACGGGGAAGATCAGCCCCGCGGCGACGCTCCCCGTCACGCTCTGCATGCTGGAGGTCGTCCGCGACGTGTACACCGAGACGGGTCACGTCGTCGGCGTGAAGGCTGCGGGCGGGATTCGCGCCTCCAAGCAGGCCGTCCAGTACCTCGTCGTCCTGTACGAGACGCTCGGGCCGCAGTGGATGACGCCCGACCTCTTCCGCTTCGGCGCCTCCTCGCTCCTGAACGACGTGCTCATGCAGATTCGCAAGGAGAAGACGGGGCGATACCAGTCGGGCGACTACTTCACCATCGATTGAGCGAGGCGCCGGTGTCCGAAGACTCCTTCACGATCGACTGATGGCCCAGGTAGAGAAACGTCCCTCCGCGCTTCCCGCGACCTTCGAGTGGGAGTACGCGCCCGCGCCCGAGGCGCGCGACATCGTCCGCCTGAACGAGCGCTACGGGCTCTTCATCGGCGGGGAGGAGATCGAGCCGCTCTCGGGCAACTGGTTCGCCACCGAGTCCCCTTCCAGCGAGGAGCACCTCGCCGAGATCGCGCTCGGCGGCCCGGAGGACGTCGATCGCGCGGTTGCGACCGCTCGGGAGGCCTTCGTCGAACGGTGGTCGGAGATCGCGCCCGCGGAGCGGGCCAAGTACATCTTCCGGATCGCGCGCATCCTCCAGGAGCGCTCCCGCGAGTTCGCCGTCCTCGAGTCCCTCGACAGCGGCAAGCCGATCCGCGAGTCGCGGGACGTGGACGTGCCCCTCGCCGCCGCCCACTTCTTCTACTACGCAGGCTGGGCCGACAAGCTCGAGTACGCGTTCCCGAACCGCCCTGCCCGCCCGCTCGGCGTCGCGGGGCAGATCATCCCCTGGAACTTCCCGCTGCTCATGCTCGCGTGGAAGATCGCGCCCGCGCTCGCGTGCGGGAACACGGTCGTGCTCAAGCCGGCTCACACGACGCCGCTCTCCGCCATCTTCTTCGCCGACGTGTGCCGGCAGGCCGAGCTGCCGCCGGGGGTCGTGAACATCTTGACCGGCGACGGGAAGACGGGGGCGACGCTCGTCCGTCACGAGGGCGTGGACAAGGTCGCCTTCACCGGCTCGACCGAGGTGGGCAAGGACATCCAGCGCGCGGTCGCCGGGACGGGCAAGAAGCTGACGCTCGAGCTCGGTGGCAAGGCCGCGAACATCGTCTTCGACGACGCGCCGCTCGACCAGGCGGTCGAGGGCATCATCAACGGGATCTACTTCAACCAGGGCGAGGTCTGCTGCGCCGGCTCCCGGCTCCTCGTCCAGGAGTCGATCTACGAGCTCCTCATCGCGAAGCTGAAGAACCGGATGGGGACGCTCCGCGTCGGCGACCCGCTCGACAAGAACACGGACGTCGGCGCGATCAACTCGCGCGAGCAGCTCGACAGGATCGCGGAGCTCGTGGAGAGCGGGAGGGAGGAGGGCGCGGAGATCTTCCAGCCGCCGTGCCGCCTGCCCGAGAAGGGCTACTGGTTCCCGCCCACGGTCTTCACGAACGTCGCGCAGAGCTACCGGATCGCGCAGGAGGAGATCTTCGGACCTGTGCTCTCGGTGCTCACGTTCCGGACGCCCGAGGAGGCGGTGGAGAAGGCGAACAACACGGCGTACGGCCTCTCGGCCGGCGTCTGGACGGAGAAGGGCTCGCGGATCCTGTGGATGGTCGAGCGCCTGCGCGCGGGAGTCGTCTGGGCGAACACGTTCAACCGCTTCGACCCGGCGTCCCCCTTCGGCGGCTACAAGGAGTCCGGCTTCGGCCGGGAGGGCGGACGCCACGGCCTCGAGGCGTACCTGAGGTTCGACGAGTGAGCCGGCTCGGCGTCAAGAAGACCTACAAGCTCTACGTCGGCGGTGCGTTCCCCCGCTCCGAGTCGGGCCGCTCGTACGAGGCGGAGGGTCACAACGTCGCGCGCGCGTCGCGAAAGGACGCCCGCGATGCCGTCCGGGCCGCGCGGGCGGCGCTCCCGGGCTGGTCGGGCATGACCGCGTACAACCGGGGCCAGATCCTCTACCGGCTCGCGGAGATGATGGAGGCTCGTGCGACGGACCTCGAGCGCGCGTGCTCGGGCGCGGCCGAGGTCGAGAGCGCGATCGACAGGGTCGTCTGGTACGCGGGTTGGGCCGACAAGCTCGCGCAGGTCATCGGGAGCTCGAATCCCGTCGCCGGCCCGTACTTCAACTTCACACTCCCGGAGCCGACCGGAGTGGTCGCGGTGCTCGCCCCGGGCGAGCCTGCGCTCGGCGGCCTCGTCTCGCGCGTCGTCCCCGCCCTCGTCGGCGGCAACACCGTGGTCGCGGTCGCATCCGAGTCTCATCCCGTCGCGGCGATCGAGCTGGCGGAGGCGATCGCGACGTCCGACTTCCCGGCGGGCGCCGTGAACGTCCTCACCGGCTTCCACGACGAGCTCGCGCCGTGGCTCGCAGGCCACATGGACGTGAACGCGATCGACCTGAGCGGGGCGGACGGGAGGAGAGAGGAGCTCGAGCGCCTCGCCGCGGAGAACGTCAAGCGCGTCGTCAGCGCGTCGCCCGACTCCCAGAGCCCCTGGGAGATCGAGAAGTTCCTCGAGATGAAGACCGTCTGGCATCCGATCGGCCTCTAGGCCGCGCGCGCGCCGGGCAGCGAAGCCACTGGCTCAGAGCCACGCCGGGGTAGCCCTGCGTGGCGAATCGAGCGGCGAGGCAGTAGGCTCTCTGCCACGTCGATGGAGGCAGGGACAGGGAGCGAGCCGGAGACGCCCGTCCGCTACACGATCGCCGAGGCGAGCGCGGTGACGGGGTTGAGCAAGCGTGCGCTCGCGCGCCGCATCGAGCGCGGCCAGCTGCCGGCCGTGAAGATCGGTCGCCTCCGGTACGTCGAGGCGCGGGCTCTCGCAGAGGCCGGGCTCCTCGACCTCACGACGGGCGCACCGCCTGCCTGGGCCGATCTGAGACCGCCTCCGGACGCTGTTGCGCGGGAGATCGTGCAGACGCTCGTCCGGCAGGGCATCGAGCTCCACGAGCTCCAGCGCTCGTTCGCGGCGCTCGGCGACGAGTCTCGTCGGCACGACACGAGGCTCCGGGACGACATCGAGGAGGCACGCCGCGAGCGAGAGGCGCTGCGGGCAGCGCTGGCCGAGGCCGAGAGCCACATCGCCGAGCTCCGGCAGCGCCTCGAGCGCATCGTGTAGCCCCGCGCCCGGCTCTCGTCAGTGCCACGTGGCTGCCCCATGTGGTCGGAAGGGGTTATAGTCGCGATGCTGGACGGCCGGGAGGATTGCAGTGGCTGGGGTCGCGTTCGACCAGGTGTCCAAGGTCTATCCGGACGGCACGCGCGCCGTCAGCGCGATCGACCTCGAGATCACTGACGGCGAGCTGATGGTGCTCGTCGGCCCGTCGGGGTGCGGGAAGACGACCGCGCTGCGCATGGTCGCCGGGCTCGAGGAGATCTCCGAGGGCGTCGTCCGCATCGGGGAGCGGGTCGTGAACCACGTGCCGTCCCGGGATCGCGACATCGCGATGGTGTTCCAGAGCTATGCCCTCTATCCGCACCTCTCCGTGTACGAGAACATCGCGTTCGGGCTCCGGCTCCGGAAGACCCCGAAGGACGTCGTCGACGAGCGGGTCCGGGACGCGGCGCGGCTGCTCGGGCTCGAGGACTTCCTCGAGCGCAAGCCGCGGGCGCTCTCCGGCGGGCAGCGCCAGCGTGTCGCCATGGGCCGGGCGATCGTCCGTGAGCCGCAGGTCTTCCTCCTGGACGAGCCGCTCTCGAACCTCGACGCCAAGCTCCGCGTCCAGATGCGGGCGGAGATCTGCCAGCTGCAGAACCGCCTCTGCGTCACGACGATCTACGTCACCCACGACCAGGTGGAGGCGATGACGCTCGGCGACCGGGTGGCGGTCATGCGGAAGGGCGAGCTCCTGCAGGTGGCGCCGCCGCAAGAGCTCTACGACCACCCGGCGAACCTGTTCGTCGGCGGGTTCATCGGCAGTCCGGCGATGAACCTCGTCGAGGCCGAGCTCCAGGCGCGGAACGGCTCGCTGGCTGCGCACATCGGGGAGCAGGAGGTCGAGCTCGACCCGGAGCTCCTCGCCGCGCGCCCCGGGCTCAGGGCGTACGCCGGGCGCACGGTCGTCCTCGGGATCCGCCCCGAGAGCCTCGAGGACGCCGCGCTCGCCCTGGACACACCGGCCGGGCGCCGCCTGCGCGGCAGCGTCGTGCTCCGCGAGGCGCTCGGCTCGGACGTCGTCGTGCACTTCGGCGTCGACGCGCGCCCCGCGGTGACGGAGGACGTGCGCGAGCTGGCTCGCGATCTCGGCGACGAGCGGGCTCTCGGCGACATGGAGCACGCCGTGCTCGTGGGCAGGTTCGGAGCGCGCTCCGCGCTTCGCGAGGGAGAGGCCGCCGACGTCGCGGTGGACACCCGGGAGCTCCACTTCTTCGACCTGGAGACCGGACAGGGCATCTACGACAAGGGATAGACGAGAGCACCTACGACAAGGGACAAACGAGAGGGAAGGAGCACACGTGAGCAAACGACGATTCACTCTGATCGCATCGTTCGCCGGGGTCGTCCTCGGGCTTGCGCTCGTCGCAGCGGGGTGTGGCGGCGGCGACGACGGTGCGACGGGCAGCGAGGACGTCTCGGGCTAGATCTCGATCCAGGCCGTCTGGTCGGGGGCGGAGCAGGAGTCGTTCCAGGCCGTGATCGACGGCTTCACGGAGCTGTACCCGAACTGCTCGGTCAGCTACACATCGGGCGGCGACAACAACGCCCAGCTCCTCTCGACCGCGGTCGAGGGCGGCAACCCGCCGGACATCGCCGCCGTGCCTCAGCCGGGCCTGATGAAGGACTTCGCCGACAAGGGGGCGTTGCAGTCCCTCGAGGACATCCGCGGAGAGGTCGTGGACAACTTCGGTGAGTCCGTGGCAGGCATCGGCAGCGTCGACGGCACGCTCTACGGGATCATGTTCAAGGGCGCGAACAAGTCGACCGTCTGGTACAACGTCGCGGCGTTCGACGACGCGGGTGCGACTCCGCCCGAGACGTGGGACGACCTTCTCTCCGAGGCGCAGTTGATCAAGGACTCCGGGCTGCCGGCGTACTCGATCGGCGGCGCAGACGGATGGACGCTCACCGACCTGTTCGAGAACGTGTTCATCCGGACGGCCGGTCCCGAGACCTACGACCAGCTCGCGACCCACGAGATCCCGTGGACCGACCAGTCCGTCAAGGACGCGCTGGCGGCGATGGCCGACATCCTCGGAGACGGTGCGAACATGGCCGGCGGGACCGACGGCGCGCTGCAGACCGACTTCCCGACCTCGGTCGGCAACGTCTTCAGCGACTCGCCGCGGGCGGCGATGGTGCTCGAGGGCGACTTCGTCCCCGGCGTCGTCGAGACGACGCTGGAGCCGGAGACGGGCTACAACGTGTTCACGTTCCCGTCGATCGACGGCTCCGAGCCCGCGGTCGTGGGCGGCGGCGACCTCTTCGTCGAGTTCAAGAAGAGCGAGTGCGGGGATGCCTTCATGGAGTACCTGACGACTCCGGACGCATCCGAGATCTGGGCCGCCAGGGGCGGGTTCTCCTCGCCGAACAAGAACCTCGACCCGGACGTGTATCCGGACGAGATCACCCGTGCGACGGCGAGCGCGCTCGGCGAGGCGGAGGTCTTCCGGTTCGACCTCTCCGACCTGCAGCCGTCCGCGTTCGGCGGAACGGTTGGCCAGGGCCTGTTCAAGCTCTTCCAGGACTTCCTCGCCAACCCGTCCGACATCGACGGGATCACGCAGCAGATGGAGGACGAAGCGGCGAAGGCCTACGGATAGGGGACGATGGCCTCGACCGGATCAGCGGTGGAGCCTCCGGCGACGGGGGCTCCACCGGCTGCACTGGAGGGCCGTCCGTGGCGATCGTGGCTCGTCGCCGCCGGCTTTCTCGCGCCGGCAGCGGTGCTCATCGGCGTCTGGATCGTCTACCCGACGATCTGGACGATCGTGCGCTCGTTCTTCGACCGGCGCGGTGACACGTTCGTCGGGCTGGACAACTACGAGACGCTCTTCACCGACGACACGCTCCTGACCGCGCTGAAGAACAACGCGCTCTGGGTGCTCGTCGTCCCGGCCCTCGTCTCGGCGATCGGCCTCGTCTTCGCCGTGCTCACCGAGCGCGTCCGGCTGGCCGTCGCCTTCAAGGTCGCCGTCTTCATGCCGATGGCGATCTCGCTCTTCGCGGCCGGGGTGATCTGGCGCCTCATGTACGAGAAGGACCCGTCCCAGGGCACCGTCAACGCCGCGATCGCCGTCGTCAAGGACGCCGTCGACCCGCCCGGCGTCCTCTCCGCGGCACGGCCGTCGACCGAGGGCCTGCAGGGGGCACCGGCTGGAGGGCTCGTGCTCGGGGATCCGCTGGGCGCGGGCAGCGTCGCCCTCCTCGGCCTCACGGGCATCCGCTCGAGCGACGTGCCGCCGGGCGCCGAGCCCGCGGTCGTCCCGGAGCCGCTCGCCGGCGGGATCACCGGCGTCGTCTGGCGCGACTTCAGCCCCGGGGGCGGAACCCCCGGTGCGGTCGAGGCCGGCGAGCTCGGGCTGCCGGGCGTCACCGTCGAGCTCCGCGACCAGGCCGGTGGCCGGTTCGCCCGGTCCGTGACGGCTGCCGACGGGTCCTTCGCCTTCCCCGACGTCGGCGCGGGCCCGTTCAGGGCGGCGATCGGGCCGGAGACGTTCGCCGAGCCCTACGGGGGCGTCTCGTGGCTGGGGCCGAGCCTGATCGTCCCGGCGATCATGATCGCGTACATCTGGGTCTGGGCCGGTTTCGCGATGGTCGTGATCGCAGCCGGGCTGGCGGCGATCCCGCGGGACCTCCTCGAGGCCGCGCGCACCGACGGCGCAGGCGAGTGGCAGGTCTTCCGGCGGGTGACCGTGCCGCTCCTCGCACCGGTGCTGACTGTCGTCTTCGTGACGATGCTGATCAACGTGCTCAAGGTCTTCGACATCGTCATCGCGGTCGCTCCGGGCTCGGTGCAGGACGACGCGAACGTGATCGCCCTCGCGATGTGGCGCACGTCGTTCGCCGGCGCGAACGACTTCGGCCTCGGATCGGCGATCGCCGTCTTCCTCTTCCTGCTCGTCGTCCCGGTCCTCGCGCTCAACATCAGGCGCTTCCGGAGGGAGGTCTAGCGATGGCCGTCGACGCCGGTCGCCTCGAGGCTCCTCCGCAGCCGATCGTGGTCGAGGAGAGCCTTGCGCGCCGGCTCGGCCGGGTGGCCACGAAGGCGCCGGTCTACGTGGTGCTCGTGACGATGGGGCTCATGTGGCTCGTCCCGACGATCGGCCTCTTCTTCACCTCGCTCCTCACCCCGGCCTCGATCAACACGGCGGGCTGGTGGGAGATCTTCTCGAAGCCGAGCCTCGCGACACTCGACAACTACCGCTCGATCTTCGAGAACGACGCGATCCCGTCGGCGCTCGTGACCACGCTCTGGATCGCGATCGGCGGAACCATGCTCCCGATCGTCGTGGCGGCCCTCGCGGGCTACGCCTTCGCCTGGCTCGAGTTCCCGGGGCGCGACTGGCTCTTCCTCGTCGTCGTCGGCCTGCTCGTCGTCCCGCTCCAGATGGCGCTGATCCCGATCTTCTCCCTGTACTCGGACGTCGGGCTCTTCGACACGGTGATCGGGCTCGTCCTCTTCCACACGGCGTTCGGGCTGCCGTTCGCGATCTTCCTGCTCCGGAACTTCTTCATCGGGATCCCCCGCGACCTGCTCGAGGCCGCCCGCATCGACGGTGCGTCGGAGATCCGCATCTTCGTCCGGGTCATCCTCCCGCTCGGGCTGCCCGCGATCGCCTCGCTCGCGATCTTCCAGTTCCTCTGGGTGTGGAACGACCTGCTCGTCGCGCTCACGTTCGGCCGGGAGACCCAGCCGATCACGGTCGCTATCTTCTCGCAGCTGCGCCAGTTCAGCGCCAACCTCGAGGTCATCGCGCCCGCCGCGTTCATCTCGCTCGCCATCCCGCTCGTCGTGTTCTTCGCCTTCCAGCGCTACTTCGTCCAGGGTCTCCTCGCCGGGTCGGTCAAGTGACGCTGCGTCCCGGCGTCGTCCTCGGCTTCTCGCTGCTCCTCGCCGTGATGCTCGGCCACGAGGCGGAGCACGTCGTGCAGGTGCTGCAGAAGGACGCCGTCGGCGCGTCGTGCCCGAACGACTGCCGGGGCCTGCTCGGCTTCGCGTTCGACCTCGAGTGGATCCACTTCGTCTACAACGCCTCGATCGAGGCCGGGCTCGTCGCCGTCGCGGTCGCCCTGCGTCTCTGGAGAGCGCCGAGGACGTTCCCCTGGGCCATGCTCTCGGCCGCCGTCGTCCTTCAGGGCTACCACGTCGTCGAGCACACGCAGAAGCTCCTGCAGTGGTTCGCGAACGGCCGGCACTCCCCGACCCCCGGCCTGCTCGGGAACCACGTGAGCCTCGTCGAGCTCCACTTCGGGCTGAACACGGTGGTGTTCGCGCTCGTCCTCGCGGCCTTCGTGGGGTACGGGTTCCACCGCGCCCTGGCGCGCCTGATCGCGACGCCGGCGCGGATCGCGACCGCGGTCGCCTGCGCGGGCCTCGCGGTCGCCGCGACCGTGGCCGGCTGGAGCCAGCGGCCGCCGACGGTCAAGCTGGCTGCCGGCGTCCACGAGGGGCCGATCGTCATCGACCGGCCGCAGCGTCTCGTCGGCGAGCCCGGCACCGTCGTCAGAGGCGGGATCCTCGTGCGCTCGGACGACGTCGTCGTCCGCGACCTCCTCGTCGTCGCGGACGGGGAGAACGGGATCGACGTCGACGGGGCCGACGACGTCCTGATCGAGCGCGTCGGCGTTCGCGGAGCGCGGCTCGACGGGATCCACGCCCGGCGCTCCCAGGTCACGATCCGCGACTGCGTCGTCGAGTCGTCCGCGCCCTACGCCCAGGGCATCGACATCTCGTTCAGCTTCGACAAGGCGCCGAGCCTCGTCGAAGGCTGCACGGTCAGCGGCGGCCTGGAGGGCATCGTCACCCACATGACGAAGTCGACCATCCGCGAAAACCGCGTCTCCCACAGCAGCCTGCGCGGGATCGCCGTCACCGAGATGTCGATGGGGACCGTGCAGCGAAACGAGGTGTCCGACACCGTCGGCGTCGGGATCTACTGCGGCGACTACTCGCGCTGCACGATCTCGCGGAACTCCGTGCGCAACGTGCGGCCTGATGCCGAGTCGAGCGACGCCCTGCGCGGGGGCATCGGGATCCTCGCCCACTTCGGGGCACACGCGGTGCTCTCGGACAACGGCGTCAGCGGCGGCCCCGTGGAAGCGCACGCGCACGTCGACTCGACGATCGACCACCGGTGAGCGAGCGCTAGGGCAGACGGGTCGCGTAGACGGCCTGACGGAGCTTCTCTCCGACGGGCTCCGAGGCGAGCACCCAGTTGACGAGCGGTCGGCCCGCTGCGTAGTGCACCGAGATGTAGTCGCCGAGCATGCGCCCGGACGTCGTGTTCGGCATCCACTCGAGCTGCATCGTCCTGGCGGAGAGGCGCTTCGCAGCGCCGAACCCCGTCCCGTCGCGCCGGGACTCGATCAGCTCGACGTCGATCCCGCCCGCTCGGCCCCGGTGGTAGGCGATCGCGACGCGGCCGGTCGCAGGGTCGATCCCGAGCGCGGGGGTGAGGGCGTCCGCACCCGACGTCACCGCTACGGGCGGGCTCCAGGACTCTCCGTCGAGCGTGGCGACGTAGACGGCCGCCGGCGCGCCCGGCCGGGCGCAGCTGTGCCAGGTCGCCCACACGCGCCCTTCGCCGTCGACGTCGGCCGAGGGGAGCGGGAAGGCGCGGAGCAGGCGCGGCCCGCACGAGTTGATGACGACGTTGGCGATGCGGGCAGGCGGGCCGAACGTCTGCCCGCCGTCGCTGGAGCGCGACGCCGAGATCGCGAACGGCTGCGCCTGCGTCTCCCAGAGGTAGAGGACAACGAGCTCCCCCGAGGGCCTGATGACAGGGAAGACTCCGACTGCGGGCTTCGCTCCGATGTCCACCGGCGGCGACCACGTGAGCCCGCCGTCGTCGGAGGACATCACCTCGAGCATGTCGTCGTCGTTCGCGTGCGTGTACACGAGGTAGCAGCGCCCGAAGTACGGCGACGAGCTCTCGTTGTCGCACGCGATCCAGTTCTTGTCGAACGAGATGTCCCTCCGTGCGGGCTCCTCGACCGCGACGAGCGCGGTGTCCCAGCTCAGTCCGTCGGGCGAGCGGTTGATCGTGA
>JBFFGH010000061.1:0-13388 GCA_041557575.1 Gaiellaceae bacterium
ACCTTGAGCGGTGCGTCGTCGAGCGCCGAGTCGTGGTGCTCGACCGCAGGCTCCAGGTGGGACTCGATGCCCGCGGCGGACAGGAGCTCCTGGAGCTGCTCCCCCTCCGCCACATCACCGGCGACGGCGACCTGTACGAGCCTCGTCACGTCTCTGACCCTACCGGAGCGCGGCCGCTCCGGGCACCGGAGCGCACGAGCTCGGGCGAGCCGCGCTCCGGGAAGGGGATCGTCACGAGGTCGAAATCACGAGGAACCACCGTCGCCGGGAAGAGCTCGGCGGCCTCCTCGACGACCTGGTGCCCGAAGTAGCGCGTCGAGACATGGGTGAGGGCGAGAAGCTCCACCCCGGCCTCGCGCGCGGCGAGCGCGGCCTCGTCCGCCGTGGAGTGGGACGTCTCACGGGCGCGATCGCGCTCGTCGGCGAGGAAGGTTGCCTCGTGGACGAGGAGATCGGCCCCGGCGGCCGCGTCCACGACCGAGGCGGCGGGCGCGGTGTCCCCGGTGAGGACGATCTTCCGCCCCTTCCGAGGCTCCCCGAGGACGTCGTCGGGCGAGACGACGCTGCCGTCGGCCAGCGTGACGGGCTCACCGCGCTGGAGCCTGCCCCGCTCGGGCCCGCCCGGGACGCCGAGCTCGTCGGCGCGGTCGACGTCGAAGCGCCCCGGCCGCTCCTCCTCGGCGAGCGCGTAGCCGAGAGCCGTGACACCGTGAGAGACGGCGAAGGCCTCGATCCGGTAGCCGTCCCGCGCCAGCGTCTCGCCGGGCTCGAGCTCGACGGTCGAGATCGGGTACGTGAGGCGTCCGAAGACCCTCCTGAGCACGCCGACGAGCTCGGCGAGCCCAGCGGGCCCGTAGATCGTGAGCGGGATCTCGCGCCCCCGGAGCGCGAAGGTCTTCAACATCCCCGGCAGGCCGAGGTAGTGGTCGGCATGGAAGTGCGTGAGGAAGACCTCCTCGAGCTCGACCAGGCCGACGTCGCTGCGCAGGAGCTGCCGCTGCGTCCCCTCTCCGCAGTCGAAGAGGAGCCTCTCGCCGGCGCGCCTGACGAGCGTCGCGGGAAGCCCCCGCTTCGCCGTCGGCATGGAACCGGACGTCCCGAGGAAGACGACGTCGAGGTCCACGGCGGCCGATTCTAGTGGCGCGCTCCAGCCGGCGTCCGAGGCCGCCCCGACGGCCGGTCGCCCGGTTGTCTAGATTCGGCCCATGAGCGAGCGCGTCCAGGGTGGCCGCCTTGCCGCCCAGGCGATCGCCGCCGAGGGCGTGGACGTCGTGTTCACGCTCTCCGGCGGGCACGTGATGCCCATCTACGAGGGCTGCCGGCACGAGGGCGTCCGGATCGTGGACGTGCGGCACGAGCAGTCCGCCGCCCACGCGGCGGAGGCCTGGGGGCGCGTGAGGCGTTCCTGCGGGGTCGCGCTCGTCACCGCGGGGCCCGGCGTGACCGGAACCGTGACCGCGGTCGCCGCCTGCCTCGCAGCGCAGACGCCGCTCGTCGTCATCGGAGGCGCCCGGCCGCTCGCCCAGTCCGAGTGGGGCGCGTTGCAGGAGTTCGACCAGCTCTCGCTGATGAAGCCGATCACGAAGTGGGCGGCGGTCTGTCCGTCGACGGATCGGATCCAGGAGTACGTGGCGATCGCCTTCCGGCACGCGCTGGCTCCTCCCAGGGGCCCCGTCTACCTCGAGTTGCCCGCGGACCTCCTGTTCGAGGACGCGCCCCCCGCTGCCGTCGGCCCGCAGCGCGCCTCGCCGCGCGCGTTCGGAGACCCGAGAGAGGTGATGAAGGCGGCGGATCTCCTCACGCACGCCGAGCGGCCGGCCGTCGTCGCCGGGAGCGGGATCTGGTGGGACGGCGCCGCGAAGCAGCTCGCGTCCTTCGCGGAGAACGGAGGGCTGCCCGTCTTCCTGAACGGGTCCGGGCGCGGTTCGCTCCCCCCGGATCACGAGCTCTTCTTCCAGCACTCCCGCTCGGCCGCGCTTCGCGAAGCCGACGTCGTGTGCGTCGTCGGAGCGCCGCTCGACTTCCGCCTGCGCTACGGCCGTTTCGGCGAGGGCAAGCTGATCCACGTCCACGGCGACCCGCGAGAGCTCGGTCGCAACCGCACGCCCGACGCCGCGATCGTGGGCGACTGCGCAGCCGTTCTCGGCATCCTCGCCGACGGCGTCAAGGCCCCCCGCGCCGGCCGCGAACCCTGGTTCGAGCACCTCCGCGCCGCCGAGAGCGCGTGGTGGGACGAGCACCGGTCGCAGATCGACTCCGACTCCGCGCCGATCCACCACTATCGCCTCGGCCGCGAGCTCGACCGCGTCCTCGATCCGGGGACGGTCGTGATCGGCGACGGCGGCGACGTCGTCGCAGCCGTCTCACGCGTTCTTCGGGTTCACCGGCCCGGGCACTGGCTCGACCCCGGTCCCTTCGGCTGCCTCGGCGTCGGCCCCGGGTACGCGATCGGAGTCGGCAGCGCCGGGTTCGGGACGCACGTCGTGTGCGTCCTCGGAGACGGCGCCTTCGGCCTCAACGGGCTCGACTTCGACACGCTCGTCCGCTTCTCGATCCCCGCCGTGCTCGTGGTCGGCAACGACGCCGCCTGGGGAGAGGTCAGGATCCCCCAGGTCGGCATCTACGGGGAGGACGGCGAGCTCGCCACGACGCTCGCTCCGAGCCGCTACGAACGCCTGTGCGACGTCTTCGGCGGGCACGCCGAGCACGTCGAGCGCCCGGACGAGATCGCTCCGGCGCTCGAGCGGGCGCTCGCCGCGGGCGAGCCCGCGATCGTGAACGTCATGCTCGACCCGGACGCGATGGCCGGGCACGCCTACCGAGGGTTCTGAAGACCAGCGCGGCCTCTACGGGACGAGCAAGCGCTGCCCCGGGACGATCGTCGTGCCGTCCAGGTCGTTCCTCTCCTGCAGCAGCCAGACGCCCTTCCTCGGATCACCGCTGTAGGTCGCCGCGGCGATCGACCACAGCGTCTCGCCGGCCCGAACCGTGTGGGAGCGCGGGTTCGGCCCCGCGTCCGTGTCGCGAGCGAGGATCGCCCACAGGAGGACGGCGACGATGACGACGATGATCACCCGACCGAACATGTGTTCGTAGTATGAGCGAACACGTGTTCGATGTCAAGCTCAGCGCCTGAGAGTCGTCTCCTTCACCACGCGCGTCTTGCGCGAACGGTTCGACTCGGCGGCGAGCTCGATCGAGACCTCCACGCGGGCCCGCGCGACCGCGGCGAGCCCGACGGAGACGTTGACCGGTCGAAGCCCGGTGACGCTGGCGGTACGGCATCGCCCCTTGGACAGCCCGGGAGCCCGGACACAGACCCTGGCGCGCGCGTCCTCCCCGGCCGTTATGCGCGTCGTCACGGCCGACTGGCGGGCGCCGATCGCCACACGGGCCCCTATCACCTTGACTCCGGGCCGCCAGCGCACCGTCGAGCCGGCGCATCCGTGCTCGGCGTCCGCGATCGCGGCGCTGACCGCTGCCGCCGCGGCCCGTGGAGTCCCGTCCACGCGCGCGAGCCCTGCCTGGAACCCCGTGCGAAGGCCGTCGTCCCTGAACCCGAAGAAGCTCAGCTCGGCGATGTCGGCGTCGCACGCCGCCGCCCGTACGAGCTGCCCGTAGATCGCCGCCTGCGTCATCTCGTCCGTGACCGGGACGTTCTCGGGCCCCACGTATCCGGGTCGGCCCGTGGTGTCGACCTGCCAGCCCACCTCGTCCAGGTGGAGCTTCAGGCCGTCGAGCGTCGTCGGCTGCGCCGTCCCGTGGAAGGCGTCCCAGAGAGCCTGCTTGATCCGGTCGAGATTCACGAAGCCCGCGTTCGGCCACTGGTAGCCGCGCTCGAGCGGGTCGGTGGCGTTCCTCGGATAGGGGTGGAAGCTGAAGGCGTCCATGAGCGGGCGCGTCCGGCCGCTCTTGCGGTACCAGGAGCCGAGCGCCCGCAGGAATCGGACCGGCGAGGTCGAGATGTTGTTCCTCGCATCGGGGCGATCGTTGCCGCGCGGGGAGAGGCCGACGCCGACGACCTTGATCTCGGGATCCACGCCTTTGAGCGCGTCGTAGGCGGCCGCCAGGTACGGCCCGAATGCGGCGGCGGACGCGTTCTGCCCGGAGGCGTCGAACTGCGGTCGCCAGAACAGGTTCTGGTTCGGCTCGTTCCCGATCACGAACTGCTTCACCTGCGGGTAGATCGACGCGAGCACCCCCACGTAGCCGGCGAACTGCTGGGAGGAGCCGAGCCCGGCTTCCAACTCCTTCGCCGGGAACGGGTACACGGCCAGGACGACGCGGAGGCCCGCCTCCTCGGCGCTCGCGATCGCGCGGTCGAGCGCGAGCTTGTCCTGGACGATCATCGGCTCGCTGGGCACGAAGCGGACGCCGATGACCGTCTGCCGAAGGCCCATGTCGGACATCTGCCCGTACATCGCCGCCCCGCCGTCCGCTGCGTACTTCGCGGAGTCGTCGTTCGCGCCGATGTCCGCGGCCACGCCGGCGGACGCTCCGCAGAGGAGCGCCGTGACGAGAGCCGTTGCCGCAATGAGGAACCGCATCAATCCACCCGAGCGGGCTCCCCACTGCCCGCAACCGGCCGGGAGCCTAAAGTCGCTCGAGGATCGCGTCAAGCAGGAACCGGCCCCCGAAGCGGACGGGATCGTCCGTCGGGAGGCCGGTCTCCCGAGCGACGCCTTCGATCGCGCTGCGCGCGTCTTCGTCGGTCTCCAGGTCACCGGTGTTCAGCGCGATGCATACGACCTTCGCCGGACGACGCCCGAGCGCCACCTCCTCGTGGAGCCGGACGAGCTCCGGGAGCGGCGGGATCGGGTGCCCCGGACACCCCTCGATCTCGGTGGTGCCCTCCTTGTGGCAGAGGACGAACGCGTGCGGCGCGGAGCCGTGAACGAGCCCCATCGTGACGCCCGAGTACAGCGGGTGCACGAGCGCGCCCTGCCCCTCCACGAAGAGGAGCTTCCCGCCGCGCCGAGCGCCCTCGACGACGAGCATCTCCGCAGCCCCTGCGAGGAAGTCGGCGACGACGGCGTCCACGGCGATCCCCCAGCCGGCGATGGCGATCCCCGTCTGCCCGGTCGGGACGAAGACGGACTCGAGACCCCGGCGGCGCGCCTCCCGGTCGAGCTCGATCGCCACGGTCTTCTTGCCGATGGCGCAATCGGACCCGACGGTGAGGACGATCTTCGCGTCGACCTCGAGGTTCGCCCCCGTCGGCACGTTCAGCCCCGGAGGCGGCTTCCGCAGGTCGCGGAGCTCGACGCCGTGCTCGCGGGCAAGCGCCGAGAGCTCGGGATCGTCCGAGACGAACTCGTGCAGCCCGCTCTCCACGTCGAGCCCGCTCTCGATCGAGCGCCTGAGGAGCTCGCGCCAGGCCGGCGGGAAGCGCCCGCCCTGCGTCGCGACGCCGACGATCGCAACCGTTGGCTCGTACGGCATCGCATCCTCGACGGACGCGACGACCGGGATGCCCTCGTGGTCGGCGCCGGCGCGCTTCGAGTCGAGGATCGCGACCACGGGATCGGGGCCGTAGCGAATGATCCCGCGCATCGTCTTCCCGTAGTGGGGGTCGTGGGAGAACCCCTCGCCGAGGATGAGGATCCGCCGCGGGCGGCTCACGGGGCCTGAGCCCCCAGCCCGGGCGCCAGGGACGGCACCTGGATGCCGTCCACGAGCGCGACTCCGGGACACGGATCCTCCGCGAGCAGGAGGTTGCCGTCGAGGTCGACGTGGTCGCAGAGCGGCGCGACACAGCACCCCGCGGCGATCGCCAGGCCCGACTCGACCATGCAGCCGAGCATCACGCCCATGCGCATGGCCCGCGCGGCGTGCGCCATCCGCATCGCCTCCCTGATCCCTCCCGACTTCGCGAGCTTGATGTTGATCCCGTGTGCGATTTCCGAGCACGTTGCAAGATCTGCAAGCGTGTGGCAGTCCTCGTCGACGTAGATGGGAATCGGCGAGCGCTCCTTCAGCGTCGGGCCGTCGGCGTCTCCCGCCGGCAGCGGCTGCTCGCAGTACTCCACGCCGAGGCGGCCGAGCTGCGGGAGAGCGTCGAGCGCCTCGTCGAGCGACCACCACTCGTTGACGTCGACCATCAACGGGAGATCCGTGACGGCCCGGACGGCCCGCACCCGCTCGACGTCGAGGCCGTCTCCGCCGCCGAGCTTCAGCTTCAGGCGCCGGTACGTGGAGGCCGCTCTCTCCGCGCGGCGCGCCATGTCGTCGGGGTCGCCGAGCCAGATCGTCCATGACGTCGGCGGCCCACTCCTCGGCAGGCCGAGCAGCCGGAACACCGGGATCCCGAGGAGCTTCCCCTGCAGGTCGTGGAGCGCCGCGTCGATCGCGGCCTTCGCCGCCTGCTCGCCGGGCACGGCGGCGAGACGCTCGCCGATGTCCTCGAGAGCGAACGGATCGTCGCCGATCAGCCCTGCGTGCTCCTCGACGAAGGCCTGCGCAGAGTCGGACGACTCCCCGTACCGCGAGATGGGTGCCGCCTCCCCGTGCCCCTCGACTCCGTCGTGCCGGATCGTCACGTAGGCGACGTCCACGACGTCCGACGCCTCGCGCGCGATGACGAACGTCTCGGCCAGCCGGAGACGGGCGGTCCGAACCTCGACGTCCACGGCCGGAGCCTAACCTCGGCGTCAGTAGACTGGATGTCCTTCCAGCGCCCGTAGCTCAGGGGATAGAGCGCGCGCCTCCGGAGCGCGAGGTCGCAGGTTCGAATCCTGCCGGGCGCATCATCGAGTCGTGTGCACCACGTACGCGCCGGCTCCCGCCGATCGCCTTCGGGCAGCCCTCTTGTCGCGGTCGGCCCCTGTTCGGAGCGGTCTCACCCGCCTTCACCACCCCGAAGCGGGAGCTCGGTGACTCGATGACGACCCGGAGCGACCGTCAGCGTTGCGTGAGCGTGCTGAAGATGCGATCGCTCTGAGTGCGAGCGAGGGGGAGAAGGTCTGCAAGACGCGTCTCGGGCGTGCCGCCCGTGGTGAGGGTGGCGATCACGTTCTCGGTGCGCCAGATGAGCGTCATGGCGCTCCCGTCCTCGATGGGAGCGGCGAAGGACTCGTCACCGAGAATTCCCACGCCGGCACGAAACTGCTCGCCGGCGATCGCCGCAAATGCCCGGTGGGCCTGTGCACCCGTGCGGTAGACGGTCACCTCCGACACGATCTCTCGTATCCCGGAGTCATCCGTGGCCGGGAGGGGATGCCGCGCGAACAGCGTTCGCGTCCCCGTGATGCGTCCGGCGGCGGCGGCCTCCTGCACCCGTCTCGCGAACTCGGCGTCCCCGGCCACCGGTACGAACACGTCCGCGTCGGTGAACAGGCTCAGCAGGAGGTTCAGGGTGACGTTCAGCAAGACGGTGCGCTCCAAGTGCTCCTGGAACTCCTCCTCCCACTCGCCGACGTTCGACAGCCGCTTGCGTCCGAGTGCCACCCATCCGGGAGGCAGGTCTTCGGGCTGAAGTGTCAACCGGTCGACGATCCGTTTCGCGCGCGAGGGGCGCCACGAGACCCAGTACCCATACAGCTGCAGGAGCACGCCCGCGGCAAACAACGCGAAGAACAGGCCTATCCAGCCCCACATGACCGCTGACGGCAGCCGCTCTGCCGCACCGGGGAGAAATGCGACGGCGGCGAGTCCCGCCATCACGACGATCGCCGCGATGACACAGGCGTGAGCGACCTTCATGCGTCGGCCGGGCAGCGAACGCCACGTCCAGCCCCCGAACCACTCCTCCTCGAACCTGTCGCGCCACGTGCCGGCGTTCCGACTCACGCCCTCACGCATCGAGCTCCCTCTCTCTCCGTCCAAGCGTGTCCGAATGCGCCCTCCTGTGCATCCGAGATATCCCTGATCCCGCCACCCGGGGGTTTCGGTCACGTGGCGCGTGCGGGCCCCCGGCCCCCCGAGCAGATCGGTGCGGCCCACGAGCTCGACGCGCAGACATCCGTGCAGCTAGCGGAGTCGTGAAGACGCGCGCCGGGCGGTCCGAGAGAATGCCCCGATGCGTCGGCTGGGAGCGCTCGGGGTCGTAGCAGTCATCGCCGCCTTCGCCGCGATGCCCGCGAGCGCGACGGTCGCCGACGAGGAGGCGCTGGCGGCGAAGTTCGCCCCCGTGCTGCGGCTCGTCCAGCAGCAGGAGGAATGCGGCCCGGGCGAGCCCTACGGGCCCACCGACGTCGACGTCCTGTTCGACGAGCCCACGGTCGCCCTCCGCGGGCCGTGGAACGCCGTGGATCTCGTCGCGATCGCGCCCTCGGCCGACGACCTCGCGAACCTCTACGAGTACCACCTCGACTATCCCGGGAACCCGCTCAAGCCCGGCTGCGACTACGAGCGCTGGGCGAGGCAGATCACGACGGGGAGCACGCCGACGGTCTACGCCCACGTCGCGACGGAGGCCGGGCGGCCCGGGAAGCTCGCACTCCAGTACTGGGTCTTCTACCCGTTCAACGAGTTCAACAACCTGCACGAGGGCGACTGGGAGATGATCCAGCTCGTCTTCGACGCCCGCGACACGGGCGAGGCTCTCGAACGATCTCCCGCTCGGATCGGGTACAGCTCCCACGAAGGCGCGGAGGGATCGGACTGGGACGACTCGAAGCTCGAGCGCGTCGACGACACGCACCCCGTCGTCTACGTCTCCGAGGGATCGCACGCGAACAAGTACACCGCCGCGCTGTACCTCGGAAGCTCGGCCGACCAGGGCGTCGGCTGCGACGACACGCAGGGCCCGCACGACGAGGTGCGCCCCGCCGTCAGGACGATCCCGAGCGACCCCGAGGCTGCCCGCCGCGACTTCCCCTGGATCGCGTTCGAGGGCCGCTGGGGCGAGCTCCAGGAGGCCTTCTACAACGGCCCGACCGGTCCGAACCTGAAGCGCCAGTGGACGGAGCCGATCTCGTGGTCCGAGGAGTGGCGCGCGAGGAGCTACGCGGTTCCCGCCGGCGGCATCCTCGGAACGAGCGCCACGGACTTCTTCTGCGATGCGGTCGGCGCCGGGTCGTCCTGGCTCACGAACCTCCTCGACGACCCGCTGCCCCTGCTCCTCGCGACGGCCGTGCTGCTCGGCCTGCTCGTGCTCGTCGTCGTCCGCGCGACGTGGACCCCGGTTGCACCGCTCCGCATCGCCCGTCGTCGCACGTGGGGGCAGACCCTGTCTTCCTCCGCGCGGATGTACGTGAACCGCTTCCCGCTCTTCGTCGGGATCGGGCTGCTGGCGATCCCGACGTCCATCGTCGTGGCAGTCCTTCAGGTCGGAGTCGTCGGTCTCGCGGACAGCCTCGGCGTGGACACGACAGGCGAGTCGAGCTCGGTGCTCGCGTACCTCGTCTTCCTGATCGGTATGACCCTCGCGCTCGTCGTGCTCGGCCTCGTGCTCGCAGCGGTCACGTGCGCGCTTCTCGAGATGGACGCCGGCCGACCGGTCGGCCCCGTGACCGCATACCGCCTGGCGCTTCGCCGGTTCCGCCCGCTGCTCCGGGCGATCGCGTTCTTCGTGGCCGTGTGGATCGCCCTGACGTCGACGCTCTTCCTCGTCCCCGTCGCGATCTGGCTCGCCGTCCGCTGGTCGCTGCTCGTGCAGGTCGTGGAGATCGAGGAGAGATCGACCTGGCAGACGATCCGGCGTAGCGGCCGGCTCGTCCAGGGCCGCTGGCTGCACGTCGCCTCGCTCGTCGGCGCGGGCTCCGTCCTCGCGCTCCTCGCCGGCCCCTTCCTCGGCGCGCTGCTCATCATCGTCACGAGCGCGCCGTTCGCGCTCCTGAACCTCGTGGCGGGCGTCGTGTACATGCTGACGCTGCCCTTCACGGCGCTCGTGACGGCCTACGTCTACTTCGATGCCCGGGCACGCGCCGAGCTCGAGCCCGAGACGAGACCCTCCGAGCTTCCCGCCGAGTACGAGCTCACGAGCTGACGGCTACAGGATGACGGCGAGCGCCTCCGCGAGGCGCTCGACGTCGGCCTCGTCGTTGTACGGGCCGATCGAGAAGCGAAGGATCACCTGCTCACCCCACGTGAAGACGGGCACCTCGATGCGGAACTCCTCGAAGAGCCGCAGCGCGAGCTCCTCGGGATCGCCGGCCGGGATCTCGATCGCGCGCATGAACGGCGCCGGCGCACCGGGCACTCGCGGGAGGCCCATCGCATCGAGGCGGGCCTCTGCGTCGTCCGCGAGGCGGCTCATCCGCGCGAGGTCGAAGGCTGCGTGCGCCTCGACGGCCCTCGGGATGGACAGGTACGCCGCGGGATCGCGCGTGCCCTGCCAGCCGTGGCGCTCGCCGAAGTCCGCGTCCTCGCGATAGCCCCAGCTGATGACGAGCGGAGCGATCCATCCCTGGTGCTCGGGCCTCGCCCAGAGGAAGCCCGCTCCCTTCGGCGCGCAGAGCCACTTGTGGCAGTTCCCGGCGTAGACGTCCGCGCCGATCGCATCGAGGTCGAGGGGAACCTGCCCGGGAGCGTGCGCCCCGTCCACGACCGCGAGAGCGCCGGCGGCGCGTGCCGCGGAGCAGATCTCCTCGACCGGGAGCACGAGAGCGGTCGGCGACGTGACGTGCGAGACCAGGACGACCCTCGTCCGCTCACCGATTCGTCCTGCGAGGTCCTCGGGCTCCGCGACGACGACGCTCGCCTCGATGAACTCGAGCGTCCGGAGGATCGCTCCGTACTCGTGCCCTGTCGTGAGCACCTCGTCGTCGGGGGCGAGGTCGAGGGAGCGGAGGACGGCGTTGAGGCCCGAGGTCGCATTCGGGACGAGCACGAGATCGTCGGTACCGGCACCGAGGAAGGCGGCGAGCGACTCCCTCGCGGCCCGGGTCAGATCGTCGAACCGCCGCGCGAAGAAGTCGTGCGGGTCGCGCTCGAGCCGGCGCTGCCATGCCTGGTACTCCTCGAACACCTCGACCGTGCAGGCGCCATAGCTGCCGTGGTTGAGGTACGTGACCCCGGGATCGAGGAGGAAGCCGTCGGCCCGCATGTGCCTGCATTCTCCCGCTGCCGGCCGGTCGGAGCCGCCTCGACGCGCTCGCGCCGGTCTGCCCCTTCTCGGCTCCGCCACGGGGCTACTGTCCGACGGTGAGCAGCCTCCTCCGGACGTACTTCCCGCCTCTCCCCCGCGCCGTCTCGATCCTCCAGGCCGGTGGGCTCGTGAACGCGTTCGGGAACGGCGCCGTGCTCCCGTTCCTCTTCATCTATCTCCACAACGTCCGGGGAATGGCACTCGGCGTCGTCGGGCTGATCGTGGCGACGAACGCCGTCGCGAGCCTCGTCTCGGGCCCGGTCTTCGGGACGCTCATCGACCGCTTCGGCGGCAAGAGGATGCTCGCGGCGTCGCTCGTGATCCTCGCTGCCGGCTACAGCGGGTACGTCCTCGTCCACGACCCGTGGCAGGGCTTCGCGGTCGCGCTCGTCAGCGGTGTCGGGGCCGGCGGCTTCTGGCCCTCTCAGTCGACGCTCATCACGGGCCTCACGCCGACAGAGCAGCGGCCCGCGGCGTTCGCGATGCAGCGCGTCGTGATGAACCTGGGGATCGGCGTCGGCGCCCTCGCCGGAGGGCTCATCGCGTCCACGGACTCCCCGGGGACGTTCAGTGCGCTGTTCCTCATCGACGCCGTCACCTTCGTCGTCTACCTCGGAGTCATGCTGTCGTTCGTCCCGCAGCCCGCGGTCGGCGGCCCGGGACACGCCCCGGGAGGCTCGGGCTCCTACCGCGACGTGCTCCGGCACCGGCCGTTCGTCGCCGTCATCGGTCTCAATGCGCTCTTCATCTTCGCCGGCTACTCCGCCTTCGACGTCCTCCCCGTCTACGCCAAGAACGAGGCCGGCCTGTCCGAGACGCAGATCGGATTGGTCTTCTTCGTGAACACGGCCGTCATCGTGCTCGCGCAACTCCCGACCGCACGGCTCGCCCGCGGGCGCCGACGCATGCCGAGCGTCGCCCTCTTCGGGCTTCTCTGGGCCGCGGCCTGGCTGCTCGTCCCCGTCGCGGGCAGCGCCTCGCCGAATGTCGCCGTCCTCTTGCTGATGCTGGCGATGGTCGTGTTCGCGTTCGGCCAGTGCCTGCACGGGACCGTGCAGGCTCCGCTCGTCGCCGACCTCGCCGAGCCGAGGCTGCTCGGCCGCTACATGGCGCTCTCCGCCCTCTCCTGGCAGGTCGGCTTCGCCCTCGGGCCGGCCGTGGGAGGCGCCGGTCTCTCGGTGTCGCCGACCGGCGTCTGGCTCGGCGCGGCCGCCGTCTGCGTGATCGGCGCGGGCATGGCGCTGTACGTCGAGCGGCTCATCCCGAGTCGCGCGCGCCGAACGCCGATGCCGGCGACGGCGTCGGCCTGAACGAGGAGGCACCGGGGCTACAATCGAGAACATGGCGCTGACGAAGGACGACCCCCTCCGTACCCATGCCGAGCCTCCCTCGCATACGGCGTTCCCGTGCCCGTGGCTCCGGGCAGGTCGTGCTGCGCCCCGCCCCGCTCGTCCACGAGCTCACCGCTAACGGCCTCACCTGGGTCAACGTCGTCTCGCCCGACGTCGAGACCTCCCAGGAGCTCGCTCTCCGCTTCGGCTGGCACCCGCTCGACGTCGAGGATCTCGTCTCGAAGCGCCAGCGGCCGAAGGTGGACGACTACGAGGAGGACGGCTACCTCTTCGCCGTCCTGCACTTCCCGGTCTTCGACCAGGCGGTCCAGCGGCTGAACGCAGCCGAGATCGACATCTTCATCGGGCACGACTACGTCGTCACGGCTCCGAACCGGGAGCTCCTTCCGGTCACGCGCCTGTTCGAGCGCTGCCGGGAGGACGAGAGGTTCTGCCAGCAGCTCTTCGCGCGCGGCTCGGGACGCCTCCTCTACGAGATCCTCGACGACCTCTTCGACTACTGCTTCCCGATCCTCGACAAGATCGCGCACAAGCTCGACGTCATCGAGGACGAGATGTTCGAGGGCCGCTCGTACGAGGTCGTCCGCGACCTCTCGAACGTCAAGCAGGAGATCATCTCCTACCGCAAGATCATCAAGCCGGAGCGCTCGACGCTCCGCGTCCTCGAGCGCCGGGTCGAGAGCTTCCTCCCCGAGGAGCTCGAGCTGTACTTCGACGACATCGTCGACTCCGCGGAACGCATCTGGGACCTCCTCGACAACTACAAGGAGGTCGTCGAGGGGCTCGAGTCGACCAACGAGTCGGTGATCGCACACAAGCAGGGAGACGTCCTCCGGATCCTCACCGTCATCGCGACCATCGCGCTCCCGCTCACCCTGATCGCGAGCATCTTCGGGATGAACGTGCTCTTCCCGGGCGAGGGCTCGCACCACGCGTTCTGGATCGTCCTCGGCGTCATGGTCGGCACGCTCCTGGGCATGGTCAGCATCTTCCGCTGGAAGCGCTGG
>JBFFGH010000062.1:0-13282 GCA_041557575.1 Gaiellaceae bacterium
CCGGCGGCTCGACCGGGCGCTCGAGGTCCCGGTCGACCCCGCGGCGCGCGAGCGAGCCCGTGAGCGGCTCTCGGCCGCGCGCGCCGGGGCGCGGGAGTGGCTGAGAGGACGGAGCATCGAGGTCGACCTCTCGCAGCGCACGGGCGTGCCCTCGACGTGGGCGCTCCTCTCGGCGTTCGTGGAGACGCGGGGCCTCCTCGAGCTGGAGCAGGCGTTCTCGGAGCGCTACGTCTCGAACCCCGGCTCCGGCGAGCTCGTGAAGGGCCACCGGATCGTCGCGGCGGAGATCGGGCTCGCGCCCTACGCCGGCAAGGTCGTGCGCGATCCGGGGCTGTTCGACGGCGCCTGGAGCCGCGAGCGGCGCGCCGAGCACCTCCTCGCGAGGCTCGCCTTCGTCCCGGAGCTCTTCCGGGCCGCGGGCCACGAGACGGTCACGCTCTGGCGAGGCCTCTCGAGCGAGCGGCCGCTCGAGCCGCTCCCGCCACCCTCGTTCGTGTCCGCGACGTTCTCCCGGGAGGTCGCCGAGAGCCACTTCGCGGGAACCGAGAGAACCGTGGCGGCGGTGCTCTCACGCGACGTCGTCCCCGTGGAGCGCCTCTTCATGACGTACGTCGAGACGGAGGCGATGAACCGTCAGTTCCTGGAGGCCGAGGCCGTGCTCATCGCAGACGCCGCCACGGGCTGAGCCGCCGGGGCCCTGTCGCGCCGCCGCGCGGCGTAGAACGTGATCGACGCGGCCAGCAACGTACCGACGAGGTCGAGCGCGAGGTCGCCGAGCGTGTCGGTGTACGCGGTGTCGAACTCGTCCTTGTTCGTGCGGATGAACGTCGCGTACTCGCCGAGCTCCCACACGATCGCCGACGTCGCCCCGAAGGCGAGGACGAACGAAGCGAGGACGATCGGCTCGAAGCGGCTTCGGAGCAGGAGCACCCCGATGCCGAGCGAGAGGAAGAACCAGTTGACGAAGTGGTTGAGATCGTCCCACCACGTGATCGTGTCGTAGAGGTTGAGGACGTTCCCGACCACGTCGACGAGGAACGGCAGCGTGATCAGCGCGTCCGCGAGGTACGGGTAGCCCCCGCGCCCGACGAGTCGCCAGACGACCGGGAGCAGCAGGATCATCGCCGGGTACCAGATGAGGCGCCAGCCGAAGCCCTTCTCCTCGAAGCGCTCGAGCCCGCCGAAGGCGCCGAGCGCGGTCAGCCCGATCACGAGCGCCTTCATCGTGATGACCAGCGGCAGGCCGACGCGACGGCTCATGGGCACAAGATTACGCCCATCGACGTACGGAGGATCCCCCGGATGCGAGCCGCGCCCGGCGAGCCGGGCGTACCGGCCCCGATCCGGCGCTAGGAGACCGTGCGGGTCTCGACGACTCCGCCGTTCGCCACGATCACCTCGGTGACGAGCGACGGCGGGAAGATCCCGTGCTCGATCACGCCCACCGTCCCGGACAGGAAGGCGGAGAGCTCCTCCGGATCGTCGAACTCGCCGACGTAGTCGGCGATGACGCCGCCGTCCGGGCTCCTCGCGGCGTCGCGGAGGACCGCCGTCCCGAGCCGGTGCAGCGTCGCCGCGAGGCCGTACTCGAGCAGCTCGAGCGGCACGGGCGGCCCGAGCCGGTCGACCAGCTTGTCCGACGAGACGATCACGACGAAGCGGTCCGAGGCCGTCGCCACGGCTTTCTCGCGCGTGTGCGCGGCACCGCCGCCCTTCACGAGCCAGCCGTCCGGGGTCACCTGATCGGCCCCGTCGACCGCGATGTCGAGACGGGGCAGCGCGCCCGCGCCGGCGAAGGACTCCACGCGCAGACCGAGCTCGAGGGCCGCGCTCTCCGTCGCGTGCGACGTCGCGACGCAGCGCACGTCGAGGCCACGCTCGGCGAGGGCGCGCAGGAAGAAGCTCACCGTGGACCCCGTGCCGAGCCCGACCGCCATGCCGTCCTCCACGAGCTCGGCGGCCTTCACCCCGGCGAGGCGCTTCTCTGCCTCGTTCGTCGCCCTGTCCACCGAGCGCGGACCCTAGTCGATGGGCTCGTCGTGGCGTGGGCTCGCCCGCGGGCTCCGGTGTGAGCCGGGACTACGATGCGCCGATGACCGGCCCCGAGCGCGAGCTGAAGCTGAAGGTCGACGCGTCGTTCGCGATGCCGGCGCTCGACGGCCTCGCCGACGGCGTCGTGCCGATCCCCTGGTCGCCGGAGGACGTGTGGACCGTCTACTTCGACACGGACGACCTGCGGCTGGCGCGCTGGGGCGTGAGCATGCGGCAGCGACTGGGCCAGGGCTGGACGGTGAAGCTCCCGGCCGAGGTCGAGGACGACGTGCTCGTTCGCCCCGAGGTCACCTTCCTCGCGAGCGGGAGGCGGCCTCCCCCGCCGGCGGTCGACCTGGTGCGCGCGTTCAGCCGCGGGAAGGAGCTCGCGCCCCGGGCGAGCCTCCGCACGACCCGCCGCCGGACCGAGCTCCGTGACGCCGCGGGCCGGCTCGTGGCCGACGTCTTCGAGGACGACGTCACCGTGCGCGAGGGCCGGCGTGTCGCAACGGAGTTCCGGGAGGTCGAGGTCGAGGTGGGCGAGGCGACGCCGTCCGAGCTGCTCGACACGCTCGTCCTCCGCCTCGCCGACGCCGGAGCGTCGACGGCCGACCCGACGCCGAAGTACGAGCGGGCGCTCGGCAGCCGAGGACCGGTCGCCGAGGTGGCGATCCCCGAGCTCGGCCTCGACGCGACGGCAGGGGACGTGGTCCGGCGCTCGATCGCGGCCTCGGTGACCCGGCTCGTCGTCCACGACCCCATCGTTCGCCTCGACACGGATCCCGAGGGCGTGCACCAGGCGCGGGTGGCGACCCGCCGGTTGCGCTCGGATCTCCGTACCTTCAGGACGCTCGTCGACGCCGACGCGACGGCACGGCTTCGCCAGGAGCTGCGCTGGATCGCGGGGCTCCTGGGCTTCGTGCGCGACGGCGACGTCCTGCTCGAGCGGATGCGGAGACGCTCGGGCGAGCTGCCCGAAGGCCTCGCCCGGGGCGCGGCGGAGGTGCTGGCGACGCTCGAGACCGATCGGGACGTCGCGCATGCGAGGCTGCTGACCGCGATCCGCGATCGCCGCTACCTCGAGCTCCTCGACCGGCTCGTCGCCGAGGCCAACGACCCTTCGCTCCTGCCCGAGGCGGGCAGGCTCGCGGTCGTCGTCGTCCCCGATCTCGTGCTCAGGCCCTGGACGTCGCTCGAGAAGGCCGCGCGACGGCTCGGCAAGAAGCCGAGCGACGCGGAGCTCCACGACCTCCGGATCCGGACCAAGCGCTTGCGCTACGCGGCGGAGGCGGCGATACCGCTCTACGGCGACGAGGCGTCGGCCCTCGCCAGGTCTGCCGCCGATCTCCAGACGACCCTCGGGGATCTCAACGACGCGGTCGTCGCGCGCTCGTGGCTCCGGGAGTGGGCCGGCCAGGACCGCTCGGAGGAGGGCGTCGCAGCCGCCCGGGAGCTGGCGCGGCGCGAGCGCGAGACCGCACGGCGCAAGCGAGCGCGCTGGCGAGCGCGGTGGGAGCGCCTGACGGCGGAGGAGCTGCGGGCGTGGATGTGACCGAGGCCGTCCGCGCCGCCGGAGGCGTCGTCACCCGGCGCTCCGGGGAGGGCGAGCTCGAGGTCGTGATCGTCCATCGAGCCTTCTACGGGGACTGGACGTTCCCGAAGGGAAAGCTCGACGACGGCGAGGGCGAGGAGCAGGCGGCCCTTCGCGAGGTCGAGGAGGAGACGAGCCTCCGCTGCAGCATCGGGCGCGAGCTCGGATCGACGCGCTACCACGACTCGCGCGGCCGCCCCACGACGGTGCGCTACTGGGAGATGAGCGTCGTCGAAGGCGAGCTCGAGCCCGCCAACGAGATCGACGCGGCCCGCTGGTCTCCCGTCGAGGAGGCCCGGTCGCTCCTCACCTACGAACGGGACGTCGCGCTCCTCGACGTCCTGCAGGAGCGCTCGTGACCACGGTCTACCTCGTCCGCCACGCGAAGGCGCTCGACCGGCACGCATGGGTCGAGCCGGACGAGCTCCGGCCGCTCTCGAAGGCCGGCCTTCGCCAGGCGGAGGCGCTCGCGACGCACCTCGACGACGGAACGCTCTCGAGGCTCGTCTCGAGCCCCCACGCTCGTTGCACGCAGACGCTCGAGCCGCTCTCGGCGAGGCTCGGCGCGCCGATCGAGGTCGCGGACGAGCTCGCGGAGGGTGCGTCCGGGCGGGGAGCGCTGGAGCTCGTTCGCTCGCTCGCGGTGGACGGGCCCCTCGTGGCCTGCAGTCACGGGGACGTGCTTCTCGATGCGCTGGCCGAGCTCCGCGCCGCAGGGGTCACGCTCGGCGGGCCCCTCGAGTGCAAGAAGGGCTCGACCTGGGCGCTCGAGCTGGATGCGGGATCCTTCGGACGAGGCCGCTACCTGAAGCCCCCCGCGACCGACAAGGCAGAGGCGTCGTGAGCGCGACAGGCGTCACGGCGGGCGTCGACCTCGGCGGAACGAAGATCCAGACCGTCCTGCTGCACGACGATCTCGTCGTTGCCGGCTCGCGCGCACGCACTCCCCAGACCGGGGACCCGTCCGATGTCGTCGAGGCGCTCGCCGCGGTCGTCGAGGCAGCCCTGCGGGAGGCAGGTGCCGCTCCCGACGACCTCCGCGCGGTCGGCGTCGGTGCGCCGGGAGCCGTCGACGCCGAGACGGGCGTCGTCACCGGCGCGGCCAACGTCCCCGGGCTCGAAGGCCGCGTCGAAGTGGGCTCGCTCCTCACCGCCAGGCTCGGTGTCCCGGTGGTCGTCGAGAACGACGCCGACGCCGGAGCCCTCGGAGAGCACCGGCGCGGTGCCGGCAGGCCGTTCCGGAGCCTGCTCGGCGTCTGGGTCGGGACGGGCGTCGGCGGCGGCCTGATCCTCGGCGGAGAGCTCTGGCGCGGGCGCCGCGCGGCCGGGGAGCTCGGGCACGTCGTCGTGGAGCCGGACGGGCGACCCTGCACGTGCGGCCGCCGTGGCTGCCTCGAGGCATACGCCGGGAGGGTCGGCCTCGAGCGGCGGGCGAGGAAGCTCGTCAAGGGCGGCGAGAAGACGCGGCTCTTCGAGATCATGGAGGAGCGCGGGCGCGAGCGGCTGACGTCGGGCGTGTACGCGCGAGCGCTCGAGGAAGACGACCGCCTGGCGAGGAAGCTCGTCGACGAAGCCGCGTGGGCTCTCGGGATCGCGCTCGCCTCGGTGCAGAACCTCCTCGACCTGGAGGCGATGGTGGTCGGCGGCGGTCTCGCCGACCGCCTCGGCACGCCGTTCGTCGACTGCATCGTCGAGGAGATGACGCCGCGGCTCTTCGTCGCCGACGACCCACCGGCGGTCGTCGCGAGCGAGCTCGGAGACCTCGCAGGCGCGGTCGGAGCGGCCGTCCTCGCGGGCGGCTGAGCCGCCGCCCGGGCACCGCGCCGGGCAGGAGCACGGCGGTCGCTCCCCCGGGCACGCGGGCGACGAGGCGGATATAAGACTTCAGTGACCTCGCAGGAGGATTCGCGATGACCGGGCAGGCCGGCGAGTATCAGCGCCCGCCTCGAGCCTGGGACGTACGGCCGAAGATCCACCCGCTCCGGGTCGTCGTCCAGTGGCTCGTCGCGGCCCTGTCGCTGATCGTCGCCGCGGCGATCGTCCCCGGAGTCGAGATCGCCACGTTCCGGGGAGCACTGCTCACGGCGGCGATCGTCGCCCTCCTGAACGCGATCATCCCTCCCCTCATCGCGGCCCTGCGCCTTCCGCTCACGCTCGTGTCCGGGTTCCTCCTCGTCCTCGTCGCGGACGCCCTCATGCTCATGGCGGCCTCTTCGCTCAGCGACGAAGCGCTGCGGGTGGCGGGCTTCTGGGACGCGCTGCTCGCCTCGCTCGTCGCATCGGCCGTGACGGTGGTGCTCGACGTCGTCTTCGGGACGAACGACGACGACACGTACACGATCCGCGTCGTCCAGCGGATCGCCCGGCGCTCCGGTGAGCGCGTCGTCACCGACGTGCCCGGGATCGTCTTCCTGGAGATCGACGGGCTCGCCCTCCCGGTGCTCCAGCGCGCGATGCGCGACGGCAACGCCCCGAACATGGCGCGCTGGCTGGCCGACGACAGCCACCGGTTCCTGGAGTGGGAGACCGACCTCTCCTCCCAGACGGGAGCGAGCCAGGCCGGGATCCTGCTCGGCTCCAACGAGGACATCCCGGCGTTCCGCTGGGTCGAGAAGGAGCGCGGGATCATGATGACGTGCTCGGCGCCCCCCGACTGCGCCGAGATCGAGAGGCGTCACTCCTCCGAGAAGGGCCTGCTCCTGGACGGCGGTGCGAGCCGGGGGAACCTGCTCTCCGGCCTCGCCGACCACGTGATCCTCACGGTCAGCCGGATCGACGCCGAGAAGGGCGCCAACCCGGGCTACCGCGCGTTCTTCGCGAACGGCTTCAACGTCACCCGGGTCCTCGTGCTCTTCGGCTGGGAGGTGATCCTCGAGTGGATCGCCGCCCTCCGCGCCATCCGGCGGGACGTCCGGCCGCGCGGCCATCGAGGCGGCATCTACCCGTTCATGCGCGCGGCGATGTGCGTCGTCGTCCGCGACCTGATCGTCTACGGCGTCCTCTCGGACATGATGAAGGGGCGCCCCGCGATGTACGCGACCTTCTCGAGCTACGACGAGGTCGCGCACCACTCGGGGCTGGAGCGCGCCGACACGCTCGAGGCCCTCCGCAAGCTCGACCAGCAGTTCGGCAGGATCGACCGGGCCCGGAAGTACGCGCCCCGCCCGTACGAGATCGTCGTCCTCTCCGACCACGGCCAGACGCAGGGGGCCACCTTCAAGCAGCGCAACGGCTACGGCCTCGACGACCTCGTCGAGCGCTCCCTCGCGCGGGGGCGCGTCGCCGAGTTCGCGGGCGGCGACGAGCAGGACTCGATGGTCGGGCACGCGTTCGGCGAGGCGACCGGCCGCAAGGACGGAAAGGCGAAGAAGCGCAAGAAGAACGACGTGTCCGACCGGGAGATCGTCGTCATGGGCTCCGGGAACCTGGGCCTCGTCTACCTCATGGAGGAGAAGCGGCGGCTCACGCTCGAGGAGATGCGGGAGCGCCACCCCGACCTGATCCCCGCCCTGTGCTCGCACCCGCACGTCGGCTGGGTGCTCGCGCGCTCGGCCGAGCACGGAGCGGTCGCGCTCGGGGGCAACGGGACGCACTACCTCGCGCAGGGCCGGGTCGAGGGCGAGGACCCGCTCGCGCACTTCTCCCCGAACGCGCCCCGGCACCTGCTGCGGACGGACGGGTTCGAGCACGTGGCCGACCTGATGATCGGGAGCTTCTACGACCCGGAGCTCGACGAGGGGTGCGCGTTCGAGGAGCTCATCTCCTTCCACGGGGGGCTCGGAGGGCTCCAGACGCGCGCCTTCCTCCTCTACCCCGCCTCGCTCCCCGCGCCGGACGGCCCGATCGTGGGCGCCGCCGCCGTGAACGAGCTCCTGCGCGGCTGGCGCAGCTACCTGCAGCCGTCGGCGTCGGGCCTGCGCTAGGCGCGCTCGGCGGCGATGAGGTCCGCCGCGCGCTCGGCGACCATCACCGTCGGCCAGTTCGTGTGGCCGCGCGGCAGGCACGGCATCACCGAGGCGTCGACGACGCGCAGCCCTTCGAGGCCGCGCACGCGGAGCCCGGGGTCGACGACCGCGTCGTCGTCCGTCCCCATCCGGCACGAAGCCACCGGGTGGTAGAGCGTCTGCGAGCGCTCGCGGACATGGGTGAGCAGGGCCTCGTCGTCCTCGGCCTCCGGCCCCGGGAGCATCTCCTCGGCGAGGTAGGACGCGAGCGGCTCCTCCGTGGCGATCCGCCGGGCGAGGCGGAGCCCCCACAGGAGCGGGCCCTCGTCCGCCGGGTCGCGCAGGAACGCCGGGTCGATGGCGGGCGGAGCGAGCGGGTCGCCGCTGCGGATCCGCACCGAGCCCACGCTCCTCGGCCGGAGCTGCACGGCACCCAGCGTGACGCCGTGCTCCGTGGGCAGCGCGAGCCCCTCGTCCTCGAACGGGACCGGGGCGAACACGATCTCGACGTCGGGCGCCGGGAGGTCGGGGGCCGTGCGCACGAACGCGACCGCCTCCGCGACGTTCGACGTGAGCGGGCCCCGGCCCGCGACGAGCCAGCGGAGCACGTTGCGGAGCGATCGGGCGGACGTGAGCGTCTCGACGCCGGGGCGCGCCCGCACGAAGATCCCCGCCGCGACGTGATCGCGAAGCCCCTCCCCCACGCCGCCGAGCTCGTGCACGACCGGGACTCCGGCTTCGACGAGCGTCTCTCGCGGCCCGATCCCCGAGAGCTGCAGCACTCGTGGTGAGCCCACCGTCCCCGCGGCGAGGATCACCCCGCGTGACGCGGCGACCTCCTCGTCGTCACCGTTCACCCGGACCGTGACCCCGACGGCACGCGTGCCCTCGAGCACGACCCCGGTGACGAGAGCGTTGCTCTGCACCGTCAGGTTGGGACGGCGCATCGCCGGGCGGAGGTAGCCGTCGAGGACGCTGAACCGCCGGCCCCGCTTCTGCGACACGCCCACGAGCCCGACCCCGTCGTTGTCCGGAAGGTTGAGATCGGGCGAGACGGGGATGCCCACCGCCCGTGCCGATTCGACGAACGCGGCGGTCAGAGGGCTCGGATCGCGCTGGTCGTCGATGCGGAACGGGCCGCCGCCGCTCCTCGCGTAGTACGGCTCGACGTCGGCCCAGCTCCACCCGGGTGCGACCGTGTCCCACTCCTCGTAGTCGAGGCGACTCCCGCGCGCGACGATCATCGCGTTCATCGAGGCCGACCCGCCGAGCATCCGGCCGAGCGGGAACACGAGCTCGCGGCCCGCGAGCTCCGGTTGCGGCACCGTCGAGTACCCCCAGTCCACGTCGCTCCGGTAGAGCAGCGAGAACGCGGCCGGCACGCGCACTTCGAGCTTGCGGCTCGACGGGCCCGCCTCGAGCAGGAGGACGGAGACGTCGGGATCCTCCGTCAGGCGCGCTGCGAGCACGCACCCCGCCGTCCCCGCGCCGACGATCACGTAGTCGTGCACGACTCGATCCTACGTTCGTGACTCATTCCTGAAGGAGGCGTGTCCCACCCGTTGCGGGTCTCCCCCTACCCTCGGGGCATGACGTCCGCGACCGCGAGAAAGGCCGCCGGGGGACCCGCGAAGGGTCAGGTCGCGGCCACTCCCTGGGGCGCGGCGGCGCTCCTCGAGGAGGCGGTCGTCCCCCAGCGCGCACAGGGCAAGCGATTCTCGATCGTCGTGCAACTCCTCGAGACGCGCAGCGGAGAGCGCCTGATCCGCTTCGCGTACACGACCGACGGGTCCGCGAGGCGCGGCCCCGTCCCCATGCGGGCGCGCGACCTCGCGCGACTGCGGGCGGCGCTCGAGCGCGCGCCCGTCCTCCGGGAGGCGCTTCGCCTCTAGGGGCGGAGCCCGAGGCCGGGCCCACTCCCGGACGCGGGCGGGCTCCTCGCCTCTCGAGGGCGGCCAGCCGGGCACGGGGCTACACGGCCGCGAGCGCGTGCTCGGCCGCCGCATCCACGAGCGCCGCGAGCAGAAGCCCGCCGTCGGCGGACCCGAGCAGGGGATCCACGGCGTGCTCCGGGTGCGGCATCAGCCCCATGACGTTTCCCCCGGCGTTCACGACGCCTGCGACGTTCGCGAACGAGCCGTTCACGTCCTCCGTGTAGCGAAGCACGATCTGCCCGCGCGCTGCGAGCTGCACGTACGTCCCGTGATCCGCATACCACGCGCCCTCCCCGTGCTTCACGGGGATCACGAGCTCCTGTCCCTCGGAGCACCTCCGGGTGAAGAGCGTGTCCGCGCTCTCGACGCGCACGGCGACGTCCTCGCACAGGAACTCGAGCTGCCTGTTCGGCCGGAGGACACCCGGAAGAAGCCGGGCCTCGCACAGGATCTGGAACCCGTTGCAGATCCCGAGCACCGGCCCGCCCGCGTCGGCAAACCGCTTCACCGCCGACATCGCCGGCGCGAGGCTGGCGATCGCCCCCGTGCGCAGGTAGTCGCCGTACGAGAACCCGCCGGGCAGGACGACCGCACCCGTCCCCGCGGGCAGCTCCGTCTCCTCGTGCCAGACCAGCACCGGATCCGCGCCGACCGACCCGAGCGCCCACGCGGCGTCGTGGTCGTCGTTCGACCCCGGGAAGCGGACGATCGCGACGACCGGAGGACCGCTCACGACGCCTCGAACGTGATCTCGAAGCTCTCGATGAGAGGGTTCGCGAGCAGGTCGTGGCACATGCGCTCGATCTGCGCGCGCGCGTCGTCCTCGCCGGTCGCGTCCACCTCGAGGTCGATGACGCGACCGACCCTGACGGCGGACACGTGGAAGCCGAGCTTCCTGAGGGAGTGCTCGACGGCGTCGCCCTGCGGGTCGAGTATCCCGGCCTTCGGACGAACGAGGACGGTCGCCCTCACAGCACGGCCTCCGGGTGCTCGGCGTACTCCTCGAACGCGACGCCGGTGAGATGCTCGAAGGCCTCGACGTACCGCGCCCGCGTTCCCGATACGACCTCGGGCGGCAGCTCCGGCCCCGGCGGGGTCTTGTCCCACCCGGTGCCCTCGCACCAGTCGCGGACGAACTGCTTGTCGAACGACGGCTGCGGTCGACCCGGGACGTACCCGTCGGCGGGCCAGAAGCGCGACGAGTCGGGTGTCAGGGCCTCGTCCCCGAGAACGACCGACCCGTCCGGCGCGACGCCGAACTCGAACTTCGTGTCGGCCAGGATGATCCCGCGCTGCTCCGCGTGGGCGGACGCGAAGCGATAGAGCTCGAGCGAGGCGGCCCTCGCCGCCGCGAACCGCGCCGGCCCGCAGAGCTCCGCCGCCTCCGCCTCGGAGACGTTGAGGTCGTGACCTTCCTTCGCTTTCGTCGCCGGAGTGACGATCGGGCTCGGGAGGGGGGCCGACTCCGTGAGCCCTTCCGGCAGCACATGCCCGCAGATCGAGCCCGTGTCCTCGTAGTCGCGCCATCCCGAGCCGGCGAGGTACCCGCGCACGACGCACTCGACCGGGAGCATCTCGAGCCTCCTGCAGATCATCGTCCTGCCGTCGGCCTCGAGCCCGAGGAAGTGGTTCGGGACGATCCCACGAGTCCGTGCGAACCAGAAGGCCGAGAGCCCCGTCAACACCCTTCCCTTGTCGGGGATCGGCGTCGGGAGCACGACGTCGAAGGTCGAGATCCGGTCGCTCGCCACGAGAGCGAGCCGCTCGTCGTCGAGCGCATAGATCTCACGCACCTTCCCGCTGGCGAGGTGCGTCCCGGGCCCGGTCATGCCTCGACCGCCGGTGTCGTCTCCGAGAGGGCGCGAAGCCGCGAGAACACGACGTCGACGTTCCGCGTGAAGGCTCGGTCGTCGAAGACCTCGTCGAGCGAGACGCGGGCGGCCACCTGCGAGTCCCCGCGTGCGAGCTCGCGGAAGTCGAGCGCCTCGTCCCAGGCTCGCATCGCATGCCGCTGCACGATCCGGTACGCGGCGTCGCGCTCGAGCCCCGACTCGACGAGCGCGAGCAGCAGCCGCTGGGAGTAGTGGAGGCCGCCGGTCGCCTCCAGGTTCTCGCGCATCCTCTCGGGACGCACGACGAGCCCCTCGACGAGCCAGGCGAAGCGGTCGAGCACGTAGTCGACTGCCAGGAACGCGTCCGGGAGCACGATGCGCTCCGCCGAGGAGTGCGAGATGTCCCGCTCGTGCCAGAGAGCCACGTTCTCGAGGCCGACGAGCGCGTAGCCGCGGACGACCCGGGCGATCCCGCAGATGCGCTCCGACACGATCGGGTTGCGCTTGTGGGGCATCGCGGACGAGCCCTTCTGCCCCTGCCCGAAGGGCTCCTCGACCTCCCGGACCTCCGTCCGCGCGAGATGACGGACCTCGAGCGCGAAGCGCTCGAGCGACGATGCGAGCAGCGCGAGCGCCGACAGGAGCTCCGCGTGTCGGTCCCGCTGCAGGATCTGCGTCGAGCTCGGCGCGGGCTCGAGCCCGAGTGACTCGCAGGCGATCCGCTCGACCTCAGGCGACGTCGTGGCGTACGTGCCGACGGCCCCCGAGAGCTTGCCGACGCGCATTCCCCGCAGCGTGTGCTCGAGCCGCTCTCGATCGCGCGCGAGCTGGAACGCCCACCCGGCGAGCTTGAGCCCGAACGTCGTGGGCTCCGCATGGACGCCGTGCGTTCGGCCGATCGTCGGCGTCTCGCGGTACTCCTCGGCCCGAGCCACCACCGCCGCAAACGCGCGGTCCACTCCCTCGAGGACGAGCGTCCCCGCGTCCTGGACGGCCATCGAGAGCGCCGTGTCCAGCACGTCGGAGGACGTCAGCCCGTAGTGGAACCAGCGCCCCTCCTCTCCGAGATCCTCGGAGACGGCGTCGACGAACGCAGCCACGTCGTGGTTCGTCGTCCGCTCGATCTCGGCGACGCGGTCCGGGCTGGGGACGCGTGCGCGGCTGCGCACCTCCTCGGCGGCCGCGGACGGGATCTCGCCGACCTGTGCCCGCGCATCGAGCGCAGCGAGCTCGACGGCGAGCCACCGCTCGAGCTTCGCCTCCTCCGACCAGACACGCGCCATCGCCGGCCGGGAGTAGCGGGGGATCACGAAGCGATTGTAGTCGGCGCGCCCGCGCTCCCTCTCGTTCCGGGCGGGCGACTCCGGCACTGTCTCGGCACGAAGGCTGTCACCATCCGTATGCACTTCGGAGCTAGGCTCGAAGTGGGAGGAGGCAAGGGGTGGCCCCAGGACGCGAAGGCGGGCTCTATCGCGACGACGCGCGCGCCGCCGACGCCGCGTCGAGCGCCACGTCCGATCGGAGTCGCATTCCCTCCCAGCCGATCTTCCCCGCCCCGGCATATGCGGCCGCACGGGCGTCGGCGATCGTCGGCCCGAGGCCCGTGACGCCGAGGATCCTCCCGCCGTTCGTGACGAGCCCGTCCCCTCGCACGGCCGTCCCCGCATGGAAGACGAGAGCTCCGGTGGCCTCGCAGTCCTCGATACCCGTGATCGGCGAGCCTCGATCGCCGCCGGCGGGGTAGTCCCCGGCGGCGAGGACGACCGTGACGGCAGCGCCCGGCCCCGCGGTCACGTCGACCCCCGCGAGCTCGCCTTCCGCGGCAGCCGCGAGCGCAGTCAGGAGATCTCCGTCGAGAAGCGGGAGCACCGACTGCGTCTCCGGGTCTCCGAAGCGGCAGTTGAACTCGAGCACGCGCGGTCCGTCGTCCGTGAGCATGAGGCCCGCGAA
>JBFFGH010000063.1:0-13227 GCA_041557575.1 Gaiellaceae bacterium
GAGGCGAGGTACCCGGAGAGGATCATGAACCCCTTCGAGTGGATCGGGCCGGAGAGGTCTATCTCGCGCTCGATGCTCTCGACGCCGCCGCGGCCGAGCGAGACACGGGCGCTGACCCGCGCGGGGCGCCCGAACGAGTAGTCGCCGACATCGACGATCGCGACGCCGTTGACCTGGCCGACCTTCTCGCCCTCCGTGGCGATGACGATCGTCCCGTCCTCCACGAGCTCGCGCACGCGCTCCTCGATGAGGTTCGAGCGGAACTCGCGCTTGCGGATGGCGAGCTCGACGTCCTGCGCCTGCACGACCTCGTGCCCCAGCCGCTCGGCCCAGAAGCTCGCCTCCGACGCGACGTCCGAGATCTCGATCAGCCGGGCCGACAGCTTCCCCTGGTTCTCGCGGAGGCGGGCCCCGTGCTCGATCAGCCGTGCGACGGCCGCCCGGTTGAAGTGGCGGAGGTCGTTGTCGCGGACCCAGCGGCTCACGAAGGCCGCGTAGTTGCGATGGTGCTCGGCGCTCCAGTCGAGCTCCGGGGCGAAGTCGGCCCTGACCTTGAAGAGCTCGCGAAAGTCCTCGTCGAGCGCGTAGAGGACGAGGTACGCGAAGGAGGAGCCGATGAGGACGACCTTGAGGTCGAGCGGAATGGGCTCCGGGCGGAGCGACGCGATCGGCACCGCGCTGAACTCCTCGCCGAGGCTCTCGATCCGCACCTCTCCGCTGCGGAGAGCGCGCTTGAGGGCGTCCCAGGCGAACGGGTGCCTGATCACGTCCAGCACGCCGAGGACGAGGAAGCCTCCGTTCGCGCGGTGAAGCGCGCCGGACTTGATCTCGCGGAAGTCCGTGCTCATCGCCCCGAACGTCGCGCGGTACTCGATGCGGCCGAGCAGGTTGTAGTACGTCGGGTTGGGCTCGACGACCACCGGGGCCCCGTCCGCTCCGCCGTTCGACACGAGCACGTTGACGCGATAGCGGGCGAAGTCCCTCGGCCGCGGCGCGAGCGCCAGCTGCAGCGGGCTCTCCTCGGTCTCGTGGAAGTCGGAGAGGCTCTCGAGGACGTCGTTCTTCACGTCCTCGAGGTACTCGGCGACCTCGGGAACGTCCCCGAAGCGCTCTCGGAGATCCTGGAAGAGCGGCTCCGTCGCGAACACCGCCACCTCGCGCTCGAGCTCGCGCTCGCGCTTGCTCGCCTCCTGCTCGAGCTTCCTCACCTGCCGCATGAAGCCGGCCGCACGCTCCTCGACCTCGGAGGTCGCCCGCGAGATGGCCTCCTGCTGCTCTTCCGGCAGCCGCTCGAACTGCTCGCGCGTGATCGGCTTCCCGTCGACGAGGGGCACCGACGCCACGCCGACGACCGTCGTCCGGAGAGCGATCATCCGCTCGGCCGCGAAGGCCGTCAGGTCTTCCTCCTCGCGCTGCCTCTGCGCGGCGATCTCGGTGGTGATCTCGCGCTGGCGTCGCTCGTACTCCTCACTCTCGAAGGCCCTCGTGATCTCGGCCTTGGCGGCGTCGACGAAGGCGTCCATCGCACGGGCGAACTCGACACCACGCCCGGCCGCCAGCGCGATCGCGTTCGGCCGGTCGGCTTCGGCGAAGTCGTGGACGTAGACCCGGTCCAGCGGCTTCGGCCTACTCGGGGCGAGGCCGCGAAGCGTGTCGAGCACCGTCGTCAGCCGGCCGGAGCCGGCGGGGCCGGAGACGAAGAGGTTGAACCCCTGCGTCTCGACCGCCAGGCCGTACTCGAGCGCATCGAGCGCGCGCGGCTGCCCGATCGTGCCGACGAGCGGCTCCACCTCCGCCGTCGACTCGAATCCGAGCCGGCGCGGATCGAGTCGCCGGCGCAGCCGCTCGGGTCGGATCTCGAGCCGGGTGCGCGGGGAGCGCGATGCCGGCGCTCTGGCCATGGCTCATGCTTTCCGGAGAGGCGTCTTGCCCGCATCGGTGGGCGCACCGATCGTCCGTACGGCTTATCCGAAAGCGGAAACCGGGAGAACGAGTAAGACTGCGCATGTGGGAACGGACGGGGGCCGGATCCGGACGCCCGATCAGCGTCTGCGAGTGTTCATCAGCTCGACGCTCGGCGAGCTCGCGGAGGAGCGCAAGGCGGTCGACACCGCCATCCGCTCGCTCAGGCTCATCCCCGTCCGGTTCGAGCTCGGAGCGCGGCCGCACCGGCCGGACGACCTGTATCGCGCGTACCTCGAGCAGAGCGACGTCTTCATCGGCATCTACTGGCAGAGCTACGGCTGGGTCGCGCCGGGCGCCGAAGTGTCGGGCATCGAGGACGAGCTCGCGCGCGCCGGAGACAAGCCGCGCCTCTTCTACGTGAAGGAGCCGGCGCCGGAGCGGGATCCGCAGCTCGAGCGCCTCCTCGACGGCATCCACCACGAAGGGCTCGCGACGTACCGGCACTTCGGATCCTCGGGCGAGCTCGCCGAGCTCGTCGTGGACGACCTCGCGCTCCTGATCAGCGAGCGCTTCTACGCGGGACAGCCGGTGTCGGCGAGCCTCCCCGAGGGAACGGTCTCGTTCCTGTTCGTCGACGTCGACGGGTCGACTCGCATCGCCGCGGAGCTCGGGGACGAGTATCGCCGCGTGATCGAGGGCTTTCGCACCGTCGTCGCCGACGCCGCCCGGGGGGCCGGCGGAGCCCTCGCGGATGCCGAGGCCGACAGCGCCTTCTGCGCCTTCCCGACCGTCGAGGGCGCGGCACTCGCAGCCATGACCGTCCAAGCCGAGCTCGGCGAGCGCGAGTGGCCGCGCGGCGTCTCCGTCCGCGCACGGATGGGCATCCACACGGGAACCGCGGCGAGGACCGCCTCCGGGTACACCGGCCTCGAGGTGCACCGCGCCGCGCGCATCGGCGCGGCAGCCAACGGAGGTCAGATCCTCGTCTCCCGGACGGCAGCGGAGCTCCTCGAGCGTCCGCGGCTCGAGCACGCCGAGATCGTCGACCTCGGCTCCTTCGCGCTCAAGGGGCTCGACAGGGCCGAGCGACTGTTCCAGCTCCTCGCGCCGGGGCTGTCCGGCGAGCGGCCGCCGCCGCGAGCCCGTGGGGCGTGGCAGGTGCACCTCCCGAGCGAGCTGACGGCGCTCATCGGCCGGGATCGGGAGGTCGAGGAGGTCGCGACGATGATCGGGGCTCAGGACACGCGGCTCGTCACGCTCACGGGCCCCGGCGGAATCGGCAAAACGCGCCTCGCGATCGCCACCGCCTCGCTGGTCGCCGACGCATACCCGGACGGCGTCTTCTTCGTCCCGCTCGCAGACGCACGCACGGAAGAGCAGCTCGTCGCCGGCGTCGCGGCGATGCTCGGCACGCGGAGCGAGGGAGCACGCCCCCTCCTCGGGACCGTCGAGGAGACTCTCGCGTCCCGCCGCTGCCTCCTCGTGCTCGACAACTTCGAGCAGATGCTCGAGGCGCGCACGGCCGTCGTCTCCCTGGTGGACAGCTGCCCCGGCGTCGACGTGATCGTCACCAGCAGGGCTCCCCTGCGCATTCGCTCCGAGCACGAGTACGGGGTGGCCCCGCTGGAGGTTCCCCCGCCGGGAGCGCCGCCGGAGGAAGCCGTGCAGGCAAGTGCCGTGCGCCTCTTCCTCGACCGTGCTCACGCTGCCCGCCCGGACTGGGAGCCGAGCGAGCACGAGCTCGCCTCCGTCGTCGAGATCTGCAGGAGGCTCGACGGACTGCCGCTCGCCATCGAGCTCGCCGCGCCGCGACTCCGCGTGCTGGACGCTGCATCGCTCCTCGCGCGCCTCGAGCGGAGCCTCGACGTCGTCGGCGGCGGCCCGCGAGACCTGCCGGCGAGGCAGCAGACGCTCACCTCGACGATCGAGTGGAGCGTCGACCTCCTGGAGGAGGCCGACCGCATCCTGCTCGCGCGCCTCGCGATCTTCGTCGGAAGCTGGAGCCTCGAGGCAGCCGAGGCCGTCTGCACCGACGAGCGCGTGCCGGACGTCCTCTCGGCACTGGAGCGCCTCACCGAGCACAGCCTCGTCATCACGCACACGGAGCCCTCCGCCCCCACCCGCATGCGCATGCTGGCGACGATCGCGGAGTTCGCGCGCGCGAGGCTCGAGGAGAGCGGTGAGAAGGACGAGCTGCGGGAGAGGTACGTCGCGTACTTCGAGCGCCTCGTCGCCGAGCAGCACGACCTCATGGCCGGCCAAGGAGCGCGTGCGGCGATGCAGCGCCTGGACGAGTACTGGGAGGACGTCCTCGCCGTCATGCGCTGGCGGTACGAGCGGCGCGACTACGCAGAGCTCGTTCGAACCGCCTCGTTGTCGTGGCGCTTCATCTGGCTGCGTGACCGCGTGCGGGAGTCCACCTCGTGGATGCCGGATGCCTACGCCGCGCGGGACGAGCTCGATCCGCCGCTCCGTGGGGAGCTCTGCAGGCTCTGGGGATCGGCGTGCTACCAGGCGGGCGACTACGAGCCGGCGAAGGAGGCGATGGAGGAGGCCGTGATCCTGCTGGGCGAATGGGGGCCGCCGGATCGCGAGGCATGGGCGAGGACGCTGCTCGGCGGGCTCCTCCCGTACCACGACACGGACCTGTCGCACGCCCACCGGGAGGTAGCGCACGCCGTCACGATCTTCCGCGCCGAGCGCAACGGGTTCGGGCTCGCGACGAGCCTGGGCATGCTGGGGATGATCTCGGCGCTCCTCGGGAACCGGGACGACGCGATACGGGAGCTCGAGGAGGGGATCGCGGTCGCCGAGAAGCTCGGCATCCCGGCGCTCGTCGGCGCCAACCAGACGCTCAAGGCACTCGGATGCCTCGTCGCGGACGAGATCCGGAGCGCGCACCGCTGCCTCGACCGTGCGGCGAAGAGCCCGCTGTTCCTGGAGGGAGCGGCCTACTGGCTCGAGGCCTTCGCCGCAGTCTCTCTCGCGGAGGGAGACACCATCGGCGGCGCGACTGCGTACGGCGCAGCCGAGAGCCTTCGCGAGCGCACCGGCATCAAGATGTGGCCGATCATACGAATCATCCTCGCCCACCGGCTCGACCCTCTCGCCGACGGGCCGCCCGACGTGCAGGCTGCACGGTTCGCAGGGAGCCAGATGACCCTCGAGACCGCGCTCTCGCACCTTCGAATCGCGTCGACCGCCTACCACCTGCAGCGCCAGCTCTCACCGCTCGGCGAGCTCAGGGACGCATCGTCCGAGACTGCGACCGAGCGAGCCCCCGCCGGTACGTAGCCGATCGGGGGATCACCTGATGCGGGCCGGGGCGTCCTGCGCAACGCTCGGGGTGTGGAGAGTCTCTTCGAGTCGTTCCTGGGCTCGGGCTTCGCCGATCGGCGAGAGGCCGGCGCGCTGCTCGCAGCCGAGCTGGAGCGCTCCGGCATTCTCGGCGACGCGCCCGAGCGGGTCGTCGTCGTCGGCCTCGCACGGGGCGGTGTCGAGGTCGCCGCGGAGGTCGCGGAGCGGCTCGGGCGTCCGCTCGACGCCCTCGCAGTGCGCAAGGTCGGCCATCCCTGGCAGCCCGAGTACGGGATCGGCGCCGTCGCGCCGGGCGGTGTCGAGTACGTCCGCTCGCACGACGGCCTGACCGAGGCCGAGGTCGCGGACGCGGTCCGCTCGGCGGCGGCCAAGGCCGAGGCCCTCGATGAGCGCCTCCACGCGCGCCGCGGGCAGCTCACCGTTCGAGGCGCGACGTGCGTGCTCGTCGACGACGGCCTCGCCACGGGCGGGACGATGGTCGCCGCCGCGCGCTGGGCCCGCGCACGCGGTGCGGATCGGATCGTGATCGCCGTGCCCGTCGGGGCCGCGGTCACGCTTCGCTCCTTCGAGGCCGACCCGGGCGTGAACGGGGTCGTGTGCCTGGCCGCGCCGCCCGACTTCGGGGCAGTCGGGTTCTGGTACCGGGACTTCCGGCAGGTGTCGGACGAGGAGGTCGTCGCGCTTTTGGCCGAGGCCCACGAGCGCACGGTCTCCCGCCGCGCGGCGCATATCGCCGTCGACGGCACGCTCCTCGAGGCGGATCTGACGATCCCCGCCCTCCCGCGCGGCTGGGTCGTGTTCGCCCACGGGAGCGGGTCGAGCCGGAAGAGCCCCAGGAACCGCTACGTCGCGAGCGAGCTCGAGCGCGCCGGCATGGCGACGCTTCTCCTCGACCTGCTGACCGAGGACGAGGCCCTCGATCGGCGCAACGTCTTCGACATCCCCTTGCTCGCCGGGAGGCTCGCGGTCGCGACCCGCTGGCTGGACGCCGATCCGGCGGGGCAGCGCCTTCCCGTCGGATACTTCGGCGCGAGCACGGGAGCCGCCGCTGCGCTGCTCGCCGCGGCGGAGCTGGGCTCGCGGATCTCGGCGGTCGTGTCGCGAGGCGGACGCCCCGACCTCGCCGCGGAGCGGCTCGAGGAGGTCACGGCTCCGACGCTGCTCATCGTCGGCGGCAGCGACGAGGTCGTGCTCGACCTCAACCGCCAGGCAGCCGAGCGGCTTCGCTGCCCCCACGAGCTCGCGATCGTCCCCGGCGCGTCCCATCTCTTCGAGGAGCCCGGAGCCCTCGAGCGCGTGGTCGAGCTCGCCGCCGACTGGTTCCGGAAGACCCTGGAGACCGAGGGCTACACCGACGCCGCGGCCGCGTCCACCGCGGCCTTGACCTCGTAGTACCGCGCCCTCGCCTCGTCCAGGGTGTCACCGATCGCCGTCAGCCCCACGCGGCCGGCGACCGCGATGGCGCTGACCATGTGCAGGACGACGCCGACTTCGCGCTCCGAGTCCCACCCGAGCCCCTGCTCGGCGACGACGTCCAGGAGGTCGTCCGGCGTGAGCCGCTCGTAGTCCGGGTTGTCGAGGTGGTCGGTCGCCACGTAGTGCTTGATGTCCCCCATCCGCGACCGCCACTCCCCCGCGAGCGGGTCGTACACGCCGTCCGTGAGGGTCGTGAGGGCGAAGAGCGGATGAGTCGTCCCGCCGCAGCGGAGATTGACCTCGAGCGCGTAGGAGTCCCAGGTGTCGTCCCGGCGGACGGACACGAAGTCCACGCTCGCACGGCCGATGGCCCCCTCGCGCACGAGGCGCCTGCCGACCTTCAGCCCCTCGGCGGCGATCTGCGCCGCGTACTCCTCGTCGGCCGGGAAGTGGCAGCCGAAGTAGGTCTGCCCGTTCAGTCCGCCGAGGATCTGGTCGTGCGTGGACATGATGTCCACCTGGCCCGCCGGGCTCATTCGAAGCTGGACGCTCGGGCTGCGGAAGTCGTCGCCGTCGATCCGCTCCTCGACGATCCCGCCCTGGTCGTCGAGGGCCTCCAGGTACTGCTCGACCGCGATCTCCTGGTCCTCGAGGACGAGCGTCGAGAGGAGCTCGCGGTCGGCCCCGTCGAGCCCCACGGTCGCGTTGCCGAGACCGCTCACGCCCCGGTCGAGCTTGACGATCGCCGCTCGCGCCTGCGGGCTGCGCGCGCGGATCTCGCCGAGCGCCTCCCGGAGATCGCTCGCGTCGCGGACGTCGAGGCCGACGGGGTGCGGGACGTCCTCTTCCAGGAAGATCCGCCGGCTGCCGGTCTTGTGCCCCATCCAGCCGAGCGCGGGGTCGCTGCCGTACGCGGGAAGCTGCAGCGCCTCGGCGACCGCCACCTCGTCCTCGGTCATGCAGAAGGGAAGGAGCAGGGCGACCTCGGGATCTCCGACGAGGTTGCGAATCCTGCGGATCGCGCCGGGACGCCCGACGAGCTTGCGAATGAGCGGCTCGTTGCGGCCGTCCACGAGCGAGACGGGATGGAACCGGGCGCGCGCGTCCGGCGTGTCGAGCTCCGGGACGAGGCTGAAGTAGTAGTCGAGCAGCCGCGGGAGGATCGGCTGCGACGTCACGTAGACGACGCGGGAGCGAGGCGCGCGCAGAAGGCTCAGCACGAGGCACAGGAACCGCTCCTCGTAGGCCGGGAACACCGGGATGAGCTGATCCGGCACCTCCAGGCTGATCGAGTGCACGACGACGACGGTCCGCTCGACGTCACCGATCGAGCGCAGCGTCACGGAGGGCCAGATCTCGCGAAACCGATCCTGGAGCTCGGCGAATGCTTGCTGGGCCACGAGTGGACGGTACTTGCCCTTTCGCGGGGTTGCTAGCCTCGCGCCCGTGACCTCGCCTCTCGATAGACGCGTCATCGCGATCGCCGGAGCCGCCGGAGGCCTCGGCCCGACCGTCGCGCAGAGGCTCTCCTCGGTCGGGGCCACGCTCTGCGCGTGCGGCCGCGACCGGGCGAGCCTCGAGGCCCTCGCGTCCACTATCGGCGGGCTCGAGACCGACGTCGTCGACCTCCTCGACGCCGGCGCGACACGCGCGTGGGCGGGCGATCTCATCGCGCGCCACGGCCGTGTCGACGGGCTCGTCCACCTCGTCGGGGGCTGGCGTGGAGGCACGCCGATCGAGGAGGCGCCGCTCGAGGACTGGGACGCGCTGAGCGCGCTGCTCGTCCGCACGGTGCAGAACGCGACCCAGGCGTTCGCGCCCGCGCTGATGGACGGCGGCCGCGGCCGGTTCGTGCTCGTCTCCTCGGGCCAAGCCCAGGCTCCCACGCATCCCAACGCCGCCTACGCGGCCGCGAAGGCGGCGGCGGAGACGTGGACCCTCGCCCTCGCGGACCGCTTCCGCGGCTCGGGCGCGACCGCGAACATCGTCGTCGTCGGCGCGATCGTGACGCCCGCGATGCGGGCGGAGAGCCCGGAGAAGGACTTCTCGACGTTCACGCCCGCGGAGGAGATCGCCGACGCGATCGCCTACCTCTGCTCCGACCAGGCCGCCTCGATGAACGGCCAGCGCCTCACCCTCCGGGGCGCCGCGTAGCCGCGGCGACGCACCCTCAGAGGTTCCAGCCGCCGGCGACCTCGAGGACCTGGCCGGTCACGTAGGCCGCCTCGGGCGACACGAAGTAGAGGACGGCTGCGGCGACCTCGTCGACGAGACCCTCGCGGCCGGCCGGGATCTCGTGCAGCGGCTTGGTCACCGAGCTCTCGATCACGCCCGGCGCGACGACGTTCGCCGTGATGCCGTTCGCCGCCTCGGCACGCGCGATGGCCTTCGTGAGCAGGACGACGCCCGTCTTCGCGATCACGTACGGCACGTGCTTCGGCCGCGCGACGAGGCCCTGGGAGCCCGCATAGCCCAGGTTCACGATCCTGCCTTCTCCGTCCGCCCGAAGGAGCGGCAGTGCCGCCTGACACGTCGCGAACGCCGCGCCGAGGTTCGTGGCGAAGACGTCGTCCCATTCCTCGTCCGTGATCTCCTCGAACGGCTTGTAGAGGTAGCTCCCCACGTTGTTCACGAGCACGGAGAGACCGCCGAGCCGCTCGTGCGCGTCGAGCACGAGCCGCCGCGCCGCCTCCCTGTCGGCGAGGTCCGCCTGCAGCGTGATCGCCCGCACGCCGTGGGACTCGGCCTCGGCCCGGGTCGCCTCGGCCTCGGCTTCCGACCGGCGGTAGTGGACGGCCACGTCGTGGCCGGCACGTGCGAGAGCGAGCGCGATCCCCCGGCCGATGCCGGCCGAGGACCCCGTCACGAGCGCAGCGCGGCGCCTCACGAGGCCACCGCCCGTCTCGCGAGACCCTCGCGGCGGAGCTGCAGCGGGACGAGCGCGACGGCGCTCGCGAGGACGATCCAGAGGTAGAGCGTCGGAAGCCCGAGGACGAGGCACACGCCGAGCACGGCCAGCTGCGTCGTGAGACCGAGGTTCGCGAGCACGGTGAGCGTCAGGGGGTCGAAGTACGCACGCCGAGCCTCGGCCGAGGGATCCCGACCGGCCGCGCGCTCGAGCCTTCTCCTCGAGAGCGCGCGAACGACCCGGTCCTGGGTGCCGAGCACGAGGTCGTAGGCCGAGCCGAGGAGCCGCTCGACCCGGCCGCCCGTAGGTCGGACGTCTGCGGCCGGAGCCCCGTGCGCGGCCCGGGCGAGCTCGGACACGTTGAAGTCGACCGTGAGCACGACGTTGAGCGCGAGGAACGCAACGAGAGCAAGGACGGGTAGGCCCGTGGCGTAGGCGAGCGCGAGAAAGAGCGCCGCGTTCACGAGCAGGTCGGCCAGGGTGTCGAGATAGCGCCCCGTGAGCGTCACGCGGCCCGACGCACGGGCGAGACGCCCGTCGCAGTTGTCCAGGAGCGTCTTCAGCTGGAGCAGCAGGGCACCGGCGATCGGCGCGTCCGTCGCGATCGCAAGACAGGCCAGGAGGCCCGCTCCCGTGTTGGCGAGGACGACGACCGGAGGCGAGACCCGGAGGCGCCGGAGCACGGGAACGACGACCGCGGAGAGCGGCTGGAAGAGCCACTCGAGAAGGAACTCGCGTCCCGCGCGCCGCGACTCCGTCCCCTCCGGTCGCGCTGCGCCCGGGCTCTCGCTCGCGCTCGTCACGACGATGATCGTAGATACTCCCGTCGTGACCACAGCAGGCTGGACAGAGGTGGATGGCGCGCTCGAGCGCACCTTCGAGCTCCCGAGCTTCACGGAGGCGATCGCCTTCGTGAACCGGGTCGCGGAGCTCGCGGAGGCCGAGGACCATCACCCGGACATCACGATCGCCTATCGCCGCGTCACGCTCCGTTGGTGGACGCACACGGCCGGCGGGATCACCGACCGAGACCGCGAGCTCGCGGCCGCGTCGGGCGAGCTCGCCTAGGCGCGCTGCCTGACGACGACCACGGGGCAGTGCGCGTGGTCGACGACGTGGCGGCTGACGGAGCCGAGGATGGCCGCCCGGAAGCCGGAGCGCCCGTGCGAGCCGACGACGACGAGGTCGGCCGACTCGCTCTCCGCGACGAGGGCGTCCCCGGCGTCGCTCTCGGTGAGCCGCGCCTCGACGTCCACTCCGGGCTCCGCGCCGAGCACCTGCGCGATCGAGTCGGCGAGCTCGACACGCGCTGCCTCGCTCTCCGCCTCGAGCTGGCCCATCAGGTCGCCGGCGGGAATGGCAATCATCCCCGGATCGCCGATCGGAGCGGCGGGGACGAAGGTCCACGCGTGGACCGCGACGATCCGGGCTTCCCGGAGGCGGGCCTCGTCGGCGGCCCAGCGAAGCGCCTCGAGCGAGGCTTTGGAGCCGTCCACCCCTACGACGATCGTTCCTGCCATCACCTTCAGCGTACCTCCGCAGGCGTGCACTCGTTTCCTTCGCCCCCTGGGCTAGGGTGAGCACGTGACGCAGGGGGCCCGCCTGACCGTCTACGACGTGGGGCCGCGCGACGGGCTCCAGAACGAGCCCGAGACGCTGAGCCCGGCCGTTCGCGCCGAGCTCGTACGCCGTCTGGCCGCCGCGGGACTGCAGGCGATCGAGGTCGCGAGCTTCGTCGATCCCCGCCGCGTTCCGCAGATGGGAGGCGCGGAAGAGGTCGTCGAGGCAGCGGGGGCGCTCGACGGAGTGATCCGTGCCGGCCTGGCGCTCAACGAGCGCGGGTACGAGCGGCTTCTGGAGACCGGCCTGGACGAGGTGCGCTTCGCCTTCGGCGTCACGGAGTCGTTCAACCGGCGGAACCAGGGAGCGTCCGTCGACGAGTCCGTCGCGGCTGCGATGGACATCGTCTCCCGGGCGCACGAGGACGGGTTGCGCTCGACCGTGACGCTCAGCGTCGCCTTCGGATGCCCGTTCGAGGGAGAGGTCGAGGAGGCGCGCGTCCTGGAGATCGCCGAGCGCGTCGTGGACGCGTCCCCCGACACCCTCGTCGTCGCCGACACGATCGGTGCGGCCGTGCCGGGCCAGGTGCGAGAGCTCGTCCGACGTCTGCGCTCGTTCGCGGGACGGGTGGGCGGTCACTTCCACAACACGCGGAGCACGGGGTACGCGAACGCGCTCGCCGCGATCGAAGCGGGCGCGACCGTCCTCGATGCCTCGGTCGGAGGCATCGGCGGCTGCCCCTTCGCTCCGAACGCGACCGGGAACGTCGCGACGGAGGATCTCGTCTACGTCCTCCACCGGGAGGGGATCGAGACGGGGGTCGACCTCGATGCCGTCCTCGGCGTATCCGAGTGGCTCGAGCGCACTCTGGGACGACAGCTCGACGGGCTCCTCCACAGAGCGGGGAGCTTCCCGCCCGCAGGGGGCTAGCAGAGCGCCGGGAGGATCTTCCCGCGCACCTCGCCGAGCACGCGCTCGCCCGCACGCCCGCGCAGCACGACCTCGTCGCCGTCCTCGAGGAACGTGCGCGTCGTCCCGTCCCCGATCCTGATCGGCTGCTGCCCGTTCCACGTGAGCTCGATGAAGGATCCCTCGCTGCCGCGATCGGGGCCCGAGATCGTCCCCGACGCGAAGAGGTCGCCGGTTCGAATCGACGCGCCGTTGACGGTTGCGTGCGCGAGCTGCTGGGGCATCGTCCAGTAGAGCCCGCGGGCGTTCGTCCGTGACACGACGGTGCCGGAGAGCTCGATCTCCAGGTCGATGTCGAGCGCCCAGTCGCCGGGCGCACGGAGGTAGTCGAGCGGCTCGGGATCCTGCTTCGGGGCCGCGACGAACCGGTCCTCGAGGAGCGCGAGCGGCGTGACCCACGCGGCGATCGACGTCGCGAACGACTTTCCGAGGAAGGGGCCGAGCGGCTGGTACTCCCACGCCTGGATGTCGCGGGCCGACCAGTCGTTCACCAGCACGACGCCGAACACGTGCTCCCGGAAGTCCGCCACGGGCACGGCATTGCCGTGGCGGCTGCCGACCCCGACCACGAACCCGAGCTCGAGCTCGATGTCGAGGCGCCGGCTCGGCCCGAAGCGGGGCACGGCGTCGTCCGGCCCCTTCACCTGGCCGCACGGGCGGAGCACGGGCGTCCCGGAGACGACGACGGTGCCGCTGCGACCGTGGTAGCCGACCGGGAGATGACGCCAGTTCGGGAGGAGCGGCTCGGCGTCGGGGCGGAAGAGACGCCCGAGGTTCGTCGCGTGCTCGAGCGACGAGTAGAAGTCGACGTAGTCCGCCACGGCGAAGGGCAGGTGCGTCCGCACTCGTTCCAGCGGCACGACGTCGGCGCCCTGGGCGACGCGGTCCCGGATCCGGCCGAGCGTGTCCTCCCAGGCCGTCCTGCCGAGCGCGAGGAACGGGTTGAGGCTCGGAGAGGCGAACACGGATCCGAGCCCGGCGGCCGGGAGGTCGAGCACACCTCGCCCGAGACGGAAGCCGACGCGCGGCGGCTCGCCGTCGGTCGAGAAGACACCGAAGCCCACACCCGAGTTCACGCGGGCAGGACTCCCAGGGCCTCGAGCTCCTCCACGGGCTCGAAGACGCTGCAGCTCCCGATGGAGGGGAGTCGC
>JBFFGH010000064.1:0-13106 GCA_041557575.1 Gaiellaceae bacterium
CCGCCACTCGGGAGCTTGATCTGGAGGGAGACGCTCCCGGGAGTATCGAACACCTGCATCTCGCTCACCTAGGCCGGCCGGGCTGCCCCACGGCGGACCCTGGCTTCCGACGAGCGATCGCGCTTCGTCCGAAGACGCTCACCGGGGACGAGGTGGGCGGTGTAGTCGAATGGGAGTGACGCGAGGTACATGACTTCTCCTTTCAACCCTGGGCGTAGCCCTGCATACGACGGCGGCTGCGCTTGCTGGAGTGATCGAGGACCCTCGCGATCGCACGCACGAGCCATGCGTTCGTCGAGATGCCCTCGCGCGCCGCAGCCGCTTCGACGCTCGCCTTCAGGGACTCGGGAAGCCGGAGCGTGATGCGTCCGCTGTGCTCTTCGCCGAATCCGAACTCGCCGGCATCCGGGGCGACGTCCGCCACGAACGCGAGCTCCGGCTCGCGACCGGCCAGCCTCACCTCTATCCGACCCGAGTCGAGCTGGTCGGTGAGCTCCAGCGCGACCTCTCCGAGAAGGTCGAGCAGATGGAGGTGGAGCGTCGAGGCGAGCCCTTCGCTGAGCCGCCTCGCCGCATCAGCTGTCGCTTCGTCACCGAGAGCGGCGCTGGCGGCGAGCTCTTCCTGGATGGCCTGGATGTGACTTTCGAACTGCATTGTGACATCACTATGACATCAAACTTGCTCCATGTCAAGTAGCACGATGACATCGCCAAGCAGGCACATCGCGGCCACACTGGCACGACTCTCGACGCGAGCTACGAGAGCTGCCAGACGTCGCCGCGAATGATCGGCGTCGCGCTGCCGTCGGCGGCGAGCCCGTCCACGTCGACGTCCTCGCCGCCGATCATGAAGTCCGTGTGGACGCTGGAGACGTTGACGCCACCCGCGAGCGGGTCGCCCGCCGGCTCGGCAAGCGTCTCGACGAGGCCGGCGCCGAAGGCGAGGTGGCACGTCGCGTTCTCGTCGAACAGCGTGTCGCAGAAGACGAGACCGGTCTGCCGCACCGGCGATGTCCCGTCGACGAGCGCGACCTCGCCGAGGTACGGGGCCTGCTCGTCGACCGCGAGGTGCTGACGGATGACCTCCGCTCCGGTCTCCGCCCGCACGTCCACGATCTTGCCGTCCGCAATCCGCAGCTCGAGCCCGGTCACCCTCGCTCCCGACGTGACGAGCGGATAGGTCGAGCGCACGACGCCCTCCGCGCGCCGCCAGTCCGGGCTCGTGAAGACCTCCTCCGTCGGGAGGTTCGGCATGTGAGTGATCCCCTTCGCCGTCTCGAACGTCGCGCAGAGCCAGCGGGCCCCGAGGTTCAGCCCGATCGTGAGATCGGTGCCCGGCCCGCGGAACCGGACCGCGTCGAACGCACGGGCGTTGAGGGCGTTCGCACGCTGCTGGAGGCGTGCTGCATGCGCCTGCCAGGCGGCCACGGGGTCCGGCTCGTCGAGGCGAGTCGCGCGGGCGACCGCGTCCCAGAGCCGCTCCACGTCGGGCTCGCCGAACACCTGGGTCGCCCAGCCTTCGTTCGGAGCCGCGACGATCGTCCAGTTGACGTGACGCCCGCTCAGGATCTTCAAGAACTCCGTACGGATCTCGCCCGGATCCGACCGGCCGACGAGCGCAGGGTCGAGGTCCGCGAGAAGATCCGGGCTCGGGTTGCCGCTCAGCGAGATCATCGCGGGGTTCTCATCGGGCCAGCGTCTCATCCAGTCGAGGAGGTACGGAGGCGACCAGCCGACTTCCTCCTCCGGGCCGAGCTCGATCGCAGCGCGCCGGAGATGGATGTCCGAGTAGAGCACGATCACGTGCCGCGCGCCGGCTCGGTATGCCTCGCGAGCGACCTCGCGCGCGATCGGCGCATGCTCCACGAGACACCCGACGACGACGTCCTGCCCGGGCCGCACGTTCGCGCCGACGCGAACGGCGAGCTCGGCGTAGCGTCGAATGCGCTCGTCGGGCACGGACCGCTTCGCGGTAGGGCTCAGTCGCCCCAGTCGAAGTCTCGAGGGCGACCGGTCCAGAGCGCCTCGTCCAGCGCCGCTCCCTCGACGTCCTCGGCAGTCTCTTCGCCGGGCCAGGGAACCCTCTCGGAGCTGAGCTCCAACCCCGGCTCACCGCCCAACGTCTCCTCGATTCGCGCCTGCTCCTCACTCTTGAAAAGGGGGTGGTTCTCGAGGGGATCCTCGTCGAGGTAGCGCTCGAGAGGCATGTCGGGATCGAGATGCGCGTTGCGGTCTCTCAGCGCGAGATGCTCGCGGATCGCGTCGGCGAAAGCCGAGTCTGTGTCGGCTAGAGCGAAGTCCTCGTCGTCCACCTTGGCCCCTTCCAGCGCGAGCGAGTGTAGCGCATCGTCCCTCACGACCTTGGCAGACGGCGGTCGCGGCCGAAGAGCGTGTGCAACCATTGCGCCGTGCCACTCGCCCTTCTCGCCGTGATCGTCGGTCTCGTGCGACGGATCCGTCCCGTGAGCGTCGCGTTCGCCCTGTACGAGACATGGCGCCGGCTGCCGCCCGAGCATCGCCAGCGGATCGCGCTGGCCGCACGGCGAAACGCGCCTCGCGTCGCAGCGACGATCGTCCGTCGCGGCCGACCTCGCACCTAGCGTCAGCCCACCGGATAGCCGAGTGCCGAGCGGACGATCCTGTCCTGCTCGCGATGATGCAGCGTCGGGTAGCCCTCGCTCGTGCTGGCCCGCCACGGCCGACCGACGTAGTGGACCGGCGACGAGTCCGCGGCATGAAGCGCGGCCTCCTCGAGGCGATGGCGTATCGAGCGCCACGCCCCCATGTTCTGCGGCTCCTCCTGGGCCCAGACGATCTCGCGCACGTCGGGATAGGACGCGACGAGTGATGCCAACGCGTCGAGGGGAAACGGGTACAGCTGCTCGATGCGAGCCACGGCGACAGCCGTCGCCGCGTCTCTCAGCTCGTGGCCGACGATGTCGAAGTACACCTTGCCGCTGCAGAGGACGAGCCGCCGCACTTCCGAAGGGCTCGCACCGGGATCGCCGATGACGGGCTGGAACGCTCCCGTCGTGAGCGCGTCGACGGAGGCCGTGGCCTCTCGCAACCTCAGGAGCCCCTTCGGGGTCATGACCACGAGCGGGCGCGCAGTGGCGTCGAGCGCCTGTCGGCGCAGGAGATGGAAGAACTGGGCGGACGTCGTGCAGTTGACGACGCGGATGTTGTCCTGCGCGGCGAGCTGCAGGAACCTCTCGAGACGGGCGCTCGAGTGCTCTGGGCCGTTGCCCTCGTAGCCGTGCGGGAGGAGAAGCGTGAGGCGCGAGGTCTGGGCCCACTTCGAGCGGCCCGCGACGACGAACTGGTCGACGACGATCTGCGCTCCGTTCACGAAATCGCCGAACTGCGCCTCCCAGAGCACCAGTGCGTCCGGCGCTGCGATCGAGTAGCCGTACTCGAACGCGAGCGCCGCATACTCCGAGAGCGGCGAGTTGTAGATCTCGAACGAGGCAGCCGCGGTCTCGAGGTGCTGCAACGGTGCATAGGTCTCTCCGTTGCGAGGGTCGTGGAGCAGCGCGTGCCTGTGAGAGAAGGTGCCTCGCTCCGTGTCCTGGCCGACGAGGCGAATGGGGATCCCTTCCTCGAGCAGCGAGCCGAACGCGAGGGCCTCGGCTTGCCCCCAGTCGATCCCGCCGTCCGCGAGCGCGCTTCTCCGCCGCTCGAGCTGGCGGGCCAGCTTGGGGTTCACCTGGAAGCCCTCCGGGATGGCGAGGAGCTGCTCGTTCAGCTCCCGAAGGCGCCCACCGGGAACGGCGGTCACCACCGCTTCTCCGGTGTCCATGCGGACGAACGGCTCGGGCGGCGGCTCGGCGGTCGCGAACGTCGCCTTCAGCTGGTCATGGGCGATCCGTAGCTCTTCGAGGGTCGCATCGAGGAGATGGCCCGCCTCCTCGTCCCCGAGGACACCGTCGGAGACGAGCCGGGCCGCATAGAGCTCCCGCACAGTCGGCTGAACGCCGACCCTCTCGGCCTGCAGCGGCTGCGTGTACGCCGCTTCGTCCTGTTCGTTGTGCCCGTGCCGGCGATAGCCGACGAGGTCGACGACGACGTCGTGGCCGAACTCCTCCCGATAGGCGAGCGCGAGCCGGATCGCCGCCAGGGCAGCCTCGGGATCGTCGGCGTTCACGTGCACGATCGGGACGTCGAAGCCCTTTGCCAGGTCGCTCGAATACCGCGTCGACCGACCCTCGGAGGGATCGGTCGTGAAGCCAACCTGGTTGTTGGCGATGACGTGGAGCGTTCCACCGGTCGAGTACCCGTCCAGGGAGTGGAAGTTGAAGGTCTCCGCGACGACACCCTGGCCCGCAAAGGACGCGTCGCCGTGAATGAGGATCGCCAGCGCCACGGTCGGGTCGTGGACGCCCGCACCCTGCGAGCGATCCGTCTGCTCGGCGCGCGTGAGGCCCTCGACCACGGGATCGACGGCCTCGAGATGGCTCGGATTCGCCGCAACCGTCACCTGCACCTCGCCCGCTCCCGTCATTCGCGTCTCCGAGGCGGACAGGTGGTACTTCACGTCGCCCGTTCCGCCCTCGGGATCGGCGATGAGGGCGTCGGCCGTTCTCTCGCCCTCGAACTCTCGGAGGATCGCCGCGTACGAGCGCCCGACCGTGTGCGCGAGGACGTTGAGGCGACCGCGATGAGCGATGCCGATGACGATCTCGTGCGCTCCGCCCTGAGCGGCGAGCTCGACTGCTTCGTCGAGCATCGGGACGAGGGCGTCGAGCCCTTCGATCGAGAACTGCTTCTGGCCGATGAACGCCCGCCTCAGGTACGTCTCGAACGCCTCGACTCGGGCGAGCCGCTCGAGAAGCGCGCGCCTCTCGTCCTCGACGAGCGGTCGTGAGAACCGGCCCGACTCGATCGCGCGTCGGAGCCAGAGACGCTCTGCGTGATCGGAGATGTGCTCGATCTCGTACGCGATCGTGCCCATGTAGACGTCACGGAGACGGGGCAGAACGTCGGCGAGCGTGTCTCCCTCGACGTGGACTCCCAGAATCGAGGCGGGAATCCGCGCCTGCAGGTCGGGAGGCAGCGGGACGTCGAGCTCGGACTCGTCGAGCGCGGGATCGCCGAGCGGCTCGGAGCCGAGTGGGTCGAGCCGGGCAGCGAGATGACCGTGCGTCCGGATCGCGTCGACGAGAGCCATCGCAGATGCGACGGCCCGGAGCAGGCCGCCGTCCGCGGCAGGCGAGACCGCGACCGGGGGCGCGGGCACGGCCGGTGCCTCGAGAGGAGCTGTGACACGCTCCGCCTCGGGAATCGGCGGTTCCTCGGCTGCCGGAGGGCCGGCCACCACCGGCTCGCCCTCGCCGGGGAGCAGCGCTGCGCCGAGGCGGCTCAGGCCCGGGAGCGCGGACAAGATGCTCGAGTCCGCCCGCTCGAAGACCTCGCGCCAGGCAGGATCGACCGACTCGGGGTTGTCGAGGTACTGCTCGAGCAACTGGCTGACGTAGCCCGTGTTGAGGCCGGACGGCTCGAGGGGCGTTGCCACGGGATGGTTGTACCAGCGGACGCTCTAGTAGAGCGGACTGGCAGTCACGATCGCGATGACCATGCCGAAGAAGAAGGCAAGCGTTCCCACGGCGACCGCCACGCCTGCGAGCTGCTGTCTCGCCTGGCTCATCCGAAGAGCGACGAGCGCCAGGATGATGGCGACCGAGGAGAGGAGCCCGGGGTTCCGCGCCAGGGCGATTCCCGACAGAGCCAGCGAGAAGGCACACAGGAAGCCGGCGACGATGTCGCGGTGCTGGGAGGGAGCCGTCGTCATCTCCTCACCGCCCGAGCCCCTCTCGGCCGAGGGCCGACGGGCCTGGGCGGACGGACGCGCCGTCGTCGACGCCGCCAGTCATCCCATCCACAGGGCGCGAGGGGAGCGAGCACCGCCGCCCCGTCGCCTCCTTCCGGGTGCTCCGGCACCGCACGCACCGCCCACCAGACCACGATCGCGAGATAGACGACCGGGATCTTGAGGACCACGATGAAGAACAGGGCTTCCCAGACGGATGGCGACACAGGCGGGCAGTCTACCGTCCGGAATCGGCTCGCCTCCTTACACAAGCCACACACCCGAGCCGCTAGGGTGCCTTGGCACTTCTCAACGGTACAGCCTTTCCCGCCGCCCCCAGGAGAGTCCTCGTGAACCGCACTGCCCGCCTCGTCATCCTCGCCTGTGTCGTTGCAGCGCTGTCGGCCCCCACCGCACTTGCGGCCGAGCGCATGTGGGTGGGCTTCCACGACGACCCGAACTTCCGCTGGAAGAGCGACCGGAGCGTGCGCGTCGAGGCTGCGGCCTCGGCGAACGCGAGCGTCATGCGGCTCCTCGTCCAGTGGGATCTCACCGCGAAGACGAGACCTGCGAGCCCCACGGACCCGTTCGACCCCGCGTACACCTTCGACGACCTGGACGAGGCCATTCGCGACGCCCAGACGCACGACATGGAGGTGATGCTCACGATCTCGGGCACGCCCTCGTGGGCGAACGGCGGCAGGAAGCCGAACGTGATGCCTCGCCGCGTCACGGACTTCCGCGACTTCGCACGCGCCATCGCCTCACGCTACTCGGGCCGCTACGAGGGATACCCCTTCGTCCGGTTCTGGTCGGTCTGGAACGAGCCGAACCTCCAGCGCTTCCTGTCACCGCAGTTCAACTCGCGCGGGAAGTCGGTCGCGCCGGCCAACTACGCCAGGCTGTATGCGGCTGGGTACACGGGGATCAAGGCCGGGAACCGTCTCGCGAAAGTCGGCATCGGCGAGACGTCCGCCCGTGGCAGCGACAAGCCGGGAGGAGTACGCCCCACCCACTCTCCGGGGAAGTTCGCGCAGCTCGTCGCCAAGGCGAACCGGCGCCTCAAGTTCGACGCGTGGACGCACCACCCGTACCCGACCAACCCGAACTCGCCGCCGACCCAGGCCGTGAAGTGGCCCAACGTCTCGCTCAAGTCGCTGCCGAGGTTCGACGAGAGCCTGAAGAAGTGGTTCAAGCGCAAGTCGGTGCCGATCTGGATCACGGAGTACGGCCACCAGACCAACCCGCCGGACCCGCTCGGCGTCTCGTACGCGGCGCAGGCCGCGTACATCCAGCAGTCGCTGTCGATCGCAGCCGGCTACCCGTTCGTGGAGATGTTCATCTGGTTCGTCTTCCGAGACGATCCCGGGCAGCCGTGGGAGTCGGGCCTGTACACGATCGCCGGCGCGCCGAAGGGGAGCTCACCCGCCCGCTTCACGACGGCGGCCCGACCAGTCGATGCCCGGAACGGGGTCGTCTCCCTCCGAGGCGGGACGGCGACGCCGCTCGTGAACGTCCACACGCGGCAGTACTGCGCGACGAACCCCACCGGGAGCCTGATCGGAATGACCTGGCGCGTCTTCCTCGGAGGGAAGCTGATCGCAGTCGGCCAGCAGACTGCTCCGCTTCGCCTCGACTGCACGATCGACGCACGGCTCCAGTTCAGGGTGGCCAAGAAGCGGACCTACACGGCGACGTTCTCGCTGAACGACCGCAGCGGAAACGTCATCAACCGTCGCCTCACGATCCGCGGCACGTAGCGGCTCAGCCGTCCCACCGGAGGACCTGCATGCCCTCCCACCAGTGTGGGTACCCCCTCTCCTTGCCGTCGATCGAGAGGATCCGACGAGCCCGTGGCTGCCCGGCGAGGTAGTCGTCGATCGCCCGCGATACGTCGACCCAGTCGGAGTCGTCCACGATCATGAGCGCTCCCGGAACGAGAGCAGGCTCGGCCACACGCAGGCCGGACAGCTGCGCCTCGTACGTGTGGAGGGCGTCGTAGTACCAGACGCCGACCGGGATCTCGTGCAGTCGGTCGGCGAGCTCGAAGACGTCACCGACGATCAGCTCCGGCCGGGCGAGACCGAAACGGTCGAGGTTCCTCTCGACGCTCTCGAGGGATCCGTCGCGGAAGGCGAAGGTGTCGATGCCGACGAACCGCTTGCCCTCGTTGCCGAGCATGGCGCCGATCAGGCTCGCGCCGTGGAACACACCGACCTCGACGTATGCCTCGCCCGGGTCGAGGCAGCCGGCGGCAAGGTTCAGCAGCGCCAGGTTGTTCTCCCGCGCGAGGTTCTCCACCTCGGCCGCCACGGGCTCGAGTCGCCGGTCGATGGGGTGCTCCGAGTGCGGGAAGTCCTCGAACAGCTCCGGAAGTCGCCGAAGGAAGCTTTCCGGGTTCATCGGCCGCGATCCTAGACGTCTACGATCGCCGCCATGTCCGCCGACGCCGAGACGCACGACCCGGAGCGCGTCGTCGAGCTACGGCGCGCGTCTCTGGAACGTGCCGGCTACGACCAAGCGTCCGCACGCGAGCTGGCGGGTCGCATCGACATCTCGCTCCAGGAGGCTCTGCAACTCGCCAAGGCGGGCTTTCCGCCCGACGTCGCGCGCGGGATGCTGACGTCGGGCGATCGCCCGGTCTTCTGAGTCCCTACAGGTGACTCGTCACTCCTGCCAGGCTCGGCTCGTCCGAGGGCGGCTCGTACCACGACAGGGCGTACTTGCCGTCGTCGAGGTCGCGGGCGAACGTCGACAGCTTGAGCGGCCGGAACGTGTCGCACATCACGGCGAGCTCCGTGGTCTCCGCGACCCCGAGAGACTTCTCGGCGAGGCCCGGCTGCGGGCCGTGTGGGAGACCGGACGGGTGAAGCGTGATCGATCCGACCCCGATTCCCTTCCGCGAGCTGAAGTTCCCGGAGACGTAATAGATCATCTCCTCCGACTGGAGGTTCGAGTGGTGGTACGGGATCGGGATCGCCTCCGGGTCGAAGTCGAGCTTTCGGGGACAGAACGAGCAGATGACGAAGTTCGGCCCGGCGAAGGTCTGATGCGACGGCGGAGGCTGGTGGATGCGGCCGGTGATGGGCTCGAAGTCGTGGATCGAGAACGTCCACGGGTACAGGTAGCCGTCCCAGCCGACGACGTCGAAGGGGTGGTAGTCGAGGACGTAGTCCTGGATCCCGCCTCGCACGCGAACCTTGACAAGGAACTCGCCGCTCTCCCGATGCGTCCTGAGCTCGGTCGGGGCATGGATGTCGCGGTGGTAGAACGGAGCGCCCTCCATGATCTGGCCGTACTCGTTCCGGTACCGACGCGGGATCTCGATGAGCCCGGGGGTCTCGAACACGAGGTGGCGCTGCTCGCCCTCGGGGCGGAACCGATAGGTCGTCCCGCGCGGAACGACGACGTAGTCCCCGTCCTTGTACGGCACGTCACCGAAGATGGTCTCGAGTGTCCCTCGCCCCTCGTGGACGAAGATCACCTCGTCGCCCTCGCCGTTGCGGAAGAAGTAGTCCATCGAGGACGTGGGGCGGCAGAGCGAGATCTCGACGTCGTCGTTCCACATGAGCGTGCGACGCCCCGAGATCTCGTCGCCCTCCGGGGCGACGTCGTACGTGTTCTGAAGCCGATGAGCGTGAGTCTCGGGGATCCACTCCTCGCGCACGGCCGGCGTGAAGGCGCCCACCTCCTTGACACGGCAGGGCGAGACGAGGTGGTAGAGGATCGACTCGTTCCCCGAGAACCCCTCGAGGCCCATCACCTCTTCGGTGAGGAGCGTCCCGTTCTCGCGGAAGACGATGTGGCGCTTGCGCGGAAGGTCGCCGCGGCGCTGATAGAAGGGCATGGCGGCCCCTTTCGGATTCGGTTGCCCACGTTCTACCGCACACGAGGCGCCGGGGCACGGACGAGCCCACGCCGCTACCGGGGAAGGCCTACTCGGGTGTCGCGGCGTCTCGATCGGGCTGCCAGAGCCCGAACTCGTTGCCCTCGGTGTCCGAGCAGATGGCGAACCAGCCCATGCCCGCGACCGGCATCGCGTCGCTGGCCTGGCCTCCGAGCTCGCTCACGCGCGCCCTGGCGGCCTCGATGTCGTCGACGTCGAAGTACGCGCGCGTGCCACGCGCGTCGCCTTCGGCGGCGTAGATGGCGGACCCGGTGGTCTCCGAGACCTGCGCCATGTGGTACTCGATCGAGCTCGCGGCGTACTCCTGGAACTTCCAGCCGAAGAGCTCGCTCCAGAAGCCACACGCCCTGGCGGTGTCTCGAGCCGGGATCTCGAAGTGCACGATCTCGCCTGCCACGTCTCCCTCCTGTCTCGTCGGAGCAGAGCAGGGTGCTCCGTCCGAGACTACAACGCAGGGTGAAGGCGCCGCGCGACGCTCAGTAGTTCAGGCCGGTGACGAGCTTCTGAAGCGCCTCCACCTGCCAGCCGTTCATGAAGTCGGCGTGCGCAGCGAAGCGCCCCGAGGCCGGGAAGGCCCCCCGGGGGACGGGCGGGTAGAGGAGGACCACGATCAGCGTCGGCACGGCGACCGGGTGTGACGAGGGACAGCGGCCGGAGAGGGAGTACGCCATGTGGCTGCGGTGGTTCTTGCTGTCGGCCGACTTCCCGTTCCAGCAGTCCGGGAACTGGACGCGAAGCTCGAGCATGTCGTTGGGCCGACACTTCGGAACCGTGGCAAACCGCTTCGCCGACCCGATCCCGCCGCAGCCCCACGAGGCGACTCCGAGCTTCTGGGCGCGCTTCGCCGAGGGATTGCCCGCGACCATCTTCAGATCCGAGGGGTATGCCGACACGCGCTGTGACGTGAGTCGGACGTAGTACACGACGCCTGCGTACGGCACGACTGCTCGCGTGCCCCGGTACAGCGTCGGAACCCAGTACGTCGAGCGGTCCTCGTCGAGCTCGCACGTGCTGTCGCCGCGTTCACGCAGGGTCTCGGGCGTCGAGAAGGCATTGACGAGCTTGTTCCCGATGTACGTGTGGTTGTGCGAGCGACCCGGCTGCGCGGGAAGCAGGATCGGGTCGTCGTTGTTCTGGTGGCTGAATCCACAGGCGAGGTTGAAGTACGCGCCGCCCGGGAAGGTCGAGGCGGCGCGCCCGGCGCTCGAGCCCGCCAGGTCGGGGGCGAGGACGAGGGCCGAGACCACGGCTGCGGCCGCGGCGGCGGTGGCCACTCGGGCACGACGCGCGCGAGCCACGCCCCGCCGGAAGCGCGACGACGGAGCGTGCCGGTGCGGTGCGGTCACCCCACGTCCATCAGATGGAGCCAGCCGGGCTCGAACCGGCGACCTCCACGCTGCCAGCGTGGCGCTCTCCCAGCTGAGCTATGGCCCCAGGAAGAGGTCAGTCTAGCGTCAGCCGGTCGCGACCTCCGCGACCTCCACGGATGGGACGTCGCTCCAGAGGTCCTCCAGCCGGTAGTAGGAGCGCGTCTCGGGCGTGAAGAGATGGAGCACGACGTCGAGGTAGTCGGCCAGGATCCACGTCGCCTCCGCGAGCCCGGCGGTCGAGCGCGGGAGCAAGCGGTGCTCCTTCTTCAACGTGCCCGACACATCGTCGTAGATCGCCTTCGTCTGACGCGGGTTCCGTCCCGTGGCGATCACGAAGAAGTCCGTGAAGTCGCAGACGCCCCGCATGTCCAGGATCGTGACGTCCGTCGCCAGCTTCTCCTGACAGAGAGCGGCGGTGTGACGTGCTTGTTCGAGGGGGGTCAGCTCGGTCTCTCGTCCTTTCGACTGTTGCCAGTCTACTCGCCGGAGGAGTACAGACCCAGACGCGCGATCTCCCGGGCGACCGCGGGGGGTACGAGCTCTCCGACGCCCTCGCCTCGCGCGACACGCCGTCGAACGTCCGTGGACGAGATCCCGATCGGCTCCATCTCGAAGAACGCCACACGGTCGGGCGGGAAGCGTCGAAGCGACGCGCGCAGCTCGTCCTCCGAGACGCCCGGGCGGACGGCGACTGCGAGGCGCACGAGCTCGAGGACGCGGTCGGGCCGCTTCCAGCTCCAGAAGTCGGCGAGCTCGTCCGCGCCGATCACGAAGTAGGCGTCCTCCGGCAGGCGCTCCTCGAGGGAGTCCACGGTTCGCGCGTGACGGTCGAGCTCGACCCGGGCCTCGGGCATCGGCGCGAACGCCAGCCGCGCAAGCTCGAGCCGCGTCTCTGCCGGGGTCGCAACGCGCTTGTGGCCGGGATCCTCCACGACGAGCACGAGGAGCCGCTCGAGCCCGAGCCCGTCGACCGCGGCTCGCGCGAGCCTGAGATGGCCGACGTGCGGGGGGTCGAACGCGCCGCCGAGCAGGCCTAGTGCCACTCGAACTCCTCTCCCCCGATCTCGACCTCGGCGCCGCGCTTCACGCCGACCTTCCGCAGCGCCTCCTCGAGCTCTGCCGCGGGAGGCGGCTTTCCGACGACTCTGTACCCGCGATCCGTCCGCAGAATGCGAAACCCGGGACCTCGCCGCGGGCGCGGCCGGTACTCGAGGAACTCGGGGAGGGGCTCCTCCTCGGACCCGGGCTCCTCGCGCTCGACTGCACACTCCTCGAAGAGCGCCGCCTTCAAGGCCGAGATGCCGGCGCCGGTGGCGCACGAGGTGGCGAGCACCCCGACGATCCGACTGTCCGTCAGATCCAGGACGGGCGGCTTCGCGAGAAGATCGGTCTTGTTGAGCACGATGATCTGGGGCTTCGCATCGAGCCCTCCCCCGTAGGCGGCCAGCTCGGAGTCGATCGTGCGGAAGCGGCCTTCGAGATCGGGCTCGGAGGCGTCGAGCACGTGGATCAGGACGTTCGCTCGCTCGAGATGTGCGAGGAACTCGTCACCGAGCCCGGCACCCTGGGCTGCGCCCTCGATCAGCCCCGGCACGTCCGCCACCGTGAGCTGGGCGTGATCGGGGCCGTCGACGACTCCGAGCACGGGCTCGATCGTCGTGAACGGGTAGTCGGCCACTTTCGGCTTCGCGTTCGAGATCCGCCGGAGCAGCGACGACTTGCCTGCGTTCGGCAGCCCCGCGAGCGCCGCGTCGACGACGAGCTTCAGGTGGAGCACGAGATCCGTCTCGTCGCCGGGAAGCCCCGTCTCCGCGAATCGCGGCGTCTGTCTCGTCGGCGTCGCAAACCTCGCATTCCCGCGCCCCCCCTGGCCCCCGCGCGCCGCGACGAAACGCGAGCCCGTGCGCGCGAGATCGGCGACGAGCAGGCCGTCGGGATCCAGAATCTGCGTGCCGAGGGGAACGCGCAGCTCCTCGGTCGCGCCGTCGGCACCGTGCTTCTTCGTACCTCGCCCGTTCCCGCC
>JBFFGH010000065.1:0-13008 GCA_041557575.1 Gaiellaceae bacterium
ACGGCGAGAGCGAGTGCGGTGACGATCAGTGTGATGTGGCGCATGTGCGGCACTCCTTTCCGACGCGCGCTCGTCTGCGGCGAGGAACGTGCGTCCCGACACGAATCGGCCGCAAGCAGGCAGAACTCATGACCCGGACGAGTGACAGGAGGCCCACGGGCTACCATCCCGCGGCGTGCCAAAGCACCAGGTCACCGAGCTTCCAACCGGCGAGCGCGTCGTCTCCGAGCGCGTCCCGGGGGTGCGCTCGGTCGCGCTCGGCTTCTGGATCGGGACGGGCTCGCGCGACGAGCCCGACGCGCGCGCGGGGGTCTCGCACTTCATCGAGCACCTGCTCTTCCGCGGCACGTCGCGCTACTCGGCCCAGGAGATCGCGGAGATCTTCGACGGGCTCGGCGGCGACCTGAACGCGGCCACCTCGCGCGACACGACCATCCTGTACTCGCGTGTGACCGACGAGCGCGTCGAGACCGCGCTCGACGTGATGGCCGACATGGTCTACCGGCCGACGTTCACCGACGTCGACCTCGAGCGCGAGGTCGTGCTCGAGGAGATCGCGATGGTGGACGACATGCCGCACGACCTCGTGCACGACATCGCCGCGGAGGCGGTCTTCGGCGGCCATCCGCTCGGGCGGCCCGTCATCGGCAGGTCCGAGGTCATCTCGAGCGTGTCGCGGCGCGCCCTCGCCGCCTACCACGGCCGCGCCTACCGGGGCGAGCGCCTCGTGCTCGCGGCCGCCGGCAACGTGCGGCACGAGCGGCTCGTCGAGCTGCTCGAGGCGCGGCGGAACGGCCTGGAGAGCGGCAACGGCCTCCACCGGAAGGCGCTGCGGCGGCTCCCGCCGCCGTCGAGGCGGTTCCTGGAGAAGGACACCGAGCAGTACCACGTCTGCCTGAGCGCGCCCGGGATCGCGCGCGACGACGAGCGGCGCTTCGCCGGCTCGGTCATGGACGCGATCGTCGGCGGCTCGGCCTCGTCGCGGCTCTTCCAGGAGATCCGGGAGAAGCGCGGCATGGCGTACTCGGTCTACAGCTACTCGTCGCAGTACGGGGAGACCGGCCAGGTCGGGCTGTACGTGGGCACGCGGGAGGAGCACCTCGCCGAGTGCCTCGAGATCGCGGTGGCCCAGCTCGTCGACATCGCGGCCGGGAACGTCACGGCCGCCGAGCTCGGCCGCGCGAAGGAGAACATCAAGGGACGGATCCTGCTCGGGCTCGAGTCCACGGCGAACCGCATGACCCGCATCGGGAAGGCGACGGTCACGGACATGCCGATCCTCCCGATCCCGGAGATCGTCAAGCGGACCGAGGCCGTCACGGCGGAGGAGGTGGCGGGCCTCGCCCGCGAGCTCCTCGCCCCCGAGAGGCTCTCCGCGGCGGGGATCGGCCCGCACGAGGAGCTCTTCCGCGAGGCCCTCGAGCGCGTCAACCCGGCGCTCCTGAGGGAGGCGGCCTGATGCGCGTGGCGCTCTACGGCGCCACGGGCAAGGTCGGCGTCGTCCTCTTCTCCGCGCTGACGCAGGCGGGGCACAGGGTCGTGGACGGGCGCCTGGAGGGCCCTGCCGGCTGCGACGTCGCGATCGACTTCACGCGCCCGGACGCCGTCGCGGCGAACGTCGAGCAGTGCCTCGCGGCCGGCGTGCCGGTCGTGATCGGGACGACGGGGCTCGACGCCGAGGCCCTCGACGCGAAGGCGCGCGAGGCGGGCGTCCCCTGCTTCCACGCGCCGAACTTCGCGCTCGGGGCCGTGTTGATGATGCGGTTCGCGGAGGAGGCGGCGAAGAGCTTCCCGCGTGCCGAGATCGTCGAGCTGCACAACGAGGCGAAGGTGGACGCGCCGTCGGGCACCGCGAAGGCGACCGCCGGGCGCATGGGCACGGATCCCGTGATCCACTCGGTGCGCCTGCCCGGCCTCGTCGCCCACCAGGAGGTCATCTTCGGCGGCCCGGGGGAGACGCTGACGATCCGGCACGACACGACGTCGCGCGAGGCGTTCGTCCCGGGCGTCCTGCTCGCGCTCGGGAGGGTGCGCGACCTCCCGCCGGGCCTCACGGTCGGGCTCGACGCGCTCCTGTGATCACGTTCGTCGTCGGCGACCTCACGGCGCAGCGGGTTGACGCGATCGTGAACGCCGCGAACGAGGCGCTCGCGCCCGGCGGCGGCGTCTGCGGGGCGATCAGGAGGGCGGGAGGCGACGAGATCTTCGAGGAGTGCGCGCGGCTCGGCGGCTGCGCGACCGGAGACGCGAAGGCGACCGGGGCGGGGCGGCTTCCGGCGAGGCACGTCGTCCACGCCGTGGGGCCCGTGTGGAGCGGGGGAGGGGCCGGCGAGGCGGAGCTCCTCGCCTCCGCCTACCGGCGCTCGCTCGAGGTCGCCGAGGAGCTCGGGTGCCGAACGATCGCGTTCCCCGCGCTCTCGACGGGGATCTACGGCTACCCGGCCGAGCTCGCCGCGCCCGTGGCCGTCGGGGCCGTTCGGGGGTTCGAGGGCCGGTTCGACGAGATCCGCTTCGTCTTCCTCGACGACGAGCTGCGGAAGCTCTTCGAGGACGCGCTCGCGCAGATCGGCTAGGCGGGGGCGGCAGTATGATCGATCGCGTGCTGGGTGAGATCCTGACGGCGATCGTCACGCCGTTCGAGGCGGACGGGTCGGTGGACATCACGCGCTTCCGCGCCCTCGCCTCGTACCTCGTCGAGAACGGCTCGGACGGCATCGTCGTGACGGGGACGACCGGCGAGTCGCCGACGCTCTCCGACGACGAGCGCTTCCGTCTGTACGAGGCCGCGGTCGAGGAGGTGGGGGAGAGGGCCACGGTGATCGCGGGCACGGGCACGTACTCGACCGACCACTCGGTCCATCTCACGGCACGCGCCCACGAGATCGGCGTCCACGGCTTCCTCGTCGTCACGCCGTACTACAACAAGCCCCCGGTGCGCGGCATCGTCCGCCACTTCGAGTCGATCGCGTCGGTGACCGACCGTCCTCTCGTCGTCTACAACATCCCCGGGCGGGTCGTCCTCAACCTCGAGACGGAGACGATCGCGCAGCTCTCCGAGATCCCGACCGTGACCGCGGTGAAGCAGGCGAACCCCGACCTCGAGCAGGCGCGGGCGATCGTCGATCTCGGCCTCGACCTGTACGCGGGGGACGACGACCTCGTGCTCCCGTTCCTCGAGCTCGGGGGCAAGGGCGGCGTCTGCGTCCACACGCACGTCGTCGGGCCGCGCGTGAAGGAGATGGTGAACGTCTTCCGCGCGGGCGACGTCGAGGGCGCCCGGGCGATCGACCGCGAGCTCGCGCCGTCGATCGAGCTGCTGCGCGTCGTCGTGAACCCCATCGCGATCAAGTGCGCGCTCAACCTCCTCGGGCACGGGGTGGGCGGGCTCCGGCTGCCGCTCGTCGAGGCGACCCCTGACGAGCGCGAGGCCGTGCGTGGCTGCCTGGAGCGACTCGGCCTCCTTGCCGGCGCCAGCGCGTAGCGCCCCCCGCCGGCGCCCGTACACTCAGTCGAGATGAACGACGTCCTGCGGATCGTCCCGCTCGGAGGCCTGGGCGAGGTCGGCAAGAACATGACCGTCTACGAGACGGCGGGCGAGACGATCGTCGTGGACGCGGGGATCGCGTTCCCGCGCGACGAGCACCTCGGCGTCGACCTTCTCCTCCCCGACATCTCCTACCTCGAGGGCCGCCGGATACGCGCGGTCGTGCTCACCCACGGGCACGAGGACCACGTGGGCGGGCTTCCGTACCTCCTGCGGGAGGTGGACGTCGACGCGGTCGTCGCGACCCCTCTGACGCTCGGGCTCGTGAAGTCGAAGCTCGACGAGCACGGGCTCGGCCAGAAGGCGGAGCTGGTCGAGGCGAACCCGGAGGCAGAGCCGCTCGAGCTCGGGCCGTTCCGGGTGGAGTTCGTCCGCGTCGCGCACTCGATCCCCGACGCCGTCTCGCTCGTCATCGAGACGGGCGCGGGGCGCGTCGTCCACACCGGGGACTGGAAGCTCGACCACACGCCGGTGGACGGGCTCAAGACCGACGTGGGCAAGCTCGCCGAGATCGGGAACCGCGGCGTCGACCTCCTCCTCGGCGACTCGACGAACGCCGAGCGTCCCGGCCACACCGGCTCGGAGCGGCTCGTGGGCGAGGCCTTCCGCGCGATCTTCCCGCTCCAGCGCGGGAAGATCCTCGTCGCCTCGTTCGCCTCGAACGTCCACCGGATGCAGCAGGCTGCAAACGTCGCCGTCGAGTGCGGGCGCAAGGTGACGGTCGTCGGGCGCTCCATGCGCAAGAACCTCAACATCGCGCGCAACCTCGGCTACGTGACGCTCCCCGACGACTCGCTCGTCAACCCGGACGTCGCGGCCCAGCTGCCGCCGGAGCAGGTCGTCGTCCTCTGCACGGGGAGCCAGGGCGAGCCGATGTCGGCGCTGACGCGGATCGCCTACGGCGACCACAAGGCGGTCTCCGTCGAGCCGGGCGACACCGTGATCATCTCGGCGAAGCCCGTCCCGGGGAACGAGCTGCGCGTCCACGACTCGATCAACCAGCTCTCGAGGGCGGGCGCGGAGGTGCTGCACGAGGAGATCGCGCCCGTGCACGTCTCCGGCCACGGGTACCAGGAGGAGCTGCGCACGATGCTGTCGCTGCTCCGGCCGAGGCACGTCATGCCGATTCACGGCGAGTACCGGATGCTCGCGGCGCACGCGAAGCTCGCCCGCGACGCGGGCGTTCCGGAGGACAGGATCCTCATCGGGGACAACGGCACGGTCGTCGAGCTGGCGCGCGGAGGGGCGCGCATCGTCGATCGCGTCGAGGCCGGGGTCACGTTCGTGGACGGGCTCCGCGTCGGGGACGTCCGGGACGTCGCGCTACGCGACCGGAAGCGCCTCGCGGACGACGGCGTCCTCATCGTCGTCACGACGCTCGCGACCTCGGACGGCCGCGAGATCGCGCCTCCGGAGCTCATCTCCCGCGGGTTCGTCGAGTCCGAGGAGCTGCTGGACGAGCTGCGCGACGAGGCCGATCGTGTGGTACGTGAACTCGCCTCCGAGCACGTCACGGAGATCAAGCTCCTGCAGGAGCACATCCACGACGCCGTGGGGCAGATCGTGTACGACCGGACGCGGCGCCGCCCGATGATCCTGCCCGTCGTGATCGAGGTGTAGGTGTCCGGCTGGGCTCCCGTGATCGAGGAGAACGCGGCGAGCGACGCCTCCGCCCGCCGCCTCGTCGAGCAGCTCCGCGCCTGCGAGGTGTCCGCGCTCGCGTTCTGCCGGCTGCTCGAGCGCTGGGGGAGGGGAGACGCCGACCCCGCGACGCCCGGCGGGCGCCAGGCCGCCCTGCGCCGCGCTGCTGATCGCGTCGAGACGGCGATCGCAGGGCTCGAGGCACCGCTCTCCCGCTACCTGCTCGAGCTCGAGGCCGACCGCGCGGAGGGCCGCTCGTGGTATGGCGGCCCGGGTGCGGGCGAGCTCGTCGAGTGGCGGCCGGTCCTCGACCGCGCGGGAGTGCGCGCGTGCCCGGACCGCGTGGCCGCCGTCTACCTGGAGCTCGCCGTCCTCGTGCGGGCGCTCGAGGGACTGGGCGCCGCCGCCGACCTCGACGCCGTGCCCGACCGGTCGTCGCTCTGGGCGGGGCTCTTCGACCTGCGCGACACGCTGCTCGGCTCCACCGTGGACGATCTCCGCGCCCTCGCGGCGTAGCGTGCACGGGCCGGCCCGAGAGGATCCCCGCATGGAGGCGCCGCGGCCCCGCATCACCGTCGTCGGCTCGATCAACCTCGACCTCGTCGCGCGCTGCGAGCGGCTGCCGCAGCCGGGCGAGACGATCGGCGGCTCGTCGCTCTCCCGGTTCCCCGGGGGGAAGGGAGCCAACCAGGCCGTCGCCTGCGCTCGGCTCGGCGCCGACGTGACGATGGTCGGCGCGATCGGGCGGGACGCGCTCGCCGAGGAGGCGCTCTCCGGGCTGCGGGAAGCCGGCGTGGCGCTCCAGCTCACGGAGTCCGACGAGCCGACCGGGGTCGCGCTGATCCTCGTGGACGCGGCCGGCGAGACGGTCATCGTCGTCTCGCCGGGGGCGAATGCGTCGCTCGGCCCGGCGGGGCTCCCGGCACACGACGCGGTTCTCTGCCAGCTCGAGATACCCGACGCGGCGGTCGAGGCGGCCTGGGAGGAGTGCACGGGCGTCTTCTGCCTGAACGCGGCTCCTGCGCGCCCGGTCGCGGTCGATCCGGACCTCACGGTGGTGAACAGGCACGAGCTCGAGACGCTCGCGCGCCGCGACGGGCTCGTTGCGGTGACGCTCGGCTCCGAGGGGGCGTTCCTGCTCGAGGACGGGGAGGAGGTCGCGCGGGCCGCGCCGCCGGCCGTCAGCGCGGTGGACGGGACTGCCGCCGGCGACGCCTTCACGGCCTGCCTGCTCGTCTCCCTGCTCGAGGGCCGCGAGTACGACGACGCACTCCGGCGCTCCTGCGCCGCGGGCGCGCTCGCGGCGTCGCGGCACGGCGCCCAGCCGTCGCTCCCGACGGCGGCCGAGGTGGACGCGATCCTCTCCTAGCCCGGCGGGCGTGCGTCCAGCTCGGCGACGAGCCGGGTCGGGGCGACGATCCTGTAGCTCTCCTCGACCCAGTCGCGCAGGATCGGGAGCGTGACGTCCCTCGCCTGCACGGGCACGGTCACCCAGCCCGACTTCCCGAGGCCGTAGGCCGTGGGCTCGGCCCCGTCGATCGAGAGCGCGTGGCCGTGCGACTCGTCGAGCTTGACGGTGACCCGCTCCGACGCGGCGGCTCCGAGGAAGACGAACACCTTGCCGCTCACCTTGACCACGTCCTCGCCCCAGGGATGCTCCTCCACCGTTCCCGGAAGCGAGAGCGCGAACGCCCGGAGCCTGTCACGCGTGCCTGGCACGGCCGCGCGCACGATACTCCCGTCGTGGAGCCCATCCCGATCGTGCTGGACTGCGATCCCGGCCACGACGACGCGATCGCGATCCTCCTCGCTCTCGCGAGCCCGGAGGTCGATCTGCTCGGCGTGACGACGACGTACGGCAACCAGACGCTCGAGAAGACCACCGCGAACGCGCTCCGCGTGCTCGAGCTGGCCGGACGCACGGACGTCCCGGTCGTCTCCGGTGCCGCCGCGCCGCTCGCCCGCGAGCTCGTCGTCGCAGCGCACGTCCACGGCGAGAGCGGCCTCGACGGGCCGGTGCTGCCCGACCCCCGGACTGCCCCGGGAGGCTCCGATGCAGTCGCGTTCACGGCAGAGCAGGTCGAACGGGCCGGACGGCCGCCGACGCTCGTCGCGACGGGGCCGCTCACGAACCTCGCGCGCTACCTGAGCGCCTTCGGCACCGGGGGGCTCGAGCGGATCGTGCTCATGGGCGGTGCGATCGCCGAGGGGAACTTCACGCCGGCCGCCGAGTTCAACGTCTGGTGCGACCCGGAGGCTGCCGCGCTCGTCTTCTCGAGCGGCCTCGACATCACGATGGTCGGGCTCGACGTGACGCACAAGGCGCTCCTCGGCGCGGAGATGGAGCAGCGGCTGCGCGCGGTCGGGCGGGTGGGGGAGTTCGTGGCGGACCTCAACGTCTTCTTCACGCGGTACCACCGCGAGACGTACGGCTGGGACGGCGCGCCCATCCACGACGCGGTCGCGGTCGCGCACGTCGTGCGGCCCGGCCTCCTCGAGACGAGGCACCGAAACGTGGAGGTCGAGCTGGGCTCGGATCTCTGTCGCGGCCGTACCGTCGTCGACCTCTGGAACCGCACCGAGCGGCCGCCGAACGCGCACGTCGGGGTGGATCTCGACACCGACGGGTTCTTCGACCTGCTCCTCGAGCGGATCGCGACCCTGGGCTAGGGGAACGTCGTCGTGGACACCCGTGGAGGCGCGCTGATCGACGAGGCGGCCCGGCGGATCACCGTCAGTGCGCGCGGGCGGGCCGGCTGACCACGGACGCGAGCGCGACGACCGGGAGCGCGGCGACGGCGAAGATCGCGCCCGCCCAGAACGTGGCGGCCGGGCCCACCTCCGACCAGAGCACGCCTCCGACGACGCTCGCGGCCAGGAGCGCCCCGCCGACGAGCCCCGCATAGATCCCGTACGCCGTCCCCGCGAGCGGGCCTTCGACGTGGTCGGCGACCCACGCCTTCAGGACGCCGTCGGTCGCCGCGACGTAGACGCCGTAGAGGCCGAACAGCACCCAGACCGCCGACGAGCCCGAGACGAGCGCGAACCCGGCGTACACGAGGGCGTAGACGACGAAGCCCCCCGCCAGCACGGCTCCGCGCGGGATCCGATCCGACAGGGAGCCGAGCGGCCAGGCGAGCCCGGCGTAGACGAGGTTGTAGAAGGCGTAGGCGAGGATCACGAGCGTCGTCGAGAGCCCCAGGTCGGACGCCCGCAGGAGGAGGAACGCGTTCGAGGAGTTGCCGAGCGAGAACACGGCTGCCGCGGCGACCACCCACCAGAAGCCCCTGCGCAGGCGCGGATCGGCAGAAGCCGCCTTCGGCGGCGGCGGCGGAGCCTCGTGCACCCGCTTCACGAGCAAGAGGGCCAGGAAGCCCGGCACGACCGAGATCCAGAGGACGTCGCGTAGCGATAGCCCGGCTCCGAGGAGCGCGACGGCGAGGACCGGGCCGACGGAGGCTCCGATCGTGTCGAGCGCCCGGTGGAACCCGAAGCTCTCGCCGACGAGCTCGGACGACGATGAGTCGCGGATGAGCGCGTCGCGCGGCGCCGTGCGGAGGGCCTTGCCCGTGCGATCGGCGAGGCGCCCGACGAGGACGAGCCCCCAGGACGTGGAGGCCGCGACAAAGGCACGCGCGGAGGCGGACAGCCCGTAGCCGCTCACGATCCACGGCACCCGCCGTCCCCCGGTGCGGTCCGAGATCCACCCCGAGGCCGCCCCGAGCGCGACCGCGGCGCCCTCCGCGATGCCCTCGATCAGCCCGAGCACGGCGATCGGCGCGCCGAGGACGCTCGTCAGGAAGAGCGGGACGACGGGGTAGGCGAGCTCGCTCGCCAGGTCGTTGACGAGCGACACGACGCTGACGGCGCGCACGTTCGCGGGGATGCGCCGGGCTCGCTCGAGCACGGCTGCACGCTATAGCGCCGAAGTGCTGCGTATCTTCTCGATCGGGATGAGCGTGCGCGTCGAGATCCCGGGCCGCGAGCCGCTCGAGCTCGAGCACCTGCTGCTCGACGTGAACGGCACGCTCACCGACCGTGGCGTGCTCGTCGAGGGCGTCGCCGAGCGGCTGCGAGCCGTGGGGAAGGAGCTGCGCATCCACCTGCTCTCGGCGGACACCTTCGGCACGCTCGCCGACGTTGCGGCGTCGCTCGGCGCGGAGGCGAGGCGGGTCGAGTCCGGGGAGGACAAGCTGCACGTCGTCCGTGAGCTCGGCCCCGAGCGGTGCGCTGCGATCGGCAACGGGGCGAACGACGCCGCGATGCTGGAGGCCGCAGCGCTCGGCGTCGCGGTCGTCGGGCCCGAGGGAGCGGCGGCGGCGGCCGTGCACGCGGCGGACGTCGTCTGCGGGTCGATCGTTCACGCGCTCGAGCTCCTGCTCGACGAGCGGGCGCTGCGCGCGACACTCCGACGCTGACCCGGCGAAGGAGCGCGCCCCCCGACGTCGAATCGCCGGGTCAATGGCTGCCCGCAAGAAGAAGCGGCCCCTGAGGTCGCGCGTCCCCCCGCGTTCGAGCGCGCGGACGACGCGGGCACGTGCCCAGCACGAGAACGAGCTGCTCGGCCTCGGGCTCGTCGCGCTCGGCCTCGTGCTCGGCGCGATCCTGTACCTCGGCCTCGACGGCGGTGCGGTCGGCTCGTGGCTCGCGGACGTCCTCGGGAAGGTGATGGGGGACGCCGCCTACGTGCTCCCGGTCGTGACCTTCGGGCTCGGCATCCTCCTGCTCCTCCGGAGCGACCTGCTGGACGTCCGCCCGTTCCGTCTGGGAGTGGGTGTCGGCTTCCTCGGCCTGATGACTCTCCTCGCGAAGGACAGCGGCGGCTGGATCGGCCTCGCGATCGGCGGAGCGCTCGCCGCCCTCATCGGCGAGACCGGTGCCGCGATCGTCGGCGGCACGCTGCTGATCGCCGGCTTCCTGCTCGTGAGCGGCGCGTCGGCCGGCGCCATCCTGCGCCGAACCGGGCACGTCGTGAGGGCCGCCGGCGGAAACGCGCGGCGTGCGTTCGAATGGCCCTCCAGCGAGACGCAGACCGCCGGGGAGGACGCTCTGGCGCCCCTCGCAGCGCCTGCCTACGAGCGCGCGGCTCCGGCTCTGGATCACGGGGTGCTCGACGGCGCGCAGGAGTTCCCCGACGTGGTCGGCACACCCGGCTCCTCCCTCGAGCCACCGGCTCTCGTCGCCGAGCCGGAGGAGGCTCCCGACGAGCCCGACCTCGTGAGCGCGGAGACGCTCTTCGGGGGCTCCGCCGAGCACGTCGACTACCGGCTTCCCGATCGCTCCCTCCTCCGTCCCTCGCCCGCGGTCGCGTCGTCCGACGGCGACACGGGCGCGCGCACCGCCGACCTCCTCGTCCGGACGCTCTCCGAGTTCGGCGTCGACGCGTCCGTGGTGGGTCAGATCTCCGGACCGCGGGTCACGCGCTACGAGCTGCAGCTCGCGCCCGGGACGAAGGTCTCGAAGGTCGCCGGGCTCAAGGACGACCTCTCGTACGCCCTCGCGACGACCGAGATCCGCATCCTGGCGCCGATCCCGGGGAAGCAGGCAGTCGGCGTCGAGGTCCCGAACCTCTCGCCGCGGCTCGTGACGCTCGGCGACATCTACGACGACCTCCCGGCGAGCGCGAGCCCACTCGCGGTCTGGCTCGGCAAGGACATCTCGGGGAACGCCGTCTGGACCGACCTCGCCCGCATGCCGCACCTCCTCATCGCCGGCACAACCGGCTCGGGCAAGTCCGGCTGCATCAACACGATCATCACCTCGACGCTCCTGCGGGCGACGCCGGACGAGGTGCGCATGATCCTCGTCGACCCCAAGCGGATCGAGCTCGGCTACTACGAGTCGATCCCGCATCTCCTCACGCCCGTCGTCTCGAGCCCGAAAGAGGCCGCGACGGTTCTCATGAACGTCGTCGCCGAGATGGAGCGCCGCTACGAGCGCCTCTCGTTCGTGCGCGCCCGGAGCCTCGCCGAGGCGAACCGTGCCTTCCGCACGCGTGGGGAGGCCCCGCTGCCGTACCTCCTCGTCGTCATCGACGAGCTCGCCGACCTGATGATGGTCTCGCCGCAGGCCGTCGAGGACTGCGTCATCCGCCTCGCGCAGAAGTCGCGCGCGGTCGGCATCCACCTCGTGCTCGCCACCCAGCGGCCGTCCGTGGACGTCATCACCGGGATGATCAAGGCGAACGTGCCCTCGCGAATCGCCTTCGCCGTCTCCAGCCAGACGGACTCCCGCGTGATCCTCGACACCGCCGGCGCCGAGAGCCTGCTCGGCCAGGGCGACATGCTCTTCAAGCCGCTCGGCACGTCCCGGCTACAGCGCCTCCAGGGCGCGTACGTGACCGAGGAGGAGATCGCGCTCATCGTCGAGCAGTGCCGCTCGCAGCGCGGCCAGGAGCTCGACGAGTCGCTCCTCGAGGCGCCCGAGGCGGCCTACGAGGAGGGCGAGGACGAGGATCTCGACTTCGACCCCGACGAGGATCCGCTCCTGGACAAGGCGATCGAGATCGTCGTCCAGACCCAGACCGCGTCCGTCTCACTGCTCCAGCGGCGCCTTCGCGTCGGGTACACGCGCGCCGGACGGCTCGTCGACATGCTCGAGCGCAGGGGCATCATCTCGGGCTACGAGGGCTCGAAACCACGGCGCGTCCTCATCTCCGAGGCCGATCTCCACACGGTCTGACGCCCTCCGGGGCTCCGTATTCGCCCGCAGGCCGTGCGCGCGGTCCCACGGTTGGTTAGTTTCCCAACTTGCGGTTGGATGAATCGTCCATATGGACGGCAGGCCTATCGAAGGAGGGCACGTGAGAGTACGCAAAACAGCGATCAGCGTCGTAGCCGCTCTCGTCGCTGTCGGAGCACTCGTCGTGAGTGCAGCCGGCTCCGCCTCGAGCACGCAGGACACGTTCCTGGCGGGCGTCGTGTCGGACGTCGGTCGCTTCAACGACAAGGGGTTCAACCAGCTCGCGCTGAAGGGCTGCAAGTCGGGCGCCAGGAAGGCCGGTGGCACATGTCGCGCGCTCGAGTCCCGCCAGACGTCGGACTACATCCCGAACTTCACGCGGCTCGTCCGTGACGGCGCGGACATCTCGATTGCGACGGGCTTCCTCCTCGCCGACGGAACGGCGACCGTCGCCAAGAAGTTCCCGAAGTCGAAGTTCTCGATCGTCGACTACTCGGTCAAGGCCCCACCCTTCGCCAACAAGAAGGGCAAGACCATCTTCAAGAACGTGGTGGGCCTCACGTTCGCAACGAACGAGAACAGCTACATGATCGGGTGCCTCGCCGCGCTCATGGCAAAGAGGGCCGGCGGCAAGACGATCAGCGCCGTCGGGGGCATCAAGATCCCGACGGTCGACATCTTCATCGCTGCGTACCGCGCAGGAGCGACGAAGTGCGTCAAGGGCACGAAGACGCTGATCGACTACTCCCAGGACTTCGTCGATCAGGCGAAGTGCAAGGAGCTCGCCCTCAACCAGATCAGCCAGGGCTCGAAGGTCGTCTTCCAGGTCGCCGGTGGCTGTGGCCTGGGCGCGCTCGACGCGGCCAAGGAGCGGAAGGTCTGGGGAGTCGGCGTCGACACGGATCAGTCGTTCCTCGGCGCGCACATCCTCACGAGTGCCGTGAAGCGCGTCGACAGGGCGGTCGACTCGGTGATCGTCGCGGTCGACCTCGGCCTGTATCCGGGCGGCAAGGACCTCAACTTCAACCTGAAGAACAAGGGCGTCGCCGTCGGCAAGATCAGCAAGAGGGTTCCGAAGGCGTACATCAAGAGGATGAACGCGCTGGGAGCGCAGATCCTCGCCGGAAAGATCAAGCCGCCGA
>JBFFGH010000066.1:0-12508 GCA_041557575.1 Gaiellaceae bacterium
GCCCGGCGAGCGCCTCGGCGCGCGGACGGGGCCGCCACTCCTCGACGTCCACTCCCGGAGGGACCTCGTGCACGCGCTCGACGTGGCCGCAGACCTCCTCGAGGACCTCGCGGATGTGCGCCGACCCGACGAAGACGGACGTCGCCCCGGCGAGCACCTCTCTCCCCCACGCCTCCAGCTCCGGCCGGCCGCGCATCGAGTACTCGAGCTCGGAGCCGTGCGCCTTCACGGCGTAGGGAGCCCCGGACGCCGCCCCGACCGCGCCGCCGAGCAAGACGTGGTTGCAGAGGAGGAAGTCCGCAGGAAGCCGCTCCCGCACCGCTGCGGCGTTCGCCTCGACCCAGCCGTCGAGCTCCTCCCGGGTGCAGTCCTGCAGGAGCCGGACCCTGTATCCCGCGTAGCGGTCCTCGACGAAGACGGGGAGCAGGCCGCTCACGTCCGGCCGCACGACCTCGGCTCCAGCGAGGTCGTAGCGCTCCGCGTGGCCCTCCTGCGAGAAGACGACGACGTCGTGGCCCTCCCTCGCCCACTCGCGCGCGAGCTGGCGCGTGTAGACGTTCGACCCCGTTCCGCCGAGCAGGTACCCGTGCCAGATGAGGATGCGCATCACCCTCATCCTGCTGAAAGAGCCGCCGCGGCGTCGCACAGCCTCGGCGGCAGCGAGCGGACGCCGGCGAGGGGCGTCAGGTCAGGTGGAAGTAGAGGGCGTAGAGAAGGTCGACGGCCGGGTTCGACGTGTGGACGTTGACGTCCGGCGGGACGTCGAGCAGGGCTTCCGAGTAGTTGAAGATGATCTTTACGCCGGCGTCGATGAGCCCGTCGGCCGCCTCCTGCGCGCTCCCGGCGGGCACGGCGAGCACGCCGACGATGATGTTGCGGTCGCGGCAGATCGCTGCAACGTCGTCCATCGAGCTGACCGCGAGGTCGCCGATCCGCTGCCCGATCTTGTCCGGGTCGTTGTCGAAGACCGCCGCGATGGTGATCCCGTGCTCGGCGAAGATCGGCGAGCCCGTGATCGCACCGCCCAGGCGGCCGGCGCCGACGAGGGCGATGTTGTGCTGCCCCTGCGTGCGCAGGATCTGCCGGATCTCCTCGAGCAGTGCGTCGGTCCGGTACCCGACCCCGCGCTTCCCGAACTTCCCGAAGGCCGAGAGGTCACGCCGGATCTGAGTCGCGTTGATGTTCGTGTACTCGGCGATGTCCTGCGAGGAGATGCGGTCCTTGCCCATCTTCTTCGCCTGCGCGAGCACCTGGAGGTACCGGCTCAGCCGCGCCGCGACACCGACGGTGAGCCGCTCGTTCACGATCTTCTCCGTTCGCAAGTTCGTGACAAAGTGTCACGATTCTGCCACCCGCCCTCCCGCCGCCGCGGGAGAACCGTCACCCCGCGCCGAGCTTCGCCCGCAGCGCGTCGGCGTCGACGAAGTACGTGAACGCCCGCTCGCCGTCGATCTCCACGACCGGCAGCAGCTCCCTGTACCGCTCCTCGAGCATGGGATCGCCTGCGATGTCCACGATCTCGAGCTCGAATCCGAGCTCGGCCCGAACCGCGAGCAGGGCCTCGCGCGCCCGGTCGCAGAGCGAGCAGTCCGCCGCGCCGAAGAGCGTGACCGTCGCTACGGGTACAGCCCCCGGGTCGTGGTCGCCTCTGCGACACGTTGAACCGCGAGGCCGTACGACGCCATGCGGAGGCTCGTGCCGAAGGACTCGTGGGTGTGCCAGGCCTCCTCGAAGGCACGGGCGACGATGTCGTGGAGCTTCGCGTTGACCTCGTCCTCGCGCCAGAAGTACTCCTGGAGGCCCTGCACCCACTCGAAGTACGAGACGACCACGCCTCCGGCGTTCGCGAGGACGTCGGGCAGGATCAGCACGCCCTTCTCCTCGAGGATGGCGTCCGCGGCCGGCGTGACGGGGCCGTTCGCGCCCTCGCAGATCACCGACGCCTTCACGCGGTCGGCGTTCTCCTCCGTGACGACCTGCTCCAGGGCGCACGGCGCGAAGATGTCGCAGGGAAGCTCGACGAGCTCCTCGTTCGTCACCGCCTCCGCATTCGCGAGCCCCGCGAGGGTTCCGTGCTCCTGCTTGTGCGTCACCGCCGCAGGCACGTCGAGGCCGCCGGGGTCGTAGACGCCGCCGCGCGAGTCGGAGACCGCGACCACCTTCGCGCCCTCCTCGTGGAGCAGGCGGGCGAGGTTCGCTCCGACGTTGCCGAACCCCTGGATCGCGACGGAGTAGTCGGACAGGCTCCGGGCCTGCTTCACCGCGAGCGACTGGATGCAGTAGAGGGATCCCCGCGCAGTCGCCTCCTCCCGGCCGAGCGAGCCGCCGAGCGACAGCGGCTTGCCGGTGACGACGCCGAGGACGGAGTGGCCCTTGTTCATCGAGAAGGTGTCGAAGATCCAGGCCATGACGCGGCCGTCGGTGCCGACGTCCGGGGCAGGGATGTCCCGCTCGGGGCCTATGTCGTTGATGATCTCGCTCGTGTAGCGGCGGGTGAGACGCTCGAGCTCCCCGTGTGAGAGCCCCTTCGGGTCGCACACGACCCCTCCCTTGGCCCCGCCGAACGGGAGGCCCATGAGGGCGCACTTCCACGTCATCCACATCGACAGCGCCTTCACCTCGTCGAGGGTGACGTCGGGGTGGTAGCGAATACCACCCTTCGACGGACCGCGGGCGATGTTGTGCGTCACTCGAAACCCCCGGAAGACGCCTATGGAGCCGTCGTCCATGGACACGGGGATGGAGACCTCGACTGCCTTCTTGCACTGCGAGAGCACGCGGATGAGGTTGGGATCGAGGGCGAAGATCTCGCCGACCCGGTAGAGCTGCGACTGCGCGAGCTCGAACGGGTTCTCCCTGAGGTGGGACTCCGCCGGAGTTGCTGACATGCCTGATCGCCTCCTGGTCGTCTCGACGGTGGCGAGTATAGGAGCCGCCGCACGACGACGATCGGCGGCCGGGGCTCTCGACGCCGGGCCTAGCGGACGCGGTACGAAACCTTCGCGGACTGCTTCGGGGTGCCGTCACCCGGTGTCGCGACGACGCGCACGACGTACTCGCCCCGGCTCAGGCGGGAGCCGTCGGGCGCCCTTCCCGTGAGGGCGAACGTGTACCTCCCCGGCAGCGCCTCGCGCCGTCGGGCCAGCAGCCCGAGCCGCTCGCGGCCTCGCCAGAGCTCCACGTCGAGCATGCTGACGCCCCGTACCTGCGGATCGGCGGCGGCGCTCACGGCGCCTGCGACGAGGGTCAGGATTGCCGGGGTCTCCTCGGACGTGCTCTTGCCGGTCTGCTTCACCGACAGCTCCGACAGGAGCTTCGTCGGCGCCGGGACGGCGACCGCCCAGGGCGCGTGGACGTCCGGAGAGCCGGCCACCCGCAGGAGGATCTCCCCCGTCGCGATGCCTGCCTCGGCGGAGAGCTCGCTCGTGTCGGCGACGATGCTGATGCTCGCGCTCCGGCCGGGCTCGATGCTCACGCGCGCCGGGTCGATCGTGAGCTCGACGCCCTTCGGCGCGAGCGCGGCCTGGTCGATCGTGACGTCGAGCGGCCGGGTCGAGACGTTGTGGACACGCAGCGTCCGCTCGATCTCTCCGGATCCCCGCTCGGCCCCGAACGAGACGACGGCCGGCTCGGCGAACAGCTCCTGCTGGATCGCGGTCCGGAGGTCGACGAGCCCGGCGCCGGACGACGCGGGATCCAGGTCCGAGCGCTTCGCGGAGCCGACGAGGATGCCGCGCAGGCCCGTCGCGGAGAGGCTCGGCCGTCCCTCGGCGAGGATCGCCGCGACGCCGGCGGTCACCGCCGCCGCCGCGCTCGTCCCGCTGATCGTCCCGAAGCGGACGTCACCGTCGTCTCCGCGCCCGGGCTCGGAGGTCGGGACGGAGACCCCCGGCGCGGAGAGGTCGGGCTTGAGGCTCCCGTCGAACGCGAGCCCTCGCGAGGAGAAGGCCGCGATCGACCCGGGCTCGCCGCGCTCGGTCAGGGCCACGCCCCCGATCGAGACGACGACGGGCGCGCCGTCGTCGAGGAGCGCGCGGATCTCGCCAGCGACCCCGGCCGGGAGCCCGACGACCGGAACTCCCGGTGGGACGTCCAGGCTGAACGCGCCGGCCGGGAGCGGCCCGTCGACGAGCACTGCGAGCGCGCCTGCGGACGCCGCGTTCTCGACCGACTCACCCGAGAGCGCGGCGCGCGGCAGGAGGACCGTGCGACCGGCGACGATGCTCATCCCCTTCCGCGTGAAGAGCCCGGGGATCCCTTTCGAGAACCTGGGCTTGGCGACGAAGACGACCGGTGCCGTGACGGTCTCCGCCGGAGCGCCCCCGAGCGGCACGACGCCCTCGTACAGGATTCGCAGGCCCGCGCGCACGCGCACCCGGATCGTCGGCACCGCGAGACGCCCGTCGGCCGCCGCGACCGTGACCGCGCTCGGAGCCCCTCCGGGACCGGCGAGGCTTCCGTAGGTCGGCCCGGCGCCGCCGTCGTTGCCCGCGGGGACGATCGTGAGCGTGTCGAGCGTGCTCGCGCCCGCGATCGCCCGCGCCAGCGGGCCGTCGGGGAACGCGGCGTACGGCTCGACGACTCCGACGAGCGCGATCCGGGCGGCATCCTGCGTGTCGCCGTCGGCGTTCGGATCCACCGCGACCTCCAGGCCCGCCAGGATCTGGTCGGTTCGCGAGTAGATGCTGTAGCCGCCCTCGGCGTTCGGCTGCCAGCCGGCGATGCGCACGGGGCGAACGAGCGCTGCCGGCGCGACCCCGTGCAGGCCGCCGGGCCCGTCGGACCCCGTGATGATCCCCGCGAGCTCCGTCCCGTGACGCTCCGGACGGCCGGGGATCGTCGGATGCGGCTGCGCGATCCCGCCGCTCCCCGGGCTGATGACGTCGACGCCGGGAAGCACGCTTCCGCGCAGGTAGGGGTGCGACGGGTCCACGCCCGTGTCGAGGAGCGCGACGGTGACCCCCTTGCCGTCGAGACCGGCGATCTCGAGATCCGCGAGCGACGACGGCAGCACGCCTCCCTCCTCCGTGCTCTGCGCGGGGTAGGCGATGCGCACCGGGTAGATCCCCCCGACCTCGCGGTCTCGCTCGAGCAGCTCGCGCGACGTCGGGTCGAGTCGCGCCGAGAACCCGTTGACGACGCGCGCGTACCTGTACTCGACGTTCATGCGCGCGCCGGCCGCAGCCATGCGCGCGAGGAACTGTTCCTGCTGGCGGATGATGGCGTCCGTCCAGCCGCGCATCTGCTCCTCCGAGGCGAGCCCGCCGACGGCGCGCACGCGCGCGGCGAGGGACGGTGAGCGCAGCAGCACGACGAAGCGCTGGGCGGTGGACACGGCCGGGCGCACGCCGAGCACGCCCTGCCACCCGGCCTCGTCGAGAGCCGTGTCGGACGGCTCCTGCGCCCGGGCACCGGCGGCGCCGACGGCGATCGCGACGGCGATCCCGAGCGCTGCGGCGGCCGCCCTGCTACGAGATGGACGCATAGGCATCGAGCCCAAGGTAGCGGGGGCACGGCAAGGGCTCGACGTACCGCGCCGCCGAGGCGATCATCGCCGCGTTGTCGGTGCAGAGCGCCAGCGGCGCGAACCGCGCCTGCGGGAGGGCCGCGCGCAGCTCCGAGTTCGCCGCGACGCCGCCGACCACCGCGAGGCGGTCGAGCCCCGTGGCGTCGGACGCCTCCTCGAGCCGCTGCGTGAGGGCGCGGACGATCGCGCGCTGGTACGAGGCGGCGAGGTCGGGACGCCGCAGCTCGAGCTCCGCCTCCGGGAGCTCGCGAACCGCGTACAGGAGCGCGGTCTTGACGCCCGAGAACGAGAAGTCGAGCGCGGGCACTCGCGCGATCGGGAAGGAGAAGGCCTCGGGATCGCCCTCTCGCGCCGCGCGATCGATCGCGGCGCCGCCGGGATAGCCGAGGCCGAGGAGGCGGGCGCCCTTGTCGAACGCCTCGCCCGCGGCATCGTCGAGCGTCGTCCCGAGCCGCTCCGACCGGCCGCGCTCCCGCACCGCGAGGAGCAGCGTGTGCCCACCGCTCGCGAGCAGGCAGAGGAAGGGCGGCTCGAGGGGATCGGGGCCGAGGTAGAGCGACGCGACGTGCCCCTCGAGGTGGTCCACGGGAGCGAGCGGCAGCCCCCGCGACCAGGCGAGCGCCTTCGCGGCCGAGATGCCGACGAGGAGGGCGCCGACGAGCCCCGGCCCCTGCGTCACGGCCACGAGGTCGACGGCCTCGAGCGAGGCTTCCGCCTCGTCGAGGGCCGTGCGCACCACGGGTGCGACGAGCTCGAGGTGGCGACGAGAAGCGATCTCCGGAACCACGCCTCCGTAGCGGGCGTGGAGGTCGGCCTGCGAGGAGACGACGGAGGAGAGGATCTGCCCGCCCGGCGCGACGACGGCCGCGGCCGTCTCGTCGCACGACGTCTCGATCCCCAGGATCACGCGCTGCCTCCGGGTGGCGCGGGCTCCCTCCACATGATCAGGGCGTCCTCGCGGTTGTCGGTGTAGTAGCCGCGGCGAAGCCCCCTGGACTCGAAGCCGAGCTGCTCGTACAGGCGGATCGCGTCCGCGTTCGAGACACGCACCTCGAGCGTGTACCCCCTGCGCGGATCGGCGTCCGTGATCTCGAACACCCGCTCCAGCAGCGCCTTCGCGACGCCGCGACGCCGGTGGCTCGGGAGGACGGCGACGTTCATCACGTGCCACGCGTCGACGTACCGCGAGACGAAGGCGTACCCGATGAGGACGTCGTCGGGCCCGAACGCCCCGATCGCGAGCGAGCCCGGCTTGCGAAGCTCGGCGACGAACATCGCGCGCGACCACGGCGTCGGGTAGGACGCGCGCTCGATCGCCTCGACCCCGTCGAGGTCGCCGGCCTCGAGCTTGCGGAGCTCGACGTTCACGCCGGGCCGGCCTTCGCGTCGGGAGGACGTACGTAGATCGGCTCGAGCGCCTCGGGATCGCCGAGGTCGTGCGCCAGCGATGCGTGCAGGCGCGCGTGGGGCACGTGCACCGGGTCGTCGTCCGGCGGGACGACCGCGCCCTTGCGCTCGAGCGTCGCGCGGTAGCGCAGCGCGCCGCTCCCGATGCAGAGCGTGCCCTGCTCGAGCGCGAGGTCGTCCGGGGCGACGGCACTCGGGCCCGGCACGAACACCTCGCGACGCCGTGCGTCGATCACCGGGTACGCCCCCTCCCGCGCGGACGCGAGGGCGTCGAGGGTCGAGACGCCCGCGGCCCCGACGGAGAGGCCGAGGCCGAGGCCGCGGGCGATCGCGAGCCCGATCCGCGTGCTCGTGAAGCTCCCGGGCCCGGTTCCGACGACGACCCCCGTGAGATCCCCGGGCGTCGCGCCCGCGGCCCGGAGGAGGGAGTCGACGTCCTCGAGGAGCGTGCGGGCGACGGACACGCGCTCTCCGAGCACGAGCCCGTCGTCGAGGAGGGCGCACGTCGCCACGTCGGTCGCGGTGTCGAAGGCGAGGACGAGCCGCGACGTCATCCCACCTCCTCCAGGAGAGCGTCGTCGTCCGACACGAGCTCGATCCGCCGCGTGTCACCGCCTTCGTGGAAGAGCGAGACGGCCGCCCGGGCGGGAGGAACGACACCGATCCCGGCCTCGGGCCACTCCACGAACACGATCGCGTCGTCGAAGTACGGCTCGAGGTCGCCCCACTCCGCGGGCGACACCGAGTGGAAGCGGTAGAGGTCGAGGTGGGACACGCTCACCTCGCCCGCGTAGCGGTGCCCGATCGTGAAGGTCGGGCTCGTGACGGGCGCCGAGACCCCGAGAGCCCTGCAGGCCCCTCGCACGAAGGTCGTCTTGCCGGAGCCGAGCTCCCCCGACACGGTGACGACGTCACCCACGGCGAGGCGGGACGCGAGTCGAGCGGCAACGGCCTCGGTCTCCTCGGCCGAGGCGGTGACGAGCTCGACCCGCACGTCAGAAGAGGCCGAGCTGGACCGACTCCGGATCGGGCTCGTCGCTACTCCGCGGCGAGGGCTCGACGGGCGGCTCGACGGCAGGCGCCGGCGCCTCGAGCGTGCGATCGAGGAGCTCCGGGATGCGGGCGAAGTCCTCCTCCAGCACCTTCAGCATCGACGGTGTGTAGAGAGCCGCCGCCGGGTGGTAGATGGGGTACAGCGTCACGCTCCGTGCGCCGAGCGTCACCTCCTGCGGCTGGCCGTGCACGCGCGTGATCCCCGTCGGCCGCCCGGAGAGGAGCTTCGTCGCGAAGTTTCCGAGCGTCGCGACGAGCTTCGGCTCGATGAGCTCGATCTGGCGGAAGAGGTGGGGCTCGCAGGCCGCGATCTCCTCGGGCAGCGGATCCCGGTTTCCCGGAGGGCGGCACTTGAGCACGTTCGCGACGAACACGTCCGCGCGCGTCATCCCGATCCCCGCGAGGAGCCGGTCGAGCAGCTTCCCCGCCTGCCCCACGAACGGGACGCCCTGCTGGTCCTCGTGGAACCCCGGCGCCTCGCCGACGAACATCAGGTCGGCGTCCGGGCTGCCGGAGCCGAAAACGACCTGCGTGCGCCCCTCTGCCAGCGCGCACTTCGTGCACGAGGCGACGTGCTCTGAGTATTCGCGGAGCGCCGCGGCGCGCTCGACGGCATCGGCCATGGAGGGGCAAGTGTACGTCGCGACCCGGATGCGTCAGGCTTCCCCCCGTGACCCGTCGCATCCGCAGGATCGCCGTCATCTCCTGGCTCGGTGGAGCGGCGAGCGTGCTCCCGTTCGCGACCGACTGGCTCGACCTCTCCATCCGCGCGTCGAACCTCCTCCTCTTCTCCGCGGTCGTCTCCTCGTTCGCCTTCGGCCTCGCCATCGGCGCGTTCCCGACGCTGCAGCGCTGGATCGCTCGGCTCGGAGGGCCGCCGGAGCGACCCGCCCACGCTTTCGTCCTCGTCGCCGTCGTCGCGGGCGCGGGAGTCGCGGTGATGCTGACTGTCGCGATGCTCGTCGCGGCGCTCTAGCCGACCGCGCCCGGGGCGGAGGTCAGTGCCCGCAGCCGCACGAGCCGCCGCAGCAGCCGCCGCCGGCGCCGGCCGGGCCGCTGAAGGTCGGCTTGGCGGACGCGCCGTGCACCGCGAAGCTCGAGAGCTGCTTGAGGACGTTCGCTCCTCCGCAGTCCGGGCACATGACCGCCTGCTCGCTCGAGCGGACGAGCTCCTCGAAGTGCGACTCGCACTCCATGCACGCGTACTCGTAGATCGGCACGCGCCGAGTGTACTGTCGGCGACGGTGGAGCGGTGGACGGTTCCCATCCTCGAAGGCCGGGTCGTACGGCTCGAGCCCCTCGCGCCCGCCCACGAGGAAGGGCTCTGGCGTGCGTCACGCGACGGGCGCACGTGGCGTTGGCTGAACGTCGTGCAGCCGCAGACGCGTGAGGAGTGGCACGCCTGGACGGAGCAGGCTCTCGCCGCCGCCGAGGCCGGCACCGAGATCCCGCTCGTGACGATCCGGAGAGACGAGGTCGTGGGCTCGACGCGGTTCCTCGCGCTCCGCCCCGAGCATCGCTCGGTCGAGATCGGCTGGACGTGGCTCCACCCCTCCGCATGGGGCACCGGCGCGAACGTCGAGGCCAAGCTCCTCCAGCTGCGACACGCCTTCGACGCGTGGGAGTGCCGCCGCGTCGAGTTCAAGACCGACGCGCTGAACGAGCGCGCGCGCGGTGCGCTCGAGGCGCTCGGGGCGACGTTCGAGGGCATCCACCGGAAGCACATGCTCGTTCGAGGAGGAGAGACCCGCGACAGCGCCTGGTACAGCGTGACCGACGACGAGTGGCCCTCCGTCCGGGGCCTGCTCGAGGCGCGGCTTGCGGAGACGTAGCCGCTCGGGGCACACTCTCCGTGCCCGGTATCCCGAGGGAACTGGAGCCAGACGAATGATCGAGAGCGTTCGAATCGTTGGCGCGGGCGGCCGCGTCGGATCGGCGGTGAGCGCGAGGCTCGCCGAGCGTGGCGTCCGCCTGGACGCCGAGGAGCCCGAGCTCGTGCTGCTCTGCGTGCCCGACCGTGCCATCGCGGAGGTCGCCGCGGGGATCTCGATCGGCCCCTGGGTGGCCCACGTGAGCGGCGCGACGCCGCTGTCCGCGCTCGAGCCCCACCGGAGGCGGTTCGGGCTCCATCCCCTGCAGACGTTCCCGAGGGCGCACGGCCCTGCGAGCCAGCTCGACGGGGCCTGGGGAGCGGTCACCGCCGAGACGGAGGAGGCGCGCGCGCTCGGATTCGAGCTCGCCGAGATCCTCGGGCTGCGCCCGTTCGAGCTGGACGACGCGAAGCGCGGGGCGTACCACGCGGGCGCGGCGGTCGCGGCCAACTTCCTCGTCACGCTGCGAGCCGCGGCACGCTCGCTGTTCGAGGTCGCGGGCGCGCCGCCCGACGCGCTCGACCCCCTGATCCGGGGCGTGCTGGACAGCGACTTCGCGCTGACGGGGCCGATCGCGCGGGGCGACTGGGCGACCGTCGAGCGGCACCTCGCGGTCATCCGCGAGGAGCGCCCCGAGCTGGAAGGGCTCTACCTGACCCTCGCCGAGGCGACGGCGGCGATCGCGGGACGGGAGCTCCCGCCACTGGGGTCGGTCACGCCATGAGGACGTGCCGGACGATCGCAGACGTCCGCGGGGCCCTGGCCCCGCTCCGGGAAGGGTCGATCGGGCTCGTGCCCACGATGGGAGCGCTGCACGCCGGGCACCTCTCGCTCATCGAGGCGGCCCGCGCGGAGAACGACACCGTCGTCATGAGCCTGTTCGTGAACCCCGCGCAGTTCGGCGACGACGCCGACCTCGGGAGCTACCCGCGCGGCGAGGAGCGCGATCTCGCGCTCGCGCGGGAGGCGGGCGTCGACCTCGTCTTCACCCCCTCGGCCGAGGAGATGTACCCACCGGGATTCCAGACCTGGGTCGAGGTGGCCGAGCTCGGCTCGATCCTCGAGGGCGCATCCCGGCCGGGCCACTTCCGCGGCGTCGCGACGGTCGTCCTCAAGCTGTTCGAGATCGTCCGCCCCGACAGGGCGTACTTCGGCCAGAAGGACGCGCAGCAGACGGCCGTGATCCGAGCGCTGATCCGCGACCTCGCGCTCGAGATCGAGCTCCGCGTCTTGCCGACCGTGCGCGATCCCGACGGGCTCGCGCTGTCGTCGCGGAACGTGCGGCTGTCGCCCGCCGAGCGCGAGATCGCGCTCGCCCTCCCCCGCGCGCTCCGGACCCGTGACCGCGAGGCCGCCCTCGCGCTGCTCCGGGACGTCGAGGGCCTCGACGTGGACTACGTCGAGGTCGCCGACTTCGATCCACCCGTGCTCGCCGGCGCGATCCGCGTCGGCTCGACCCGCCTGATCGACAACGTCGTACTCTCGGAAGGAGAGACCGAATGAGCATCCGCCCCCAGGCACCCGCGCCGGCGACTCCCGCACCGGGAAAGCTTCCGATGACCGAGCTCGCCGAGATGAAGGCGCGCAGGCAGCCCATCGTCATGGTCACCGCCTACGACGCTCCGGGCGGGAGGCTCGCCGACGAGGCAGGGGCCGATCTCGTGCTCGTGGGCGACTCCGCCGCCATGACCGTCCTCGGCCACGACTCGACCGTGCCCGCGACGATGGACGAGATGCTGATCCTCACCCGCGCCGTCACGCGTGCCGCACGGCGGCCGCTCGTGATCGCGGACATGCCGTTCGGCTCGTTCCAGGTGTCCGACGAGGACGCGCTCCGGAACGCGATCCGCTTCGTGAAGGAGGCAGGCGCGGACGCGGTGAAGCTCGAGGGCGCCGGCCCGATGCTCTCGCGCGTGAGAGCCATCGTCGGCGCGGGGATCCCGGTGCAGGGCCACATCGGCCTGACACCGCAGTCGGCGACGATGCTCGGCGGCTTCAAGGCGCAGGGCCGGACGGCGGAGAGGGCGGTCAGGCTCCTCGACGACGCGCTGGCGCTCGAGGCCGCGGGCTGCTTCTCGCTCGTCCTCGAGGCCGTACCGGCGCCGGTCGCGGAGAGGATCACCCGTGAGCTCTCGATCCCCACGATCGGCATCGGCGCGGGGGTCGACTGCGACGGACAGGTCCTCGTGTGGCACGACCTGCTGGGGCTCTACGAGGGGCGCTCGCCACGGTTCGTGAAGCGCTACGCGGACGTCGGCCAGACGATCCGCAGCGCCCTCGAGGCGTACGCGTCCGACGTTCGCGAGCGCCGCTTCCCCGAGGAGCAGCACACGTACGCGATGCCGGAAGAGGAGCTCGCCCTCTTCGAGCGCGCGACGCGCGACCGGGCGGACGCAGCGTCGCCCTAGAGCAGCGCGAAGAGCCCGACGATCGCCGCCTGGAGCGCGGCACCGGCGGCGATCGCCGCGAGCGAGCGAAGCCACGCCCAGCCGTGCACGACCCTGACCCCGAGCACGAGAAGCCCCAGCGACCAGGCGACGAAGGCGAGCTGCAGCGCGAGCAGAATCGTCTGACCCGCCCCTTCGTCGGAGCCGCCCGCGCGGAACGCGTCCCCGCCGAAGAGCACGAGCCGGGCGGGAAGGAGCACGAC
>JBFFGH010000067.1:0-12401 GCA_041557575.1 Gaiellaceae bacterium
GGCAGGAGCCGGCGGGAGCGCTCTCCGTCCCGGAGATCACGAGGAAGCTGGAGGCCGAAGGCGTGCGGCGCACGATCGTCTGCACCGACGAGCCCGAGCGCTTCGAGGGCGGCGGCTCGACGCTGGCCCGGAACGCCGTGGTCTGGGACAGAAGCCGGCTCGACGAGGCGCAGCGGGCGCTGCGGGAGGTTCCCGGCGTCACGGTGCTCTTGTACGACCAGCAGTGCGCCGCGCAGGTGCGGCGGCTCCGCAAGCGGGGCCTCGCGACGGAACGGACGACGCGCGTGTTCATCAACGAGGACGTCTGCGAGGGGTGCGGCGACTGCGGGCGGAAGAGCAACTGCCTCTCGGTGCAGCCCGTCGAGACCGAGCTCGGGCGGAAGACCCGGATCGACCAGACGTCGTGCAACACCGACTACGCCTGCCTGGACGGCGACTGCCCGGCCTTCGTGACCGTCGTGGTCGATCCCGAGGCACGCCGGGAGGCGAGGCGGGACACGCCGGCTCCTCCCGCCCCTCCCGACCCACCGCCGGCGTCGCTCGACTCGACCTGCAACGTCTTCATCGTCGGCATCGGCGGAACCGGGGTCGTGACCGTCAACCAGGTTCTCGGGACCGCGGCGGTCATCGACGGGCTCCGGGCGCAGACGCTCGATCAGACGGGCATGTCCCAGAAGGCAGGGCCAGTGGTCTCGCACCTGCGCCTGGGCGCGGGCGAGATCGAGCCGTCGAACCGCGTCGGCCTCGGCCAGGCCGACTGCTACCTGGCCTTCGACGTCCTCACCGGAAGCGAGGCGCGCACGCTCGTCCAGACCGACCCCGCCCGGACCTCCGCCTTCGTCTCGACGAGCGACGTCCCGACGGGGGCCATGGTCGAGGGCTCCGCTCCGCTCGAGCTCCTCCCGCGCGCCGAGCTCGTCGAGCGAATCCGCTCGTCCGTCCGGGACGTCTTCGACCTCGATGCGCCGGCGGCGGCGCAGGCCCTGTTCGGGCACACGACGCCGAGCCACTTCCTTCTCGTCGGCGCGGCGGTGCAGGCGGGGTCGCTGCCCATCTCGGCCGAGGCGATCGAGCGGGCAATCGAGCTCAACGGGACCGGCGTGGAGGCGAACCTCGCCGCCTTCCGCTGGGGGCGGGTCGCGGTCGCCGACCCCGAGGCGTTCGCGGCTGCGACGACGGTGACCCTCGCGTCCCGGCAGCGGCATCCGCTGCCGGACAGCCCGCTCGCAGGGCCGACCCGTGAGGCGGCGGCCGTTCGCGCCCACCTGCTCGAGGAGTACGGGGGCGGCGGGCTCGTGCGGGAGTACCTCGACGCCGTCGAGAGCGCGTGGCGCGCGGAGCGCGAGGTCACGGACGAGACCGACTTCAGCCACGCCGTCGCGGTCGGCCTGCACAAGGTGCTGGCGTACAAGGACGAGTACGAGGTCGCGCGCCTGCTCACGGCTCCCGGCTTCGAGACGGCGATCGCGGCCGAGCTTCCGGGCGCCCGGCACCTCCGCTACCGCCTCCACCCGCCCTTCCTCCGCGCCATCGGCCTCAAGCGGAAGATCTCGCTCGGGCCGCTGGGGCGTCCCGCGCTGGCGACCGTCGCCCGTCTCCGCTTTCTCCGGGGGACGGCGTTCGACCCCTTCGGCTACGCCCGCATGCGCAGGGTCGAGCGCGCGTTCGCGAGGGAGTACTCGCAGCTGGTGGCGGAGCTCACGGCGAGCCTCGACGCCGGGAGCTACGAGCGGGCCGTTGCCGCCGCGAGCGCCGTCGACCTCGTGCGGGGCTACGAGGAGATCAAGCTCGCGGGCATCGAGCGCTACCGGGAGCGTCTCGCCGAGCTCGGTGTGAACGGCAGCGCGCCCGCGGCCTGATCACGCGAGCGCGGAGCGCTTCGCAGCGGCTTCGAGCGCCGCGTCGACGATCTTGTTGTAGCCGGTGCAGCGGCAGAGGTTTCCGGCCAGCGCCTCGCGGACCTCGGCCTCGTCCGGCGTCGGCTTCGTACGCAGGAGCGCCTCGACGGCGAGGATCATGCCCGGCGTGCAGAAGCCGCACTGCGCCGCACCGTTCGAGACGAACGCCTCCTGCACGTCGTTCAGCCCGCCGTCGCGGTCGAGCCCCTCGATCGTCGTGATCTCCCGCCCCTCGACCTGGCGCGCGAGCTGGATGCACGCCGTCACGGGCTCGCCGTCCACGAGGACGGTGCAGGCGCCGCAGTCGCCGGTCTTGCAGCCCCACTTCGTCCCGGTGAGGCCGAAGTCGTCGCGCAGGACGTCGAGCAGCGTGGCGTCGGGCCGGATCTCCCGGCGGTAGAGATCTCCGTTGACCGAGAGCTCGACCCTCATGCCGCATCCTCCGAGAGCACGCCGTTCGGCCGCGCGAGGACGCCTTCGGGCCAGCTCCCCGTCGCCCGGAGCCACGCGATCCGGAGGGCCCTCGAGGTGAGGACGGCCACGACCTGCCGTCGATACTCCGCGGTGCCTCTCGCGTCGCTGATGGGCGAGCACGCGGCGGCCGCGAGGGCTCCCGCGCCCGCGAGCGCGTCCGGCGCCATGTCGGTCCCCTCGACGGACCGTGCCGCCTCCACCGCGAGCATGGGGACGGGAGCGACGGCCCCGAGCGCGACGCGGGCGCTCCTGGCCACGCCTCCCTCGGCCTCGACGGAGGCCGCCACGCCGACTCCTGCGAGATCCATCGACCAGCGCACCGTCTGGCGCAGGTAGCACGAGCCGCCGCTCGCGGTCGAGGGGGAGAGGCGCACCGCGGTGAGGAGCTCGCCGCCCGCGAGGGTGGTCCTCCCGGGCCCGGCGAAGAGGTCCGCGAGCGCCAGCTCCCTCGTTCCGCCCGGCCCGGCGACCTCTGCGACGGCGTCGTGGACGAGCAGCGCGGGAGGGAGCTCGGCCGAAGGAGTGGCATGGCAGAGGTTTCCGCCGAGCGTCGCCATCGTCCTGATCTGCACCGACCCGAGCACGCGCGACGCCTCGACGATCGCCGTCGCGCGGCGTGCGAGCCCGGGGTCGAGCTCGAGCTCCCGGACGCGCGTCAGCGCGCCGATGCGGATCCCCTCGCCGTCCTGCTCGATGCCCGCGAGCGAGTCGAGCGGGCTCAGGTCGACGAGCCAGTCGGGGTCGATGCGACCCACGCGCGTGTCGATGAGGACGTCGGTGCCGCCCGCGATCGGCGTCGCCGTCCCCTCGTGCCCGGCGAGGAAGCCGACCGCGTCCTCCAGCGTCTCCGGGACGTAGACGTCAGCCATCGTCGCGCTCCCCCGCGCGGCTCACGTGCGACCGCTCCTCCGAGTCGACCCACTCCTTCACCTTCCAGGGGCGCATCGGGTACGCGCGCGGGCGGATCCCCGTCGCGTCGGCGACGGCGTTCGCGATCGCCGCGGGCGGCGGGATGATCCCGGCCTCGCCGACGCCCTTCGCGCCGAAGGGGCCTCGCGGGTCGATCGTCTCGACGAGGCTCACGGCGATCCGCGGGACGTCGACCGCTGTCGGGAGGCCGTAGTCGTGGAGGTTCGGGGCGGCGATCTGCCCGTCGTAGATCACGAGCTCCTCGGAGAGGGCGAGGCCGATCCCCATCGCCGTCCCGCCCTCGACCTGGCCCTCGCAGGACATCGGGTTGATGGCGCGGCCGACGTCGTGGGCCGTCCAGTACCCGAGGATGCGCACCATCCCGGTTCCGGGGTCGACCTCGACCTCCGCCACGTGCGCCCCGAAGCCGTAGGCGGCCGAGATGTTGCCGCGGTGCTCCACCTGCCTCTCGGTGGGCGGGTCGTAGAAGGCGGTCGCCATGATGATGCTCCCGTCCTCGCGGAGGAGCCGGCGGCGCACGAGCCGTGCGTAGTCCATCTGCCTCTCCGGCTCTCCGGCGACGGATACGACCCCGTCCTCGATCGACAGCTCGTCGACCGGCGCGGCGAGCACCTCCGAGGCGACCTCGAGAAGCTCGTCGCGGGCCTTCGCCGCCGCCATGCGGGCGGCGTTCCCGGCGACGAACGTCGTCCTGCTCGCGTGGACGCCGACGTCCCACGGCTTGATGTCCGTGTCCGAGTTGACGACGTGCACCGCCTCCAGCGGGACGTGCATCTCCTCGGCGACCATCATCGCGAGCACGGTCTCGGAGCCCTGGCCGAGCTCCGACGCGCCGGTGATGAGCGTGATCTGGCCCGAGTCGTCCACCTTGACCATCGCACCGCAGCCGTCCGAGCCGTAGATGCGGGCGCCTCCGCCGACATGGATGAACGCCGCCGCGCCGAGCCCCCGGTTGCGGTCGCGCATCTTCCCGCGGCGCTCGTCCCAGCCGGACTGCTCGCGAACGATCTGGAGGCACTCGGAGAGCCCGCAGGACGTGATCTCCATGCCCTGGGGGGTCACGTCGCCCGACTGGTTCGCGTTCCGGAGGCGCAGCTCCATGGGATCCATGCCGAGCGCGTCGGCCAGCTCCTCCATCTGCTGCTCGACCGCGAAGGTCGCCTGCGGGTTGCCGAACCCGCGCACGGATCCGCCGTAGTTCTTGTTCGTGTAGACGACCGAGCAGCGCATGCGGCTCGCGGGAACGCGGTACATGGACGTGACCGTGTTCATGGCCACGAGCATCGCGTGCGACCCCCAGCCGTTGTAGGCGCCGTTGTCGGAGACGACGTCGGCCTCGCGGAAGACGATGTTCCCCTCGGCGTCGGCGCCCGTGCGCAGCCTGAAGTGCATCGGCTGGCGCGTGCGGAGACCGATGAACTCCTCCTCGCGCGACATGACCAGCCGCACCGGCCGCCGGGCGGCGCGCGCGAGCATGACGGCGATGAAGTCGTGCGGGTCGATGTCGATCTTCCCGCCGAAGCTGCCGCCGACGGGGGGCTGGATGACCGTGATCTGCCGCCAGTCGAGCCCCAGGCAGTCGGCGAGCTCCTTGCGGTACATGAAGACCATGTGCACCGGGCTCCAGACGGTCAGGTGCCCGTCCGGCGTGAAGGAGGCGATGACGATGTGCGTCTCGATCGGAACGGGCGCGGCCTGGGGGGCGGAGTACATGCCCTCGACGATCACCGCGGCCCGGCCGGCTGCCGCCTCGACGTCTCCGTCGTCGAAGTCCCACCGCATCGAGACGTTGCCCTCGATCGCCTCGAGCTCGTCGTGGATCTGCGGCGAGCCCGGCGCCAGCGCCTCGAACGGGTCGAAGACGGGCGGAAGCACCTCGTAGTCGACGCGGATGAGGTCGAGCCCGCGCCTCGCGGTCTCCTCGTCGATCGCGGCCACGGCCGCCACCTCGTCGCCGATGAACCGGACCTTGTCGGGCTTGAGCGGGATGTTGTCGTGGCCGTAGCCGAAGTGGCGCTGCTCGACGTTGCCCGCGTGGATGACGGCGCGCACGCCGGGCAGGCGCTCGGCCGCGGAGATGTCGATCGAGCGGATACGGGCGTGCGGGTGCGGGCTTCGCAGGATGGCGCCGACGAGGAGCCCCGGGAGCTGGAGGTCGGCGGCATAGACCGTCTGGCCTGCGACCTTCTGGGGGGCGTCCAGCTTCGGCAGGCGCTTTCCGACCACCCGCAGCTCTTCCGCTGTCCTCGTCGCCATGCGCGCTCCCGTCCTCGAGACCGACGCGACCCATGCTAACCCGGTGCGCGTGCCGTCGACGCACGAGCCGGACGCGCGTGAGAATGCGTGCGTGACGACCGAACGCACCGGGAGCTCGCGCGTCCGTGGGCCGATGGCGGGCACTCCCCGTTCTGGGATCCGCGAGATGATGGACGCCGCCGCCACGCTCGAGGGCGTGCTCCACCTCGAGCTCGGCGAGCCGGACTTCCCGACCCCTCCTCACATCGTCGACGCGGTCGCGCGGGCGCAGCGAGACGGGCTCGTCAAGTACACGCTCTCGCGCGGCACGCCCGAGCTGCGGGGGCTCCTCTCCGACAAGCTGCGCGAGCGGAACGGTCTCGACGCCTCGCCGGAGCAGATCGTCGTCACCGCGGGCGGCACCGCCGCGGTCTATGCGGCGCTCGCCTCGCTCGTCACCGCGGGCGACGGCGTCCTCGTCCCCGATCCGGGCTGGCCTGGCATCGACCTCGCCGCGACGCTGCACCGCGCGCGCGCCCTCCGCTACCGGCTCCTTCCCGGGGACGGCTACCGGCCGGACCTCGACCAGATCGAGTCGCTCGCGCCGGATGCGCGAGTCCTCTTCCTGAACACGCCGAGCAACCCGACCGGCGCCGTCCACGAGCGCGCGACGCTCGAGCGCATGCTCGAGATCGCCGAGCGCCACGACCTGGTCGTCCTCGCGGACGAGGTGTACGAGGACATCACCTTCGACGTCGATCCCGTCAGCATCGGCTCCCTCGGGGACGAGGGCCGTGTCGTGACCGTCTTCTCCTTTTCCAAGGGCTACGCGATGACGGGCTGGCGAGTCGGGTACGCCGTCGCTCCCGACGAGGTCGTGGAGGCGATGGTGCAGGTGCAGGAGACGATCGTCGCGTGCCCGTCGTGGACCGGCCAGACCGCGGCGGTCGCGGCTCTCACGGGCTCCCGGGAGCCGGTGCTCGCGATGCGGGACGAGTATCGGCGCCGCCGCGACACGGCGGTCGTCGCGCTCCGCGACAACGGCCTCCTCATCTCCGAGCCGCGCGGCACCTTCTACGCGATGGCCGACCTCGGCTCGCTGGGCGACGACTCGTACGCCGTCGCGCGGCGGCTGCTCTTCGAGGAGCGGGTCGCGGTCGCGCCCGGGGAGACGTTCGGCCCGTCGGGCGCGGGAACCGTCCGCCTGTCGCTGGCGTCGCCACCGGAGGTCGTCGCCGAGGCGATCGAGCGGATCGCGCGCCTCGTCAGCGCCCGGTGAAGCGCGGCTCGCGCTTCTCGAAGAACGCCGCGAAGCCCTCCTTCAGGTCCTCGGACTCGAGCACGCGGAAGACGGCCTCGCCCTCGGCGTCGAGCCCGGCGGCGAGCGGCCGGCCCCAGCAGTCGTAGACGAGCTCCTTGATGGCGCCGATCGCGACCGTCGGGCCCGCGGCGAGCTGCTCGGCGATCTCCGTCGCGCGGGTCACGACCTGGTCGTCGTCCACGACCTCCGTCGCGATGCCGTCGGCGAGGGCCTCCTCCGCCGTCAGCCGGTGGCCGGTGGCGAGCAGCCAGAAGGCCCGCGAGACGCCGACGAGGCGGGTGAGCCGCTGGGTGCCGCCCGCCCCGGGGAAGAGCCCGAGATCCACTTCCGGGAACCCGAACTGGGCGCTGCGGCCCATCACGCGCACGTCGCAGGCGAGGGCGAGCTCGGCGCCTCCGCCGAGCGCCCAGCGCTCGATCGCGACGACGACGGGCTTGCCGCAGCGCTCGAGCGCGTCCTCGACGTCGACCTCACGGCGCATCGCGCGGTACGTCTCGCGCGTGTGCTTGCTCATGACGTCGAGGTCGGCGCCGGCGCAGTAGCGGTCGTTCGCGCCCTTGATGAGGATCGCGCGCACGGCGGAGTCGGCTGCGAGCTCGTCGACGGCGTCCTGGAGCGCGCCGATGAGCTCGGGGCTCATGGCGTTCACCTTCGGGCGGTCGAGAGTCAGGGTGGCGACGCCGCTGTCGGCGCGCTCGACGTGGAGGACGGGCGGGCTCTCGGTGCTCATGGTTCGACCTCTCGGTAGCGGAAAGGGTGTCCTGCCCGGACCCTACTCACCACGCGATGACGACGCGTCCGGACGCCGCCCCGCGCGCGAGCCGCTCGATCGCGTCCTGCACGTCGTGAGGTGCGACTGCCTCGACCGCGAGCCGGAGCCGCCCGGAGCCGACGTCGGCGACGAGCCCGGCCTCCACGCCCCTCGGCAGGCGGCGCCGCATCATGTTCAGCGGGAGGAGCGAGACGTCGGCTGCGAGCAGGTGGGGGAGCGAGAGCTCCACGCCCGTGCCCGCCGCGTAGCCGACGAGCACGGCGCGGCCCCCGGGTCTCACCGAGCCGAGACGCTCGGCGAGATCGGCCCCGCCGGCGGTGTCGACGAGCAGGTCGACCGGCTCGACCGCCTCTCTCCCCGTCGCGATCTCGACCTCCGCGGGGAGCACGGACGAGCCGGGGAGGGAGCGCGTCCACGCCGCGACGCCCGCCGCGCCGTTCAGCAGGGCGAGCTGCGCCGCGAGCGAGCCGACCGCGCCCGAGGCGCCGGTCACGCCGACCCGCTCCCCCTCCTGCAGGGCGCCGAGGTCGAGCACCGCGGCCCAGGCCGTCGCCGCGACGGATCCGCACGCGGCTGCGAGCGCGACGTCCATCCCTTCGGGGACGGGGCTCGCGGCACGCGCCGTCACGGCGGCGTACCGGCCCCACGTGCCAGGGCGAGTCGATCCGAGGCCGCCGCCGAACACGCGCACGGGCATGCCCACGGCGATCCGCCCGAGGTCGACGTCGGAGCCCGCGGCCACGACGCGTCCTGCGCCCTCGAGGCCGGGCACGTAGGGCAGATCCGGCCGAACCGGGAAGTCGCCGCCGGCGACGGTGAGGTCGTGGTGGGCGACCACGCCCGCCGCGATCTCGACGAGGACGTCCTCGGGCCCCGGATCGGGGACGGGCACGCGATCGAGGCGCGGCGGCTCGCCGAACGCGTGGATGCGGAGCGCCTCCATCTCCGCGGGGACCGGCGTCGCGCTCTCGGGCACGCGGATCAGTAGGACCGCGGCAGGCCGAGGTCGTGCTGGGCGATGTAGTTCAGCGTCATCTCGTCGGTGACCGGGCTCAGGCGGTAGAGGCGGAGGTTGCGCCAGTGCCGCTCGATCCCGGAGTCGACGACGTAGCCCGCGCCACCGTAGGTCTGGATCGCCGCGTCCGCGGCCGCCAGCGCCGCGTGCGCCGACGCGTACTTCGCAGTCGCCGCCGCGACGCCGCAGTCACGGCCCTGGTCGTACAGCCAGGCCGCCTCGTAGGTCTTCAGGCGTGCCGTCGCGAGCGCGATCCGCGCCTGCGCGAGCGGGAACTGCACGCCCTGGTGCGTCCCGATCGGCTTACCCCACACCTGCCGCTCGTTCGCGTACTCGACCGCCTTGCGGAGCGCCAGCGTCCCGGTCCCGACCGCCGCGGCCGCGAAGACGATCCGCTCGGGGTTGAGGATGTCGTACAGCGCTCTCCAGGCCCCGCCCTCCTCGCCGACCAGGTTCTCGGCCGGCACCGCGTAGTCGTTGAAGTACACGCGGTTCGTGTCCATGAAGTGGTTCCCGAGCTTCTTGAAGGGGTGCGCCTTGACGGCCGGGTCGGGAAGGTGCCCGAGGAGCAGGGAGATGCCACGCGTCCGGTGCGCCTCGTCGTAGGGCGACGTCCGCGCCATCACCACGATGTGGCTCGCGTTGCCGACCTGCGAGATGTAGACCTTCTGCCCGTTGAGGACGTAGGAGTCGCCCTTCCGCTCCGCCTTCGTCTTGATCGCCGAGATGTTCGACCCGGACTCGGGCTCGGTGAAGGCGCCCGCCCACAGGTCGCCCGTCACGAGCCCGGGGAGGTAGCGCGCCTTCTGGTCGTCGCTCCCGTGGGTGTTGAGGATGCAGCCGCCGAACACCGGGCCGCTCACGAGCAGCGTGCCGCCCTCCATCCCGCCTCCGCCCTCGGCGATCCCCTCGATGGCGATCGAGAGCTCGAGCAGGCCCTTGCCGCTGCCGCCGTACTCCTCCGGGACGTTGAGGCCGAGGAGGCCGTGCTCGGTGAGCGCCTGCCAGAACTCCGCCGGGAAGCGGTACTCGAGGTCGATCTCCTGCCAGTACGCGTCCTCGAACCGCCCGGCGAGCTCCTTCCCGAACTCGAGCAAGCCCTGCTGGTCGGCGTCGTAGTCGAATTCCATCGACCCTCCTCCTAGCGCGCGATCGGCGTCGAGCCGTCCTGGTCGAGGGAGACGTCGGTGCCCGCCTCCGCGGCGCTCTCGATGCGGGCGATCGCGAGCGGCCCGAGAGGCGTGCGGACCGCACCGACGCGAACCTCCCGCTCGGCCGCCGCCTCGAGCGCACCGCGCTCGACGGCCTCCTCGCGCCACTCCCTCCCGCCGCAGTCCGGGCAGAGGAGGCGGTGTGGGAAGACCGCGCGGCCACAGCTCGTGCAGACGAAGACCTTCACGGCGCCTCCAGGACGACCGCGTTCGCGCAGGCTCCGTATCGGTAGAGGACCATGCCGTACCCGGTGACCACGGCCAGGCGTGCGTTTGAGACCTGGCGCTCCCCGGCGCCGCCCGTGAGCTGGATGACGGCCTCGACGAGGCCGATCATTCCGCCCGCGCACCCGGCCTGGCCGGCCGAGAGCTGGCCGCCCGACGTGTTCACGGGCAGCCGCTCCTCCTCGATCCGCGTGCGGAGGAAGCCGGGCAGGTCGCCGTCCGGGGCGAATCCGAGGTCTGCGAGCTGGGCGAGCGCCATCGCCGGATAGTCGTCGTAGACGGAGACGACGTCCATGTCCTCCGGGCCGGCGCCGGCGTCCCGCCAGAGGTCGTCGGCGATCTCGGCGATGCCCGTCGTGAGGCCGTCTCCCTCCTGCCCGTCGTGGTTGTGCAGCGCGCGGAGCGCGCGCACCCGAACGCCGTCACCCTCCCCGGAGACCACGAGCGCGTCCGCACCGCTGACGACGGGGACGCAGTCGAGCCGGTGCAGCGGCTCGGCGACGACGGGCGAGTCGAGGTACTCCTGGAGCGTGAGGGGCGTGCGGTAGACGGCGAGCGGGTTGAGGCCGGCCCACGCGCGCTGAGCGACGACGAGGCGGCCGTAGTCCTCGCGCACGAGCCCGTGCTCGGCCATCTGCTGCGCGGTGAGCATCGCGAAGAGGACGTTGGGCCCGCCCGTCGGGATCCCCGCGAGGTACTGGGCCGTGATGCGGTTGTAGGAGTCCACGAGCTCCCTGAACGACTCCTTGTCGAAGTGGTCTCCGGCCAGCAGGACGATCGTGCTCGCGTCGCCCGCCTCGATCGCGCGCACGGCGTGCTGCAGGAGCTGGATGCCGGACGCGCCGCCGTTCCCGTCGTCCATGAGCCAGCGCGGGCGAACGCCGAGCTTCCAGGCGAGGTCGATCGCGCGGTCCGGCCTGTGCGTGAACGAGGCGACGCCGAGGCCGTCCACGTCCGCACGGTCGATCCCGGTGCTCTCGAGCACGCGGACGAAGGCGTCCGCGAGCAGCGTCTCGGTCGTCGTGCCTTCCGGCGGGTGGCGCGTGTACGGCGACTCCGCCGCGCCGAGGATGACCGCGCTCGAGGTCGGTGGCACGCCCCGACTCTAGCCTGCGTCGGAGAGCCCTGACGCAGAGCAGCCTCGCCCGGCGACGGTTCTCGCGCCCAACCGAGGGGCAGTCGCTTCGGTCGGGCGGTAGGCTGGCGCGGATCGTGCACGCCGTCGTCCTCCTCAAGCAGATCCTGGACTGGGAGCTGCCGCCGCAGAGGTTTCGGATCGACCCGGCCACGAAGACGCCGCCCGGCGACCTGGGCCCGAAGCTCCTCGGGCCCTTCGAGCAGAACGCCCTCGAGCTCGGCCTGCAGCTGAAGGCCTCGGGAGCGGTGGAGAGGCTCACGGCGCTTCTCGCCGGGCCCGCCGACGCGGGTGAGGCGCTCCGCAAGGCGCTCGCCGTCCGTGCGGACGAGGCCGTGCACGTCGAGACGGAGACGACCGACGCACTCGACCCGTCCCAGACGGCCGACCTCCTCGTCGCCGCGATCCGCCGCCTCGACGCGCCCGACCTCGTGCTCGCGGGACGCCAGGCCGGCGACTGGGATCACGGCCAGGTCGGCTACCTCGTCGCGGAGCGCCTGGGCTGGCCCGCCGTCGGCCTCGTGTGGCGCGCAGAGCTCGTCGACGGGCGGCTCCACGTCTGGAGAACCGGGCCGTCGAGCACCGACCGGCTCGCCGTCCGCCCGCCCGCGCTCCTGAGCGTCACGAGCCACACCGACCTTCGCCTGCGGATGGGGAGCGTGATGGACATGATGGCGGCGAACCGGAAGCAGATCGCCCGCTGGACTCCGGCCGACCTCGGGCTCGGGAGCGACGAGCTCGCCGCGGCCAGGCGCCTCGAGGTCACGGACGTGCTGGTGCCCGAGGTCGAGCGCGACTGCGAGCTGATCGAGGGCGAGAGCGCATCCGAGACGGCAGCGCGCGTCCTCGATCGCCTCGCCGAGCTGAAGCTCCTGGAGCGGCGCACGTGATCCTCGTCGCGACCTGGGACGCGGACGAGCTCGGACGCGCCGGGCTCGAGCTCCTCGGCGCGGCCGCCCGGCTCGGCGCCGAGCTGGGCGAGGAGGTGGCGTTCGTCTCGCTCGCCGGCGAGGGAGCGGCCTCGGCCGCGGGTGGCTACGGGGCGGCCCGCGTGTTCGCCTTCGACGGCGACCTGACGGCGTCCGGGTGCGAGGGCTGGGTCGCGGGCCTCGCCGCGATCGCCCGCGACCTCGAGGCCCGGATCGTGCTGCTCCCGGCGGACGAGCTGGGGGGCGAGGCGGGACC
>JBFFGH010000068.1:0-12069 GCA_041557575.1 Gaiellaceae bacterium
AGCGCGGCCGCAACAAGTACGACAAGCACCGCCGCCCACGCCCCCCTTCGATGGTTGCGATACGTCCTACGCACCTGCTGCGTCATGTCACGCTCCTTCGTGGTCGGATTCGATGGGCACAGGACTCCTCCCGGGCTCAGGGCCACGGGAGTGCATGGATCGGATCAGATGTCTTTCGAGCGGGTAGGGAATCCCGATCCCCCTTCTCGGCTCAGGTCGAGGCGGTCTCTCGCCAGCGAGAGTGCCTATGTGTGGTCGGGAAGATGCTAGCCCCCCTTTCCGAAGCGCGGGAACCGTAGACGGCCGCATCCCGACCCGCCAGATGCGGCAGCCCAAGACCTACAGCTTCGGGTAGGTCGTCGGGCGGGCCCCGGCCTACGACTGGCCGAGGACGGCCTCGTTCGCGGCCGCACGCGCCGCGACGGCGGAGAGGATCTTCGACTGGATGCTCGGCTCGTCGCGGAGCAGCTTGGAGAACGCGCGGTCGACGACGACGAGCACGCGCATCGGGGTCATCGGCGTCACGGTCGCCGCGCGCGGCTCGTTGGCGAGGAGCGCCATCTCGCCGAAGAAGTCGCCCGGGCCGAGAGACCCGACCTTCGTGCCGTCGATCGTAACGTCGGCCGACCCCTCGACGATCACGAAGAACTCCCGCCCCCTGTCGCCCTGCTTCGCGATCGCCCGGCCCTGAGGCCACGACAGCTCGTCGGCGATGGTGGCGATCGCCCGGAGGTCGCGCTTCCCGCACTCGGCGAAGAGCGGGACGCGCCCGATCATCTCGACCTTGGCGTCTTTGCGCAGAGCCATAGGGCAGGAGTTATAGACGCTCCCCGGACCGCTGTCAGCCCCTCGCCTCGCGAGCGGCGGCGCCGGACGCGCCGGTCAGGCGACGGCCGTCTCGCCGAGGAGCGCCTTGATCTCGGCGAAGAAGTCCGAGTCCGGCTTCACGCGGTAGTCCGGTCCGAGGGCGAGCGTGCGCTCGCCCACCGACGTCTCGAGCGCGACGTACACCGGCGCCTCGCCGGGGAAGTCCCGCACGAGGGTCGCGAGCTCCCGGATGAGCCCCGCGGGAGCCTCGCGGGCGTCGATCCGCAGGCGCACCTCGCGGCGCGGCTGCACCGCCTCGAAGGCGCTCACCTCGAGCGCGACGAGCTTCGTCTCGCCGGCCTGCTTGTGGTCGACGCGCCCCTTCACGATGAGGATGCGGTCGGGCTCGAGCAGCTCCCGTGTGGTCGCGTACGTCGAGTTGAAGACGACGACCTCGACCGCCCCGGTCGGGTCGTCGAGGGTCACGAAGACCATCGGGTCGCCGCGCTTCGTGGTCACCTGCTTGAGGCCGGAGACGATCCCTCCCACGGTCACGACGTCGCCGTCACGGCGGCGCTCGATGTCCGTGAGCCCGCAGTCGGTCTTGCGCCTGAGTTCGGCGCGCACCTTCTCGAGCGGATGGTCCGAGACGTAGATCCCGAGCGTCTCCTTCTCGAGCCGGAGCAGCTCCTTCTCGTCGAACTCCGAGGTCGGGAGCGGCGGGTGGTGCTTCTCGGTCGCGGCGGCCGTGTCGCCGAGGCCGTCGTCGAAGATCGACACCTGCCCTGCGAGCCGGTCGGCGGCGTGCTTCGACCCGTACGCGAGCACCTGGTCGAGGACGGCGAGCATGCCCATGCGGGTCGCGCCGGTCGAGTCGAAGGCGCCGCACTTCACGAGCGACTCGAGCGCCCGCTTGTTCACGAATTGGGGGTCGACGCGCTCGGTGAACTCCCAGATCGAGTCGAAGGGGCCGCCTTCGGCCCTCGCGCGCACGATCGCCTCCGCGGCTGCCTCCCCGACGTTCTTGACGGCGTTCAGGCCGAAGTGGATGACGCCGCCGACGACGGCGAAGTCCTGCTGCGAGGAGTTCACGTCCGGGGGCAGCACGTCGATGCCCATCTCGCGGCAGGCGTTGACGTAGAACGGCACGCGGTCCTTCGTGTTCATCACCGAGGAGATGAGCGCGGCCATGTACTCCTTCGGGTGATTCGCCCTGAGCCAGGCGGTGCGGTACGCGATGAGCGCGTAGCAGGCCGCGTGCGCCTTGTTGAAGGAGTAGTCCTGGGACGACTCCATGTCCTTCCAGAGCTGCTGCGCGACCGCCGGGGCCACGTCGTTCTCGGCGCAGCCCTCGAGGAACTTGTCCTTGAGGGACGCCATCAGCGAGTGGATCTTCTTGCCGATCGCCTTGCGCAGCGTCTCCGCCTCCGCGGGCGAGAACCCGGCGAGCTGCTTCGCGATCTGCATGTACTGCTCCTGGTAGACGCAGATCGCGTACGTGCCGCCCGTGATCTCCCGGAGCCTCGGGTCGAGGAACTGCACGGGCTCTCTGCCCGCCTTGCGTGCGGCGTAGGTGGGGATGTAGGCCATCGGCCCCGGGCGGTACAGGGCGACGAGGGCGATGAGGTCCTCGAACTCGGTCGGCTTCACCTGCCGCAGGGCGTCGCGCATCCCCGACGACTCGAACTGGAAGACGCCGGTGGACTCCCCCCGGGCGAGCATCTCGTAGGTGCCCTCGTCGTCGAGCGGGATCGAGCCGATGTCGACGCCCCCGACGAGCTCGACGGCCTTGTCGATCACGTCGAGGTTGCGGAGCCCGAGGAAGTCCATCTTCAGCAGCCCGAGGTCGACGACGTCGTGCATCCCGACCTGCGTCACGATCTCCTGGTCGGAGCCCTTCTGCTGGAGGGGGACGACCTCGATCAGCGGCTGGGCGCCGATCACGACGCCGGCCGCGTGGATCGAGTCCGCGCGGGTCAGCCCCTCGAGCGGCTGCGCGAGATCGACGATCTCCTTCGCCACCGGGTCCTCGTCCACCGTCTGCCGCAGCTCGGCCCCCGGCTTGAGCGCGGCCCCGAGCGTCTGCCCGGGCCCCTCCGGCACGAGCTTCGCGATGCGGTCGACCACGCCGTAGGGGATGTCGAGGACGCGTCCCGCATCACGGATGGCGGCACGGGCGGCCATCGTCGAGAAGGTGATGATCTGCGCGACGCGGTCGCGCCCGTACTTCTCGGCGACGTAGTTGATGACGCGGTCGCGGCCGGCGACGGAGAAGTCGATGTCCATGTCCGGCAGGTCCTTGCGGGCCGGGTTCAGGAAGCGCTCGAAGAGGAGCCCGTAGCGCATCGGGTCGACGTCGGTGATCTCGAGGCAGTAGGCCGCGAGCGAGCCGGCCGCCGAGCCGCGGCCGGGGCCGACGCTGACGCCGTTCTTCTTCGCGAAGTGGATGAAGTCCCACACGATGAGGAAGTAGTCCGCGAACCCCATCTCCTTGACCGTCTTGAGCTCGAAGCGCAGGCGGTCGGTGAGCTCCGGGGTCGCCTTCCCGTAGCGCTTGACGAGCCCCTTCTCGCAGAGCTCGACGAGGTAGTCGAACGCGTCACGGCCCTCGGGCACCGGGAACGTGGGCAGCAGGATCCGCCCGAGCTCGATCTCGACGTTGCAGCGCTCCGCCACCTCGACCGTGCGCGCCATCGCGTCTTCGAGGCCGGGGAAGTCGCGCGCCATCTCCTCCTGCGTCTTGAAGAAGAACTCGTTCGTGTCGAACTTCCAGTGCGCCGGGTTCTTGAGGGTGTCGCCCGACTGGATGCAGAGGAGCGCCTCGTGCGCGAACGCGTCCTCGGCGTCGAGGTAGTGGACGTCCCCGGTCGCGACGAGCGGGAGCCCCGTCTCCTCGGCGAGCGCGATCAGCTGCGGGTTGACCTGCTGCTGCTCGGCGAGGCCGGCGTTCTGGATCTCGACGTAGGTCGAGTCGCGCCCGAAGATCTGGACGAGCCGGTCGAGGTCCTCGTGGGCGTCCTTCTCCCTCCCCTCCGAGAGCGCGCGCGAGACGCGGCCGGAGAGGCAGCCGGAGAGGGCGACCATGCCCTTGGCGTGGCGCTCGAGGAGCTCCCAGTCGACGCGGGGCTTGTAGTAGTAGCCCTCGAGGTAGCCGAGCGAGGAGAGCTTGATGAGGTTCGCGTAGCCCTCGTTCGACTCGGCGAGGAGGGTCAGGTGCGCGTAGCCCTTCGTCTGCGCGTGGCGGTCGTCGGCGACGTAGACCTCGCATCCGATGACGGGCTTCACGCCCGCCTTGTTCGCCTCCCGGTAGAGCTCGACGACGCCCGCGAGCGAGCCGTGGTCGGTCAGGGAGACCGCCGGCATGTCGAGGCTCGCCGCCTTCTGCACGAGCCCCGGGATCCGGCAGGCCCCGTCGAGGATCGAGTACTCCGAGTGAACGTGGAGATGGACGAAGGGTGGTGCCGCACGACTCACGGGAGGGCCATCGTACTGCCGCGACCCGACGGGACCGGAAGACCCCGTTTCCGGCGACGATCCGCTCCCCGGCCGCGGAGGTGCTCTTCACCGCGACGACGTTCGGTCCTCGAGAGAGCGCCGGGGGCGAGCGGGAGCTACCGCCCCGCCCCGGGGGTCAGAGGCTGTCGCCGGCCCAGAGCACGTCGGCGAGACGGCGCCACTCCTCGCGGAGATCGGCGCGGCCGGTGACGCGCTGGAGCTCCCAGTACGCGCGCACGAGGGCGCCGAGATCCGTCTCGTCTCCCGTGGCTCGCGCCTCCTCGAGCACGCGGACGTACCAGGCCGTGGGGTCGATCCCGTGCTCCCCGGCGAGGGCGAGAGCGCGGTCGCGAAGCGTGCTTGCCGGTGTCTCCAGGCGGGCCATGACAGGGCTATCGGCACGCGCGCGGCGACGTTTGAGAGAACGCACCCGGACGAGGTAGCCCCCGGGCGGGCACACTGTCGCGTCGTGCGCCCGCCGACCATCATCGAGCCCGGGAGGATCATCGCCGGCCGCCACCCCTGCGCGTGGGGCCCCGAGAACGCCCCGGCCGAGGTCTTCGGCCTCGTCAAGGCCGGGGTCACGCTCTTCCTCGACCTGACCCAGGAGGGCGAGCTCGAGGGATACGCGCACCTGGTGGAGCCGCCGGTGCGCTACCTGCGCATGCCCATCCGGGACTTCTCGATCCCGTCCGCCGAGCAGCTCGTCGAGACCCTGGACGAGATCGACGCGGAGCTCGGATTCGACGGCCTGGTCTACGTGCACTGCTGGGCCGGCTGCGGTCGCACCGGGGTCGTCGTCGGCTCCTGGCTCGTCCGTCACGGTGTGGCGCCGAACGATGCGCTCGCCCGGATCGCCGAGGCCCGCGGGGTGGGGTGCCCGCAGACGCTCGAGCAGCGCCTCGTCGTGCTGGGGTGGGCGGCCGGAAGGTAGCTCCCGGGAACTCACTTGTTCGAGTGAGCGAGCGCGGCCGGCGCCGCTCCGATACGGCAGGTGGGCGCATGCCCGTCAAGGCAAGGACCCCGGGCCGACGGCCGCAGGGGAAGGAGGACGTCCGATGTTCTCGAGCAAGCGCGAGCGGAGCGGAGCCGACCTCCTGCCGAACTCCGTGGAGGCGTTCGCAGAGCGCCTCGACATGCTCGCCTCGACGGTCTCCTCGACCGCGGCAGCGATCGCCAAGACCGACGGCGAGATCGCGAACGTGCGACGCGAGCTCGGGAACGGCCTCGCCCGGATCGAGGAGCTCACCGCCGAGATCCGCTCGCGCGGGCGTGCGAGCGACGTGCGCGAGCTCGAGAAGAAGGTCGCGGCGCTCGCCTTCGAGCGCTCGAGGTCCTCGGACCCGAAGCGACTCGACGACCTGCGCTCACACGTCGGAGTCCTGGCGGAGCGCGTGAACACGCTGGCCTCGACCGTCGCGAGCGCGGCGGCGAGCGTCGCGGGGCGGGACGGCGAGATCGCGGCCCTGCGCCGCCAGGTCGGCGAGGGCTCGAGAGCGCCGAGCGTCGACGACGCGCTTCGGCGCCGCGTCGAGGATGCCGCTGCCGCAGCTGCGTCTGCCTCGCTGCGCGTCGAGTCCTACGGAGATCTCATCGCCGAGCTCGCCGGTCGGGTGGAGGGCATCGAGGCGCAGCTCGCCGACGCCAGGCCGGTCGCTGACGACGTCGTCCGGTTCGGAGTGGAGCACTAGGCGCCATGCGTCTCGCCGGCGGCTTTCGGGAGGTGCTCGGCCGCCGTACCGCGCGCACGCGGGCCCGTCTCGCGTACCGCATGCTCACCGCACTCGTCGAGCCGAGGCGGCCGTTCTCGGTCGCACGCGTGAAGCGCTTCTAGCGCTCGTCCACGAAGTACGCCATCAGGATCGCGTCGACCTCCTCGCCGTCGCGCTCGTAGTGGCGCCTCCGGAGCCCTTCGCGCTCGAAGCCGAATGCCTCGTAGAGGCGGAGGGCCGGCTCGTTCCAGGGGAAGACGTGGAGCTCGAGCTTGCGGACTCCCACACTCCGCGCCCAGGCGACGGCCTCCTCGAGGAGCGCGATGCCGATCCCCCGGCGGCGGCTCCCGGCGGCGACCATCAGGCCGAGGTCGGCCACGTGGCGGCTCGCCGGGTGCGGGTCGCGCGCGATCGACAGGCGCGCGACGACACGCTGCTCGTCGTCCTCCGCGACGAACACGACGGCGTCGGGGTGCCGCTGAACCGTCCTGAGGTAGCGGCGCTCGTCCGGGACGGAGCGCCAGGTGCCGCTTCCGAGCATCCAGCGGCCCTCCTCGGCCCCCACCTCTTCGGCGAGGGAGACGAGGTCCTTCGCATCCCCCGGTGCGGCCCGGCGGATACGGGTCATGCGACGACGACGCCCGCGCCCCCGCGCCGCGGGTCGCCGGCTGCCTCGAGCGTCCCGTCCGTCGCGCGGAGCACGGCCTGGACGCCCCCGAAGAACAGGTTGATGTCCTCCCAGCGGACGACGCTCCACGAGGCGGGCAGGGACGCCGCCTGGTCGTCGCTCCAGCCGCCCTCGAGGTGCACCGTCGTCCCCTCGACGTGGAGGCGCGGCGCCCGGATCGCGTCCTCGACGTGCTCGCCCCGGAGGATCCGCCACGCGACCTGGGCGATGGCGCCGGCGAGCCGGACGGAGCCCGCGCTCCCGATGACGAGGCGGGGTCTCCCCTCCTCCAGCACGAGCGTCGGGGTCATCATGCTCGAGAGCCGCTCCCCGGGCACCTTCTCGCCCCGCCCGATCACGTCGAGCTCGCCCAGCATGTTGTTGAGCTGCGTGCCGCTGCGAAAGATCCCCGACCCGGATCCGAGCGTGGACGACAGGGCGGCCGCCATCCCCGAGCCGTCGACGACCGAGACGTGCGTCGTTCCCGGAAGCGGGCCGGAGCCGTGGGGCCCGTAGGCGTCCGCCACCGCGCGCACGAGATCCGCGACCGTGGGATCGCCGGCCTCGGCGAGCAGGTCGAGGATGCGCTCCACGACCGCTCCCCCGAGTGACGGAGCGGGCGTCGACTCGATGTCGTAGCCGAGCGCGGTCGTCTCGAGCGGCGGCGGTGACTGCACGCGGTATGCGAGGACGTCGTCGGCGAACTCGGGGACGAGCTCGGGAACGACTGCGGCGCCTCTGTCACGGATGCGCTCGAGGGTGGCGCAGAAGTCCTCGGTCACGACACGGTCGGGCCGGCCGTAGACGCGCCGCCCCCCCTCCTCGCGCAGGAGGATCGGGGACAGGACCTGCTGCAGGGTCGCCCGCGCAGGGTCGCGCTCGAAGCCCGTGCGCGCGAGATCGACGGCCGGCGAGACGAGGTCCGCCCACTCCCTCGTCGCGAACCGCCCGTGCGCCTCCTCCAGCCCGGCGAGGAGCCCCGGAACCGCGACGGAGCCCGGGCCGACGTGGAAGATCTGCGTCCCGGAGTCGCCGAAGTCGATCAGCACCTCCTCCATCTCGCCGAGGCGCGTCGTCGGCACGGCGAAGAAGCAGTCGAGCAGCGTCGTCTCGCCCGCGGGCCCGCGCACGAGCATGAACCCGCCGCCCGTCGGCCCCGTGAGCGGCCCCTCGGTGACGAACGCGGCGAACGCGGCGGCGAGCAGAGCATCGACCGCGTTGCCGCCCTCGCGCAGCACGCGCGCTCCGGCCTCGGCCGTCAGCGGGTGGCCGGCTGCGATGGCGCCGTGCATGCGGGGGAGCGTACTGCGCCCCCGGCCCGTGCTGCCCGGACGGCCCCTAGCCGGACGTCAGGAACGACGGAAGGTCGGAATCCTGCGAGCGGCGGGACGAGGACGACGAGTCGAACCCGACGCGCGACGTCCGGCGCCTCGTGCCTCCGAGCCCGGTCGCGATGACGGTCACCCACACCTGCCCGGTGAGCCGCGGATCGACGGTCGCGCCGAAGATGATGTTCGTCTCGTCCGTGGCCGTCTGGCGCACGACCTCGGCCGCCTCGTTGACCTCGACGAGCGAGAGGTCGTCGCCACCGGCGATCGAGAGCAGGATCCCGCGCGCGTTGACGATCTCGGCGTCGATGAGCGGCGAGCCGAGCGCGCGCTCCGCGGCCTCGCGGGCGCGGGTCGGGCCGGTCGCGTAGCCGATGCCCATGAGCGCCGAGCCCGCGTTCTGCATGACCGTGCGGACGTCGGCGAAGTCGAGGTTGATGAGGCCGGGAGTGGTGATGAGGTCGCAGATCCCCTGCACGCCCTGGCGGAGCACGTCGTCGGCGATCTTGAACGCGTCGATCATCGACGTCGCGCGGTCGAGGACCTCGAGGAGCCGGTCGTTCGGGATGACGATGACCGTGTCGCACGCGGCGCGCAGCTCCTCGACGCCGCGCTCGGCGGCCGCGCGGCGGCGCGTGCCCTCGAAGCGGAACGGCGTGGTCACGATCCCGACCGTCAGCGCGCCCAGCTCGCGAGCGATGCGCGCGACGACGGGAGCGGCCCCCGTGCCCGTGCCTCCGCCCTCGCCGGCGGTCACGAAGACCATGTCCGAGCCCCGCAGGATCGCCTTCAGCTCGTCCAGCTCCTCCTCGGCGGCAGCCCGCCCCACGGTGGGATCGGAGCCGGAGCCGAGGCCCTGGGTGATGCCCTCGCCGATGGCGATCTTCGTCGGCGCATCCGAGACGGCGAGCGCCTGCAGGTCGGTGTTGACGGCGACGAAGTCGACCTGCGAGATCCCGGCGTCCATCATCCGGTGCAGCGCGTTGAGGCCGGCGCCGCCGACTCCGACGACGCGGATCACCGCGATGTACGCGCTGCCCTTCGGTGGCGGCACGCGGTGCAGGCGAGGCGCAGGCTCGAGCATCGTCTGGAAGTAGCGGGCGGCCGAACGCGAGGCGGCGGCCTCGGAGGGCACCTCCTCGGGCTCCGGCTCGGGCTCACGCGCGGGCGCGGCGGCGGCCTCCGTCTCGGCGGCGAAGTCGGGGACGTGCTCGACGGTCTCCTCGAACGCGACCTGCATGCGCTCGCTGTCGTCCGCCTCGGGCTTCTTCTTCGGAGACGCCTCCTCGGCCTCGGCTCCCGCCTCCTGAGCGCGCTGCGCTGCCTCGGTCTTGCGGAAGAGCTCCGCGAGCGGGCCCTCACGCATCGTCGCGCGCTTGCGCGCCATCGAGCACCTCCTTCGCGAGGTCGCGGTACGCCTGGGCAGCGGGGCCGGACGGCTCGTAGCGGAGCACGGAGCTCCCCTTCACCGGCGCCTCGGCGTAGCGCACGGTCTTCCGGATGCGCGTGTCGTAGACGAGGTCGCCGAAGTGCTCCTCGAGGATCTCGATCGCCTCGCGCGCGTGCAGCGTGCGCCCGTCGTACATCGTCGGGACGATCCCCTGGACGCGGACGTCCGGGTTGAGGTTCTCTCGCACCATCGCGAGCGTGTTCTCCAGCTGCACGAGCCCTCGGAGCGACAGGTACTCGCACTGCACGGGGACGATGACGCCGTTGGCCGCGACGAACGCGTTGATCGTCAGCAGGCCGAGGGACGGCGGCGTGTCGATGAGGATGTAGTCGTAGCGGTCGCGCACCTCGACGAGCGCCTTCTCGAGGGCGCGCTCGCGGCCGATCAGCGCGGAGAGCGCGAGCTCGGCGCCGGCGAGGTCGATCGACGCGACGGCGATGTCCACCTCGACCGAGTGGATGACGTCCGAGATCGGGATGCGGTGGACGAGGACGTCGAACATCGAGCGCTCGATCGCGTCGGGGTTCATCCCCTGGCTCATCGTGAGGTTCCCCTGGGGATCGAGGTCGATGACGAGCACGCGGTTGCCGGCCTCCTTGAGGGCGACACCGAGATTGAGCGTCGTCGTCGTCTTCGCGACGCCGCCCTTCTGGTTCGCGAGCGCGATGACGTTCGCCATCAGGTCACCCTCGGCGACGGGCGCCGGCTGGAGCGCGAGCGACGGCACGGCGTGCAGGCGAGGCGGCTCCGGCGCGACGGGGACGGGCTCGCGCTCGGGCGCCTCGGAGGCGGGCTCGGGGGCCGGCTCGGGGATGGTCTCGGGGCGCGACTGGGAGCGGGGAAGAAGACGTGAAAGGGCCATGACCGCGTCACCTTCCCGCCCCCGGCTGAGATTCCTTCAAGCACCGCAGCGACTAATCCTCACCATCCCAGTAGTCCACCGGCTCGCCGAGGCGCACGATCAGGTCGAGGCCGATGAAGTAGACCTTGTTCGACCGCGGATAGAAGCAGACCTCGCGAGGGTCGCGCGTCCCGTACATGAGCAGGGTCATGCCCTCGCCCCCGGCGCGGAAGCTGTGGGCGACCCCGGTGCCGGCAGGTCGTGACACCACCGAGCCCGCGCGCACCGGATGCTCCTCGACGCCCTCCTCCTCCCAGAGCAGGAGGTGGCCGTCGCCCTCGAGCACGACGAAGATCTCGTCCTCGGCCGAGTGGCAGTGCGGCGGCACGTTGAGCTTCCCGGGGAAGACCTCGGCGTGGCGGATCCCCGTCCTCCTGGATCCGGCCTCCCGGCCGAGGAACCGGACGCGCCGGCCCACGGTCGCGCCGTCGCGCTCGACCGCCTCGGCGTCCGCGACGTTGACGATGTTCGACGGCCGGGGCAGGAGCTCGGAGACCTGGGGCGGGCCCGCCGCCGCCTCCCGCTTCCACGGGTGGCCCTCGTCGGCGCCGACGCTCGCCCACGTCTGGCCGAGCCAAGCGACACCCGCGCGCGGGAGCCAGGTCACGCCGCCGGCGTACGCGCGCTGGCCGAATGCGTGCACGTCCAGGCCGTCCGGCCCCGCCTGGAGCGTGTGGGCGTTCTCGAGCGCCAGATGGACGATGCAGTCGCCCTCGCGCACCTCGTAGGCGCAGGTGTCGTCTCCCTCCCACTGGACGGAGACCCCCGACCCTCCGAGGACGTAGAAGATCTCCTCCTCGGCGCCCTCGAGGTGGAGCGGTGTCGACCACATGCCCGGGTCGACCCGGATGCGCTTGACCCCGATGGACCCGGACTCGGCTCTCGTGAGGGAGGACCACGTGCCCGCGATGTGACCCTCCTCGCCCCTCGAGGTCCGCGCGTCGTCCCAGTGCGAGATCACTCGCCGATCATGTCACGCGCCAGGGCGACGCGTAACCCGGCGGCCGCCCGCGCTCCTGCCTCTCCTCCCTCCTTCCGCGACCACTCCTCGGCCTCGGCGAGGAGCTCGCGGAGCTCGCCGAGGAGCCGACCGGCGTCGGCTCCGGCCCGGTCCAGCGCCTCGATCCGCTCGAGTCGCCGGAGGATCGCCCTCGACTCTTCCACCCGGCGACGGTAGCCCCGAAAGGCTCGCGCAGGGTCAACGCCTTCGAGCGCAGTCCGTGTCAGACGGCGATCGCCCGCGGCGGCGCCGTGCGGCGGATGCCGAGGAGCTCGCGGTCGAGGTCGTCCCGGAGCGCATGGCGATCGCGCGAGCGAAGCACCGCGACGACCGCGCGACGGGCGACGTCCGTCGTCGCCGCGCTCGCCTCGCTCCCGGCCGCGAGAGCCGAGAGCTGGGCGTGGAGCTCCTCCCGCGCGCCCGCGTCCTCGGCGAGGAGGACGCAGCAGCGGAGCGGCCAGGTGTCACCGAGCAGGGAGAGGAGGGCGGCTCGCAGCTGCTCGCTCCGGAACGGCTCGTTCTGGAAGAGCGAGAGCTCCCAGCGGTCGAGCGCCTCCGAGAGCTCCGGATCCCCGTCGGCGTCGGGGAGCGCCGCAAGCACCTCGACGGCGATCGGCGTTCGGAACCGGTCGAGCCGGGACGCCTCGCCCGGCGGCTGGGTCGCGGCGATCGGGAGGACGGGCTGGATCCCGAACGGGCGCCCGTCGAG
>JBFFGH010000069.1:0-11848 GCA_041557575.1 Gaiellaceae bacterium
ACCTACTCTATGAGTCCACACATGAGACACCGTCTCGGAACCCTCCTGCTCGTCGTCGGTCTCGGCCTCCTGGCCTGGGCCGCCACCGTCTACCTCTGGAAGGACCCCTTCACGACGGCGTACACAGCGTACGAGCAGCGGCGGCTCGAGGCGAGCCTCGACCGGCGTTTCGACAGCTGGCAGCCGAAAGCGAAGCCCGTGAAGCCGGCGAAGCCCGCGAAGCCGGCGCCGACGACTCCGGCACGCCTCCCGGACGTGCGCAGAGAAGCCCGGCAGTACCGGCTCGCGAGCGACGAAGGAGACGCGATCGTGCGTATGAGGATCCCCCGCCTCAACCTCGACGCGGTCGTCGTCAACGGCACGAGCACGGCGGATCTACGGCGAGGCCCCGGCCGTCACCTCGAGACCTTCATGCCCGGCGAGCGGGAGCTCGTCTACATCGCGGGCCATCGCACGACGTACGGAGCCCCGTTCGCCGACATCGACGCGCTGAAGGCGGGCGACAAGGTCCTCCTCGAGCTCCCGTACGCATCCTTCGAGTACGTCGTGACGCGGCACCGCATCGTCGACGACAACGACCTCTCCGTGCTCGAGTCGCAGAACCATGAGCAGCTCGTCCTCCAGGCGTGCCACCCCCGCTTCCTGGCGAGCGAGCGCTACCTCGTGTACGCGAGGCCGGTATCCGTCACGAAGCGTTGAGAAGGCAGGGAGCGAGCCCGCGGCTCAGGACGGCGTGACGCGGTACGCGTCGAAGACCGCCTCCAGGTTGCGAAGGGCCGCGAGGAGCGAGCGAAGCTCCTTCACATCCCCCACCTCGGCCGTGTACCAGTTTCGAGCCATGCCGTCCTCGACGACGCCGCCGTACGACACGATGTTCGCGCCGTGCTCGGCAAACGTCCGGGCGACGTCCTCCAGAAGCCGGGCCCGGTCCCACGCGTCCACGGAGATCTGGACGAGGAAGCCCGCCGACGCTCCGCCCTCCCACTCCACGGACGTGAACCGCTCCGGGTTCCTCTGGAGAGCCCTCACGTTCGGGCAGTCGTCGCGGTGCACCGTGATCCCGCGCCCGAGGGAGATGTAGCCGACCACGGAGTCGCCCGGAACGGGCGTGCAGCACTTCGCGAGCCTGACGAGAACGTCCTCGACACCGGGCACGTGGATCCCGACCCGATCCCCCGCGACCGCGCTTCTCGCGCGCGCCGGCTTGGTCGAGACGGCCGGCTCGGCAACGCCTTCGTCGGTCTTGAGCCGCTGGATCACCTTGTTGACGATCTGTCCTGGCTGAAGCTTCCCCGCGCCGAGCGCGACGTAGAAGTCCTCTGCCTTCTTGAAGCCGGTCTCGCGGATCACCTGGGCGAGGACGCTCGAGCCCTGGAGCTTGCGGTACGGGAGCTTCTGCGCCTTCAGCGCCTGATCCAGGAGCTCGCGGCCCTTGGCCTCCGTCTCGCCGCGCGTCTCGCGCTGGTACCACTGCCGAATCCTGTTTCGCGCGCGTGAGGACTTGACGACCGAGAGCCAGTCGCGCGAGGGGCCGCGTCCGGACTTGCTCGTCAGAATCTCCACGAAGTCGCCACTCGAGAGCCGGTAGTGGAGCGGGACGATGCGACCGTTGACCCTCGCGCCGACGGTGCGGTGACCGACGTCCGTGTGCACCGCGTAGGCGAAGTCGATCGGCGTCGCTCCCGACGGGAGCACCTTCACCTCGCCCTTGGGCGTGAAGACGTAGACCTCGTCGTCGAAGAGGTCGGTCCGGAGGCTGCGCATGTACTCCCCGGGGTCCTGCTCGTCCGCCTGCCAGTCCATGAGCGACTTCACCCACGTGAGCCACTCGTCGTCCGCCTTGGAAGCCCGTCCACGCTTGTAGAGCCAGTGGGCGGCCACGCCGTACTCGGCCTCCTCGTGCATCTCGCGCGTCCGTACCTGGATCTCGAGCGGCTTGCCCTCGGGACCGATCACAGTGGTGTGGAGCGACCGGTAGCGGTTGAGCTTGGGCATCGCGATGAAGTCCTTGAAGCGCCCGGGCATCGGCTTCCAGAGGGAGTGGACGAGACCGAGCGCTGCGTAGCAGTCACGCGTCCCCTCCTCGCCGGAGCGCTCGCCGATGACGCGGAGCGCGGTGAGGTCGTAGATCTCGTTGAACTCGCGCCCGCGCTTGGCCATCTTGTCGTAGATGGAGTAGAGGTGCTTCGCGCGGCCGGTGATGTCCGCCGGGATGTCCGCCTTCTTGAGCTCGAGCTCGAGGATCTCCCCGGCGGTTGCCGCCTGTGCTTCGCGGTCGGCCCTCTGGTCGGCGACCATCGCCTTGATCTCCGCGTACTTCCGCGGATGGAGCGTCTGGAACGCGAGGTCCTCCAGCTCCCACTTGAGAGCGTGGATACCGAGGCGATGTGCGAGCGGCGCGTACACCTCGAGCGTCTCGCGCGCCTTCTGGGCCTGCTTCTGCCGCCCGAGGTACTCGATCGTCCTCATGTTGTGCAGGCGGTCCGCGAGCTTGATGAGGATGACGCGGACGTCTTGCGCCATCGCGACGATCATCTTCCGGTAGTTCTCGGCCTCCGCCTGCTCACGGCTCTGAAAGCTGATGCGGGACAGCTTCGTGACGCCCTCGACGAGCTGCGCGATCTCGGAGCCGAACTCCGCTTTCACCTCGTCGAGGTCGTACCCGGTGTCCTCGACGACGTCGTGCAGGAGCGCTGCGGCGATCGTCTGCTCGTCGAGATGGAGCTCCGCGCAGATCCGGGCGACCCCGAGGGGGTGGTGGATGAACTCTTCGCCCGACCTCCGGGTCTGACCCGAATGAGAGCGCTCGGCGACCTCGAAGGCGCGGCGGAGGAGGTCCCGATCGACGTCGGGGTTGTACGCGCCGACCTCGGCGATCAGCTCCTCGACGAGATCGTCGTGGTCCCGCTTCGCGTCCAGGACACTCATCTGTCCAGTGTACTCAGCGGCTCTCCCGTACCCTCGCCCGCGGGCAGGAGCGCCGGGAGAGGCGCCGAAGCCCGATCAGCCATGGCCTCGCTCCGGAACTGGCTGCGACAGCGCACCGCTCGCCGCCTCGCGATCGCGATGCGCGACGCGCTCGTCCCCGTGCACACGCCGGGCATCCGCTGACGAGACTCCTCCCGCTGCACGATCACCGGAGTCTGAGCGCCTTCCTACGCGGCGCGCGGCAGCGCGGGCTCCTCGAGGAGCGCACGGAACGACTCGGACTCGAGCAGCTGCACTCTCCGCGCCGACCCTTCCTCGAGCCCGAGCTCCTCGAAGACACGCCGGGCATCGGGCGTCCAGGCGTCCGGGCCCGCGCGCCAGAGATCTGCGAAGCGCGCTCGCAGCGTCTCGTAGCCGTGAGGAGTGTCGAAGAGACAGCGCACGACGAGCTGGGGCGCGACGGTGCCGTTCCAGCGGTTCTCCTTGAGACGGCACGCGACGTCGAGCAGCTCGCCGCTGTGCAGGCGGTCGAGCCGACGCCCCTGACCGAACGCGATCGCGGTCCCGGCGTCCCTGCCGTTCTGGCGAACGCGGAAGCGGAGGTGCTTCCCCTCCCCCACCGTGGCCGGCGCGACCGCCTCCGCCGCCGGAAGCAGGAGCGTGACGTCCGGATTGCCGAGGCCGAACGGCGCGAGCCGGTCGAGCTCCTCGGCGAGCTCCAGAGTCAGGTCCGCGGCGGAGACCACGGCATCCACGACCGTGAAGTCGCGGAGATCCAACTCGCTCAGGTGCTCGTCCGCGTGTGCGGCGAACGCCTCCGCGAAGGACTCGATCCGGGTGGGATCGATCGAGAGCCCCGCCGCCGCACGGTGGCCGCCGAACCGCTCGAGGTGGTCGGCGCACGCGGCGAGCGCGCCGTGGAGATCGAAGCGCGGGATCGACCGACCCGAGCCCTTCCACCCGTCCCGCGAGCCCGCGACGAGCACGATCGGCCTTCCGAAGCGCTCGACGAGCCGCGACGCGACGATGCCGATCACGCCCTCGTGCCAGTCCTCGTTCCAGAGCACGTAGCCCCGGTGTCTCCGCTCGCTCTCCGACATCGACTCGACGAGGTCCGTCGCCTCGCGGAGGATCCTGTCCTCGACCGCCTGACGGTCGCGGTTCAGCTCCTCGAGCTGCGCGGCGAGACGGCGTGCCTCGTCCGCGTCCTCGGTGAGCACGAGCTCGAGCGCGAGGTCGGGCCGTCCCAGGCGTCCGGCCGCGTTGATGCGCGGCGCGAGGCGGAAGCCCACCGCGCCCGCATCGACGGCCGCAGGGTCGACGCGTGCGCTCCGCATGAGCGCCTGCAAGCCGGGGCGCCCCGTGCAGGCGAGCGCCTTGAGGCCGGTCGAGGCGAGCGCGCGATTCTCGTCCACGAGCGGTACGACGTCCGCGATCGTGGCCAGCGCGACGAGATCGAGGTGCTTGCGGAGGGAGGCATGACCGGCTCCGAGGAGCGCCTCGCCCAGCTTGTAGACGACGCCTGTTCCGCAGAGCTCGGGGAAGGGGTACGCGGAAGGTCGCGTCGCGACGATGGGGCAGTCGGGAAGCGACTCCCCGTGCCGGTGGTGATCGGTCACGACCACGTCGAGGCCGCGTGCTCTCGCGCCGGCCACCTCGTCGACTGCCGTGATCCCGCAGTCCACGGTGAGCAGCAGCTCGACCCCGTCGTCCGCAAGGCGGCCGAGGGTCTCGTGCGACACGCCGTAGCCCTCCTCGAAGCGGCTCGGAAGGTGCCACGAGACGTCGGCGCCCAGCTCGCGGAGGAGGAGCACCGCGAGCGCAGTGGCGCAGATGCCGTCCACGTCGTAGTCGCCGTGCACGCAGATCCGCGCTCCCGAGCCGATCGCGGCGCGTATGCGCTCCACCGCCGGCTCCATGTCGCCGAGAAGCAGCGGGTCGTGGCCGGGAAGCTCCGCGTCGAGGAACCTCCGGGCGGCGCTCGGGTCGTCGTACCCGCGCCGGAGAAGGACGGAGGCCGTCACGTCGGAGACTCCGAGCTCTCGTGCGAGCGCGGACGACCTGTGGGGGTCGAACGGGCCGATCGTCCACGATCCCGTCATGCGAAGGACGGTACGGAGAGAGCCGGACGACGCCTCGCGGCGAGCTACTGGTCGCGACGCTTGCGAATCGAGTCCACGACGACCTTCACCCAGAGGAGGACGATCCCGACCGTCGCACCGAGCACGACGACGGCGAGCGGCGTCACGAACGCCATCTCCTCGAGGGTGTACTTCGTCACGGCAGCGCCGACGAGCCAGATGACGAGGATCACGATCCCCATGACCACCCAGGTCTTCCAGCGAGTCACGCCACCAGCCTAGATACCCTGGCCGTCATGCTCGCGGCCAACTACCGCTCCGGCGACGACTTCGTCGTCGAGTTCCTCGGTCACCGGTTCGAGTTCAGCGCCCAGGACTTCGAGGAGCGCGTCACCGCCGCCGCAGTCCGGCTCGGGCTCGTCGTCTCCAACGAGCTGGACGACGGAGAGGTGGCCGACCTGGTCGAGCTCGTCGCGGACGGACGCATCGCTGATCCGCAGAGCGGCCTCGGCATCTACATCGCGAGGCACTGGGAGCGCGTGTCGCTCGTCAACGGAGAGTCGCTCGTCTACTGGCTGCGGAAGCTCGTCTTCCGCGGCGCCTGGCTCGACCACCGGGTCAAGGAGGGCCTCCTGGACGTGTCCTGGGTCGACGACACCGGGGACTTCGGATACGCCGAGCCGCAAGGCGGGAGCGTCCTGCTCGAGCTGGCTCCCGTGCCCTCCTGGCACGAGCTTCGCTACCGCGGCTGAGGCCCGACCCGAGGCCCGTCGGCGCTACTCGACGACGACGAACCCGAAGGGTCTCTCGGGATCCGGCGCAGACAGCTCGATCGACCGGACGACGCCGATCGGGACGATGAGCCGCCGTGGCTCCTCGTCGGCTTCGACGTGGGGAGTGATGGAGAAGAACCCGAAGCCCGGCTCGGGCGTCATGGACGCGACCGTGTGACGGGCGCCGTCCGCGAGCTCGATGCGCACCTCGGCCTGCTCCAGATCGTTCTCCTCCGCGAACGCCGCGACCATCCGCATGACGCGCGCGATGAAGTCGTCGAGTGGCCCTGCCGCTCCCGGCGTCCAGAGATGGGTCGACACGTCAGAAGAGCCCGTCAGCCGGAGGATCGGCGCCGATGTGCTCGCGCCCGAGGGCCGTGATGACGCGCCCGCGCGGCGTTCGCTGGATGAAGCCGAGCTGCAGGAGGTACGGCTCGTAGACGTCCTCGATCGAGTCCGGCTCCTCGCCCAGGGAGACCGCGATCGTCGACAGCCCGACAGGCCCACCGCCGAACTTGAGGGCGATGGTCTCGAGAAGCTCGCGATCCGTGCGCTCCAGGCCTGCGCCGTCCACCTCCAGAAGCTCGAGCGCCTCGCGCGCGACCTCGATGGTGACTGCACCCGCGTGACGGACCTCGGCGAAGTCACGGACTCGGCGGAGGATCCGGTTCGCGACCCGCGGGGTCCCGCGGGCCCGCCCGGCGATCTCCTCGGCGGCGACGCCGTCGATCTCGACCCCGAGGATGCCTGCGGAGCGCCGCACGATCGTTCCGAGCTCGGCCGCGTCGTAGTAGCCGAGGCGGAACGTCATCCCGAACCGGTCGCGAAGCGGAGTCGTGAGCAGCCCCGTCCGGGTCGTCGCGCCCACGAGCGTGAAGGGCGGGAGGTCGAGCGTGAGCGTCCGGGCTCCGGCGCCCTGTCCAACGACGATGTCGAGCCGGAAGTCCTCGAGCGCCGGGTAGAGGATCTCCTCGATCGCCCGGTTCACGCGGTGGATCTCGTCGACGAAGAGGACGTCTCTGGGCTCGAGCCCGGTGAGGATCGCAGCCATGTCGCCCTTCTTCTCGAGAGCCGGGCCGGCCACCGTGCGGAGACCGACACCGAGCTCCTCGCGGACGATCGTCGCGAGCGTGGTCTTCCCCAGCCCCGGGGGGCCGACGAGCAGCACGTGGTCGAGCGCGTCGCCCCGGGCCTTGGCGGCCTCGAGAGCGATCTCGAGCTGCTCCTTGACCCGCTCCTGACCGACGAAGTCGTCGAGTCGGCGCGGCCGGAGCGTCTGCTCGACCTCCTCGTCACCCTCACGGAGCGCGGGCGCCAGGAACGGGCTGCTCATGCCGCCCTCCGCAACGCCTCACGCACGCGCTCCTCCGGCGGAAGATCGGGATCCACTCCGGCCAGCGCGCGCTCGGCGTCGACGATGGAGTACCCGAGCTCGACGAGCGCCTCCCGGGCCACGAGCTCGCGCGAGGCTCCGGGATCGGCAGCGGCGACGATCGCATCGGCGACCGAGCCCTTCAGCTCGAGCACGATGCGCTCGGCCGTCTTCTTGCCGATGCCCGGAATCACCTGGAACCGTGCCGAGTCGCCGAGAGCGATCGCGTTCAGGAGATCCCCGGGCGGCGCGCTCGAGACGACGGCCAGCGCGACCTTGGGGCCGACCCCGCTGACTCCGAGCAGGCGGACGAAGAGCTCCCGCTCCGCGGCGTCCGCGAAGCCGAACAGCTGCAGCGCGTCCTCGCGAACATGGAGGTACGTCTCGATGGTCATCTCCGACGCGCCCTCTGCCCTGCGGAGGGCGCTCGGAGTGGCGGCGACGAGGTACCCGACTCCGCCCACGTCGAGGACGAGGCCGTCGGGCGTGCGCCCGGCGGGAGCTCCCCGGAGCCGCGAGATCATGTGGCCATCTCCGCGAGCCGAGGCGGCGCGAGCGCGTGACAGATGGTGACCGCGAGTGCGTCGGCCTCGTGCGACGACCGCGGCTCGACGTCGAGCCCGAGGACGAGCTTGACCATTCTGAGCACCTGGGCCTTCTCGGCGCGCCCGTAGCCGCAGAGCGCCTGCTTCACGTGCGCAGGTGCGTATTCGATGCAGTCCACCCCGGCGGACGCGGCAGCGACGAGGACGGCGCCGCGCGCCTGCCCGACGGAGAGCGCGATGCGGGCGTCGGCACCCACGTAGGACTCCTCGATGGCGACGGCGTCGGGCTCGTGCTCCGCGATGAGCTCCCGGACGCCCTCGAAGATCGTCAGGAGCCGTGCGTCGATGGGATCTCGTGGGGACGTCCGCCAGCAGCCCGAGCCCGCTGCCCGGAGGTGCTGGCCGCTTCCGTGGACGATCCCGTACCCGCACGCAGCCGTCCCTGGGTCGATGCCGAGGACCTTCACGTGGAGAAGGTATTCGCGCGCTCGGACGGCCCTCCTGGGGCCGTCGGCGCGTCAGGCGAGATGCTGCGAGAAGAACCCGACGATGGCGTCGTAGCAGCGGACGCGGTTCCCGAGCTTCAAGACGTCGTGCCCCTCGTCCTCGAACACGAGGTAGTCGACGTCGCGACCGAGCCCGCGGAGCTCCTCGACCACGTCGCGCGACTCGCGCTCGATCACGCGCGGGTCGTTCTGCCCCTGGATGACGAGCAGCGGGCAGGTGACTCCGGCGATGTAGGTCTTCGGAGAGCGCTCGACCAGGAAGTCGCGATCCGTCTCGGGGTCGCCGACCGCGAGCGCGAAGTACGGCTTCCACGTCTCGGGGAGCCGGGCAAGGAACGTGAAGAGGTCGTAGGGCCCGAACATGTCGACCGCCGCGCCCCAGAGCTCCGGGTGCCGCGCTGCCAGGGTCAAGGTCATGTACCCGCCGTACGAGCGCCCGACGACGCCGGCGCGCGACACGTCGACCCGCTCGTCGTGCGGGAGGACTTCCGTCATCGCGTGGACGTGGTCGAGCCGGTCGAGGCCGCCCCAGTCCCGATCCACCCTCTTCGTGTACTCGAGCCCGTATCCGCTGGAGCCGCGCACGTTCGGCACGAAGACCGCGAACCCCTCGAGCGTGAGGATCTGGATCAGCGGCATCGAGAACCACGCGAAGTTCGGCTGCTCCTGGCTCTGAGGGCCGCCGTGGACGTAGTAGACGAGCGGGCGCGGCCCCTCGAGCCCGAGCTGGGGCGAGGGGAGGTAGAGCCGCGCCGAGACGCGAAGCCCATCGTGGGACACGAAGGAGGCATCCTCGCCGGGGGCGAGGAGCTCGGGGGCGAGGCCCAGGGCGCGCTCGCGCGTGAGGCGCGCCGGAGGCGTGGCACCGTCCGCCGACAGCACGTAGAGCTGCGTCGGGCTCGTCGCAGTGCAGAACGCGAGGGCGAAGCGGTCGGTCTCGGGATCGTGATGGAGTCCGTGGAGAACCCCGCCCGCGAGCTCCCCCTCGCCGACGAGCACGCGGTCGGCGGTGAACGCCCGTGCGGCCTCGTCGAAGCGACCGTCGTACGCCCACGAGCAGCCGTCGATGTTGAACGTGAGCGCGAAGCGGTCGCCTTCGAGGTGCACGATCCGCTCCAGCTCGCCCACCCCCTCGTGCCGGAGGCCCGTCAGCGAGACGTGCTCGATCTCCCCGGGCTGCTCCAGGTCGAGATACCCGAGCGTTCCCGCATCGTCGAAGAGCGTGGTGGTGAGGAGCACCCCTCGACCACTCGCCGTCCCGTGGGAGGAGCGAATCCCGGACAGCGCGACCTCGGCTCCGGCCTCGCGCTCTTCGATGGGCGTGCCGTGGAGCATGTGCCGCTCACCGCTCCCGTCGAGCTCGTACAGCACCGAGTCACCCATCGTGTACCCGTCGGAGAAGACCACCCGCGAGTGGTCGGGAGCCCAGGCGGCGACGAAGGCGCCGTACGGGCTGCTCCAGAGGGTCTCGGCCTCTCTCGTGGAGAGATCGACGCGAATCGCGGAGATGAGCGACTCCGTCCGCGACTCGACGGCGAAGTACGCGACGGCGGTCTCGTCGTCGACGTCCACGAGGTGCGCCCGCCCGCCGGAGAAGACGTCGGAGAGCAGCTCCGGGAAGCCGCCGTCGAGCGGCACGACGTGCGGCAGGTAGTTCTCGTCCCCGTCCGAGTCGATCATCACGACGATCTGCTCGAGCTTCGGGAGCACGTGGAAGAGGTGGCCGCCGAGGAGCTCGGGGTTCTGGAGCGCGATCTGCGGTGGAAGGAGCGGCTGCGGGATGCCGCCGCTGTCGTCGATCGCGTACAGGCTCAGGTGCCCGGACAGGTTCGAGCAGAAGACGATGCGGTCTCCGACGAGCTGTGGCTCGACGAAGACGCGGGCGGAGAGGAGCGACTCGATCCGCTTCGCTCTGAGCTCGGTGGTGCTGGACGCCGCAGTTGCCACGATGCCTTCAGGAGGCTACCGCTTCGAGCACCGACTCCGGGATGTCGAAGTTCGCGTAGACGTCCTGCACGTCCTCCTGCTCCTCGAGACCCTCGACGAGCCGCACGACCTTCTTCGCCGTCCCCTCGTCCGAGATCGAGACCGTCACCTTCGGAATCATCGCGAGCCCCGCCGACTCGATGGGGAAGCCTGCCGACTCGAGCGCCTCTCGCACGGGCACCAGGCTCTCGGGAGACGCGGTCACCTCGAACGTCGAGCCGTCGAGCGCGACGTCGTCGGCGCCCGCCTCGGCCGCCTCGAGGAGGAGGGCCTCCTCGTCCACGCCCACGGCCGGAACGATCACGACGCCCGTGCGCTCGAACTGCCACGCCACCGCGCCCGTCGTCCCGAGGTTGCCCCCGTGCTTCGTGAACAGGTGCCGGACCTCGGAGGCCGTCCGGTTGCGGTTGTCGGTGAGCGCCTCGACGAGCACCGCAACCCCTTCGGGCCCGTAGCCCTCGTAGACGACGGTCTCGTAGCTCGTGCCCTCGGACTCCGCACCGGAGCCCTTGGAGATCGCGCGCTCGATGTTCTCCTTCGGCATCGAGTACGAGCGCGCCTTCTCGATCGCGTTCTGGAGGGCGAGGTTCCCGGAGGGGTCGGGGCCGCCCTCCTTGGCGGCGACGATGATCGCCTTCGAGAGCTTCGAGAAGAGCTGGCCCCGTTTCGCGTCGGCGGCGCCCTTCTTGTGCTTGATCGACGACCACTTGCTATGCCCGGACACGCTGCTCCTCTCTGACCATCCGGAGGAACAGGTCGTGGACGCGGAGATCGTCCGTCAGCTCCGGGTGGAACGTCGCCAGGAGGAACCTGCCGTCGCGCACGAGCACGGGCTCGCCGTCGTGCTCGCCGAGAACCTCCACGCTCGGGCCCAGGTCCCTGATGCGCGGCGCGCGGATGAACACTCCGGGCAGCGGCACGGTGTCGTCGCGCAGCTCGACGTCCGCCTCGAAGCTCTTCACCTGACGCCCGTAGGCGTTCCGGTCGACGTCGATGTCCGCGAGGGCGAGGTGCTCGCGATCGAGGACGATCGTGCCCGCGCAGGTTCCGAGCACCGGCTTCGAGAAGTCACGGAGCGCCTCGTCGAGGCCGTACGACTCGGCGAGGAGCGTGATCGTCGTCGACTCGCCCCCGGGGATCACGAGCCCTTCGAGCCCGCTCAAGCCGGCCGGCCGGCGAACCTCGACGACGTCCGCGCCGAGCGCGCGAAGCGCCCTCGCGTGCTCGCGAAACGCGCCCTGCAGGGCGAGCACGCCGATGCGCAGCGTGGGCTCCATCGAGCGCCGCTACCAGCCGCGCACTTCGAGCCGCTCCTCCTCGGGAAGCGAGCTCGCGGAGATCCCGACCATCGGCTGGCCGAGACCCTTGGAGACGTCGGCCAGGACCTTCGCGTCGTCGAAGTGGGTCGTCGCCTCGACGATCGCGCGCGCGCGCCTCGAGACGTCGTCGACCCAGCCGTCGAAGTCTGCGAGCGGATCGCGCCCCGACTTGAAGATCCCGGAGCCGACGAACACGCCGTCGCAGCCCAGCTGCATCATCAACGCCGCGTCGGCCGGGGTGGCGATGCCCCCGGCGGCGAAGTTGACCACCGGCAGCCGCCCGGTCTCGGCGACCTCGAGGACGAGCTCGTGGGGAGCACCCAGGTCGCGGGACGCCG
>JBFFGH010000070.1:0-11779 GCA_041557575.1 Gaiellaceae bacterium
GACCTCGCGGTCGACCCCCTTCAGCACCTCGTGCCCGTGAAAGCTCTTCCGGAGGCCCTCGATCCGGACGTCGGGGCCGCTGCCCGAGCCCCCGTTCACGCCCCGGCTCCGACCTGCCGTTGCTGTCCGGCGACCGCGACCCCTGCCGTCCCGCGCACGTACCCCTTGCTGAGCCGCCGCTCGAGGCGGAGCTGGAAGTACTGGAAGACCGTCGTCAGGCCCCAGTACATGAGCGCGGCGACGATGAGCGCCTCGAGGTTGCGGAAGTCGGCCTTGCCGACGAGCTGGGCCCGGCGGAAGATCTCCATCTGGTCGACGCTCACCCCGAGGAAGGAGACGAGCGCCGTGTCCTTCAGCATCGCGATGAACTCGTTGCCCGTGGGCGGGATGATCACGCGTATCGCCTGCGGGATCACGACCCGGCGCATCTTCTGCCGGTACTTCATCCCGAGGGCCTCCGCCGCCTCCGACTGCCCGTGCCCGACCGACTGGATCCCGGCGCGGAAGATCTCCGTCATGTAGGCGCCGTAGTTCAGGCCGAGCGCGATCACGCCAGCCGTGAGCACGTCGAGCGTCAGGATGTCTGCCCAGGGACCGCCGAGCGCGAGCCCGATCTGCGGGAGAGCGAGGTAGATGAGGAAGAGCTGGACGATGAGCGGCGTGCCCCGGAAGAACGACGTGTAGAAGCCCGTGACGCCGACGGCAATCGCGCTGCGGCTCAGCCGCCCGAGGGCGCCGAGCAGCGCGAGCGTGCAGGCGAGGATGATCGACAGCACCGCGATCACGATCGTCCAGGTGATGCCGCGCGCGATGAAGCCCGCGTGCTCCCGCATCCACTGCACGTCGAAGTCGGCGATCGCGAACAGGGTCACGAGCGCCGCGAGGATGGCGCCCCAGACGACGAAGAGCTTGAGCGCGAACGGGACGCGCGCCGCATAGAGCTCGAATCGCTCCCGGCGGCTCAACGAGTGCTGAGGCGGGTGAGGTGGCGACGCCGTGTTCACGTCGCCACCCCCACTGCTTGCCACCGTACGTTCCGCCTAGCTCGTCGGCAGCCTCGCCGGCGTGACGCTCAGGTCGTACCCGTACCACTTCTGGGACAGGCTCGAGAGCGTCCCGTCGTCGTGCATCTCCCTGATGATCTCGGAGATCTGGTCGAGCAGGCTCTCGGGGTCGAGCTGCGTGCTCCGGTCGATGGCGACGGAGAGCGGCTCGTTGTACAGCGGCTCGCCCACGACCTTCAGCGGAGCGCCGTTCGCAATCGCCTCCTGGATCGTCGGCAGCGCCGAGATGACGGCATCGAGACGGCGGCCGTCGCCGAGCGAGAGGTCCTGGAGCGCCGTCGAGTCGGTGTCGTACGTCTTGATCTGCGGGTCGGTGACGACCGACGGGATGTCGACGGCCTCTCCGGACTCGTCCTGGGCGATCTGGAGCGTGCCCTGGAGGTAGGTGTCGTACGTGCATCCGCCGCAGACCCCGATCGTCTTGCCGTCGAGCCCGCTCGCGTCCGTGATCGTCATGTTGTCCTTGTGCACGGCGATCGACGCGGGCGTGTAGTAGTAGGGCGGGGTGAACCAGAGGACCTCCGCCCGCTCCGGGGTGATCGTCATCGAGCCGACGGAGACGTCCCACCGTCCGTTCCAGTTGCCGGCGACGATCGTGTCCCAGGCCGGCGCCTCCCAGGCGATGTCGACGTCCATACGCTTCGCGATCTCCGTTGCGACGTCGATGTCGAAGCCCTCGTACTCGCCGGTCGCCGAGTTCAGCTCGGACTGTGGCGGGTACGCGGGATCTGTCGAGACGGTGAGCGTTCCCTTCTCCTCGATCGATGCAAGGAGTTCGTTCGAGCTGTCGCTGCCCCCGCCGCACGCTGACACGCTGAAAGCGAGTGCCAGCGCGAGGACGAGGAAGGCGAGCACTGCAGTCCCTCTCTTGACCATGGAGCCTCCTCCTCGTGAGCGCCGAGCCGAGATCGGACGGCCCACCGCTCGAAAGCAGATAGCTGACCCGAGGAGCCTACCGACTGGTAGGCCGTCAAGTCGACCGTGGTCAGGCGACGGTGCGGCCTCCGCGGATCCAGTCGGCCGGGACGGCCTTGTGCCCGCGAGCCGCCTCCTCGAGCGGTACGTCGACGATCTCGTCGCCGAGAGCGGCGGCCATGCGGCCCCACACCTCTCCGAGCGCGAGGTCCACCGCCTTGAGCCCGAGCCTCGTGGCGAGGATGCGATCGCGCGCGGTCGGAGTGCCGCCGCGCTGGACGTGGCCCAGGACGGTGACGCGCGTCTCGAAGCCCGTGAGGCGCTCGATCTCGTCCGCGACGACGCGTCCGATGCCGCCCAGACGCGCGTACCCGTAGCGGTCGAGCTCCTGGACGACGAGCTCCTCCTGCTCGCCGGAGCGCCGGGTCAGCCGGTACCCCTCTGCGACGACCACGATGGAGAAGTCGCGGCCGGAGTCGTGCCGCTGCCGGAGGCTGTCGCACGCGTCCTCGATCGGCGTCGCCTCCTCGGGGAGGAGGATGACGTCCGCACCGCCCGCGACGCCGCTGGCGGCGGCGATCCAGCCGGTGCTCCGGCCCATGACCTCGACGACCATGATCCGGTCGTGCGACTCCGCGGTCGTGTGCAGCCGGTCGATCGCCTCGGTGCAGACCTGGACGGCGGTGTCGAAGCCGATCGTCACATCCGTCCCCGGGAGGTCGTTGTCGATCGTCTTCGGGACGCCGACGACCGGGTAGTCGTGCTCGGCTCGCAAGCGATGAGCGATCCCGAGGGTGCCCTCCCCTCCGATTGCGATGACGCCCGAGATCTCGAGGGAACGGGTGGTCTCGAGCAGCTTCTCTACCCCCGACTCCTCGCGGAACGGGTCGAATCCCGAGGTGCCGAGGATCGTCCCGCCGCGGGGCAGGATCCCGGAGACGGCCCGCCGCGTCAGCGGCACGAGATCGGTCTCGACGAGACCCCTCCACCCGTCACGGATGCCGATCGCGGTGTGGTCTCGGGCCATGAGGCCGCGAGCGGCCGCCCTGATCGCAGCGTTGAGCCCCGGGCAGTCCCCGCCCCCCGTGAGGATCCCGTAGAGGCTCAATAGAGGAACATCGGCTTGCCGAGGACGTGGCGGACCTTCGGGCGGTACTCCTCCGAGTCGTAGAGCTCGTCGACGTCGACGCGCTTGACGCCCTCGCGCGTCGCGGAGATCGGCACCGTCGTGTACGTGCCGTTCCGGAGCGACACCATGCGGCCGGTGTCCCTCTCCACGGCCAGGTCCGCCGCCATGACCGCGTAGTTCGTGGCCACCATGAGGTCGAGCGAGTCGGGGCTCCCGGAGCGCATCAGGTACGCGAGCGGCTGGTAGATCATGTCCTCGCCGGTGCGCTCGCGCAGCGCCGCGCTGAGCAGCTGGCCGATGCCCCCGAGCTTCCGGTGGCCGAAGGCATCGGCTTCCCCGGAGAGCAGGGGCTCGCCCTCCACGGGCGTCGCGCCCTCGGACACGGTCACCATCGCATAGCGAGAGGGGTTCACCTGCTTGTCGGAGACCAGCAGCTCGGCGAGCCGGTCCGGGTCGAACGGCACCTCGGAGATGACTGCGCGATCCACGCCCGCGAGGTACGCCGTGACGAGCGACGTCTCGCCCGAGTAGCGGCCGAAGAGCTCCACGACGGCCAGCCGCTCGTGGCTGCCGGCGCTCGTGCGCAGGTCGTGGATGAAGTGGACGCCGCGAGTCACCGCCGTCGAGAAGCCGATGCAGTAGTCGGTGCCGTGGACGTCGTTGTCCATCGTCTTCGGGATCGCGATGGCGGGGACGCCCTCGTCGTGGAGGCGGAGTGCGTAGGAGAGCGTGTCGTCGCCGCCGATCGCGACGAGCGTGTCGATGCCGAGGTGCTCGACGACGCGCATGACGTGGCTCGTGAAGTCGTGGGGGCCCTCGCCGGTCGCACGGTCGGCGAGGAACGGAGGCACCTCGCTCGGCCGGACCGACGCGGGGTTCGTGCGGGACGTGTGCAGGACGGTTCCGCCGGTTCTGTCGATCGTTCGGACGATCGTCGGGTCGAGCCTCATGGCGAGGTCGGGCGCCGGCCCGTCCGGGTCGAAGAGGAGGAGCCCCGCCCAGCCCCGGCGGATCCCGACGACCTCGTGGCCGCTGTCGTAGACGCGGTTCACGAACGCCTTGATGCAGGCGTTCAGGCCCGGAACGTCGCCTCCGCCGGTGAGGATCGCGAACCGCACGACCACAGTTTCGCATCCGTGGCCGCAGCCCATCCCGTGATGCGCCGGAGCGCATGGGGGCGCAGCGCCTCTCGGCGACCGCGCACGGCTCGGGTCAGCGAGACCAGGAGAGAAGATCCGCGGCGACCATGATCAGGAGCCCGGTCGCCACTCCGAGCGCGGTTGCGAACGGGAGACCGATGAACAGGAGGAGCCCGTCGACGAGGTCGTCCTCGACGCGGCCGTGGAGGATCTGGAACGTCCGGAAGAAGAGCCCCGACGCCGCCACGGTGAGCACGAGGAACAGGAGAAGCGGCGCGTCACGTGGAGTGAGCTCGAGGCTCTCGTCCGACTCGTCGGGCTCCTCCTCGCCGAGGTAGAGGCGGACCGAGCTCGGCCCGTGCTCGGAGAGCAGCCCCACGAGCACGATGACGACCGCGATCGCGACGGCGACGATCGGCGTCAGCCAGAACAGCCAGAAGAGCCCCGGGGGGAGCAGGCTCCACGCGGGGTCCGGGACGAACGGCGCTGCGACGACCAGCCCGACGAGCACGAGCCCGGGCCACGCGATCGAGAGGCCTCCCACGATCAGCGCCGCGTCGAGCACGTCCGTGCGCCGGCCGCCGAGGTAGACGGTGGTCGAGGATGTCACAGGGATGTCTCCTGTCCCGAATGGTCCCGGTTCGCCGCTACGCCCCACCTCGGCGAAATGCCGTAGCCCTGCTCGGTAGAAGGACCGGTCGGCCGGGGGAGGTTCGCGGGTGCGCACGGCCCGCCGCGATGCCGGAGGTGGGGGTCGAACCCACACGTCCCGAAGGACACGGGATTTTGAGTCCCGCGCGTCTGCCAGTTCCGCCACTCCGGCGCCGAGCGATGGTAGCGCCACCCCGATGCGACCTCATCTCCAGAGAGGTGCGTATGAGGTTGCGGTTGCGCAGACGCACCGGACGACGGATACTTCCCGCCACGCCGGTGCCAGTCGAGCCGGCGAGAGTGACGAGTCATCAGACGTGAGGAGGACAGCTTGAGCAGGAAGAGCACAGGCCTCGTCGGGCTCGGCTCGCTCGTGGCGGCGCTCGCGCTCGTCGCAGCGGGCTGCGGCGGTGGCGACAGTGGCACGACCCTGAAGATCGTCTCCGACCTTCCGCTGCAGGGGTCGAACCTCGTGCAGTCGGGTCAGATGGTCGAGGCGATCGAGTACGTGCTCGAGCAGGCCGACAACAAGGCCGGCGACTACACCATCGAGTACGAGTCGTTCGACGACGCGATCGCGTCGACGGGTAACTGGGACGAGGCGACCTGCGCCTCGAACGCTCGCACCTACGCGGACGACGACAACATCGTCGGCGTGATCGGGACGTACAACTCCGGCTGCGCTGCGGTCATCATCCCGATCCTCAACGAGGCGGGTCTGGCGATGGTCAGCCCGGCGAACACGTATCCGGGCCTCACCGTCTCGGGCCCCGGCACGGAGCAGGGCGAGCCGGACAAGTACTACCCGACGGGCGGGCGCAACTACACGCGCGTCGTCGCGCACGACCTGTTCCAGGGCGGCGCTGACGCGAAGTTCATGAAAGAGGAGCTCAGCTGCAAGAGCGTCTTCATCCTCGACGACAAGGAGCTCTACGGCAAGGGCGTCGCCGACGCGTTCGAAGGTGCGGCGGAGCAGGTCGGCCTCGACGTTGCAGGGCACGAGGGCTGGGACAAGGACTCTCCCAACTACACCGCCCTGATGACGAAGATCAAGGCTGCCGGCACCGATTGCATCTTCATCGGCGGCGTGTCGCCGAACAACGGCGGTCAGCTGATCAAGGACAAGGTCTCCGTGCTCGGGGACAACGAGACCGTGAAGCTCATGGTCTCGGACGGCTTCGTCCTCGACTCGATCTTCGACGACGCCGGCGTGGATAACGCAGCCGGGATGTACGGCAGTGCCCCGACGCTCCCAGCCAGCGAGCTGACGGGCGCGGGCGCGGAGTTCCGGGACGGCTTCCAGGAGTCGATCGGCGAGGACGAGGCGATCCAGGTGTACACGCTGTACGCCGCGGCCGCCACGCAGGCGCTCCTCGATGCGATCGCCAACTCCGACGGCACTCGTGCGGACATCATCGCGAAGCTCTTCGCGACGGATCTGAGCGACACGGCTGTCGGTCCGATGGCGTTCGACGAGAACGGCGATCCGGCCGCCGGGACGGAGCAGCTCTTCCTGGCGGATGGTGACCAGAAGACCTGGGTCTGGCAGCAGCAGCTCGAATCGCTAACGACGTAGGCAGTTGGCGCGCAAGGGGCCGGGCCGACCCCGGCCCCTTGCCGTCGGATCAGTGAAGCGTTCTCATCGACATGAGAGGGTCAGCGGGCCCGGCCCTCTGAACCGCCCGAAGTGACCGACGTCCCAGCTCCCGCACCCGTCTTCCGGCCCAGGCGCGTGGCGCCTTCGGACCTGCTGCGCTGGATCTTCGGCGTCCTCATCCTGCTCGCCGTCGGGTACTGGCTCGTATCGTCGGCGATCGACGAGCCGCAGCGGTTCACGCAGGTGACCGTCATCGGGCTCTCCAACGGGATGATCTACGCCCTCGTGGCGCTCGGCTACACGCTCGTCTACGGGATCATCGAGCTCATCAACTTCGCGCACGGCGACATCTTCACGCTGGGGACGTTCGAGACCCAGTCCGTGTTCGCAGACGGCTCGTTCCAGATTCCGCTCCTCTTCTTCACCATCGCGATCCCGATCGGGAGCGCCGCGACGGTCGAGTCGTCCGGGATCGAGAAGGCGTACGCGATCGGTGCAGCGCTCGTCCTGTCGGCGCTCTTCTGCATGTCGGTGAACGTCCTGATCGAACGGATCGGCTACAAGCCGCTTCGCGGCCAGCCACGGCTCGCGCCGCTCATCACCGCGATCGGGTTCTCGTTCGTCCTGCAGGGGATCGGGCTCGCATGGAAGGGCGAGGGGCGCATCGCCATCCCGCAGCTGATCCCGAACACCGTCCTCATCGGTGAGGGCGGCACCTGGCTCGATGTCGGCAATGCGCCGTTCTACACCGTCCGCGACCTCATCGTCCTCCTGATCACCGGCGGCGTGCTCGTTGCCCTGACCTACCTCGTCCAGCGGACGAGGCCGGGGAAGGCGATGCGCGCGACGGCGCAGGATCGTGACGCGGCGGCCATGATGGGCATCTCCGTCGACCGCACGATCTCGTTCACGTTCGCGCTCGGCGGAGGCATCGCCGGCGCCGGAGCGGTCGTCTACGCCCTCTACAACGGGACGACGTACTTCAATCTCGGGTTCCGGATCGGTCTCATCGCGTTCACGTCGGCAGTGCTCGGCGGTATCGGGAACCTCATCGGAGCGGTGCTCGGCGGGGTGGTCATCGGGCTCGTCGCCGCATACAGCGACGGCTTCGGCGACGCCCGCTGGACGTACACGATCATCTTCACGATCCTCATCCTCATCCTCGTCTTCCGGCCGTCTGGGATCCTCGGCGAGCAGACCCCCGAGGGCCAGTGACCGGCGCCGAGGAGAGCCGCGCCCCATCGAGGGCCTCCGGGCTCCTGAGCGAGTGGAGACGGTGGCTTCCCTGGGTCGCCCTCGCTGCCGTCCTGACGTACCCATTCTGGGTCGACATCCCTCCGATCAACTTCCTCACGCTCGACGCGCTCGGGCTCGACGTGGACGTCGTGATCCTGATGCTCGTCTACGTGATGCTCGCGCTCGGCCTGAACATCGTGGTCGGGTACGCGGGCCTCCTCGACCTCGGCTACGTCGCGTTCTTCGCGCTCGGTGCCTACTCGGTCGGGTGGTTCGCCTCCGACAAGTTCTCGGGGGTGAGCTTCCACTTCTTCTCCACCGCGCCCGAGGGCGCGGCCGGGATCCACCTCAACATGTGGCTCGTCATCCTGCTGGGCGGTGTCATCGCGGCGATCGCCGGAGTCATCATTGGCTGGCCGACGCTCCGCCTTCGCGGGGACTACCTCGCGATCGTCACGCTCGGCTTCGGCGAGATCATCCCCGACGTCTTCCGGAACGCCGACAAGCTCCCGCTGCCGAGCGGGCTCCAGTGGAGCCCTCCGTTCCTCGTGTTCACCGACGTCAACCTCACGAACGGCGTCCGCGGCGTCCGCTCCCTCGACCGGCCGGGGTTTGGCGAGAACCTCGACACATGGACCGGTGGAGCCCTCCCCGAGCGGTTCTCGGGTATCGACCTGAACCCGTGGTACTTCACGATCGTCGGGATGGTGCTCCTCGCGATCTTCGTCATCCACCGTCTCGAGCGCTCGAAGATGGGACGTGCCTGGATCGCCATCCGAGAGGACGAGATCGCCGCGTCGGCAATGGGCGTCCCGCTCATGCGCACGAAGCTCTGGGCGTACGGGATCGGCGCGATCTTCGGTGGCCTCGTCGGCGCCTACTACGGCTCGTTCATCGGCTCCGTGTTCCCGACGAGCTTCTCGTTCGCGATCTCGATCTACGTCCTCGTCATGGTCGTCGTCGGCGGCATGGGGAACATACGAGGGGTCATTGTCGGCGCCCTCGTCCTCGAGTACCTCAACTTCAAGGGGCTGGAGAAGATCGGCGACGGGATCAACAACAGCATCGACCTGATCGGGATCGACCAGGGGGTCGACATCCCGCGCTACAAGCAGCTCATCTTCGGACTGCTCCTCGTGCTCATGATGGTGCTCCGTCCCGAAGGCCTTCTCCCGAGCGCGCGCCGCAAGGCCGAGCTACACGAAGCCGAGGAGCACGGTGAGCCGGACGTGTACGACGACCTCTACGACGCGCGGCGCGAGGGAGCGCAATGATGAGTGCGGACAACATCCTCGTCGCACAGGGCGTGCGGAAGGAGTTCGGCGGCCTCGTGGCCGTGAACGACGTCGACTTCACCATTCCCTCGAAGAAGATCGTCAGCCTGATCGGCCCGAACGGAGCAGGGAAGACGACGTTCTTCAACATGCTGACCGGCGTGTACAAGCCGACGGCGGGGGAGATCGTGTTCCACGACGTCCGGATCACGGGGCTCCCGCCGCACAAGGTGACCCAGCTCGGCATGGCGCGGACGTTCCAGAACATCCGCCTGTTCCACAACATGTCTGCCGTCGAGAACGTGCAGGTCGCGATGCACAGCCGGCTCAAGGGCGGAGTCCTCGCGTCGATCGTCCGGACGCGGAGGCTGAGGGAGGAGGAGGCGGCGGCGGAGGCGCGCGCGCGAGAGCTCCTCGCCTTCTGCGGTCTCGACGCGAACCAGTTCAACGAGTACGGCAAGAACCTCCCCTACGGCGACCAGAGGAGGCTCGAGGTCGCCCGGGCCCTGGCGAGCGACCCCGTCCTCCTGCTCCTCGACGAGCCGACCGCCGGCATGAACCCGCAGGAGACGCAGGAGTTCGTCGAGTTCGTCCGGACGCTTCGCGACGAGCGCGACCTGACCGTGCTCCTGATCGAGCACGACATGAAGCTCGTCATGGGCGTCTCCGATCGGGTGAGCGTCCTCGACTACGGGACGAAGATCGCCGAGGGCACCCCGGCCGAGGTGCAGCGCGATCCGAACGTGATCGAGGCGTATCTCGGAAAGGCGGCGACGGCGTGAGCGATCCCATGAGCGGCGCAGGCAGGAAGCTCCTCGAGCTCGAGGACGTCCACACCTACTACGGCGCCATCCACGCCCTCAAGGGGATCTCGCTCGACGTTCGCGAGGGGGAGATCGTCACGCTCCTCGGCGCGAACGGAGCCGGCAAGTCGACGACGCTCCGCTCCATCAACGGGCTCAACCACCCGAGGCAGGGCCGCATCACCTTCCAGGGGACGGACATCACGAAGACCCCCGCGCACAAGGTCGTGAAGATGGGGATCTCCCAGTCTCCGGAGGGACGTCATGTCTTCCCTCGGATGTCCGTCTTCGAGAACCTCGAGATGGGCGCGTACCAGCGGCAGAAGGGAACCCCGGAGTACAAGGAGGATCTGGAGCGCGTCTTCACGCTGTTCCCGCGGCTGAAGGAGCGGGAGACCCAGAAGGCGGGCACGCTGTCCGGCGGCGAGCAGCAGATGCTTGCGATGGGACGCGCGCTGATGGCGAGGCCGAAGCTGCTGCTCCTCGACGAGCCGTCCATGGGCCTTGCGCCGATCTTCGTCGAGCGGATCTTCGAGATCGTGGTCGAGATCAACAAGCAGGGAACGCCCGTCCTGCTCGTCGAGCAGAACGCGCTCATGGCGCTCGAGGTGGCGAACCGCGGTTACGTCCTCGAGACCGGGGCGGTCAAGCTGGCCGATTCGGCTGCCGCACTGCGCCAGAACGAAGAGGTCCGCAAGGCCTACCTCGGAGAGGACTAGCTCCGGCGCCGCCGCCCAGGGGCTTCGTGTCCTAGCCGACGAGGAGGGGCGGGTACGGAGGTGCGAGCAGCACGCCGACGCGCGCCCGCCCGCCCGCGACGCCGTGGGCCATCTCGAGTGCGCTCGAGATCGAGTGGCTCGGGACGAACCCGAGCGTGCGGGCGGCGACCGCGTCGCGGCTGCCCGCGACGATGACGCGTCCGAGCCGCGAGAGGGCCGGCATGCAGCCGGCCCAGTCGGCGAAGGGGAGGAGCGGGTGGCAGGTTCGGCCTGCCCGGTACTCGGCGATCGCGCGCTCGTCCACGGCCGCGGACGCCTCTGCCGCCGCGACGGCATCGGGGCTCGGCGAGCCGAGGGCGTCGAGGAGGGCGCGGTAGGGATCGCGCACGCCGTGTGCGAAGCGGCGTCGGAGCGAGTGGGCGAGGACGAGCGTCCCGCCGTCGCGAACCGGGAAGCGGTCTCTCCAGAGGCGCAGGATCAGCCCGAGCGAGAGCGCGGAGGCCGTCACGGGGTTCGCGAGCTCCCTCGGCTGGTGCGGCCCGATCCACGGGAGCCCGACCACGAGCGCATCGACGGGCTCCGCGAGGGGCGTGCCCCGGAGCTCGATCCCGCGAAGCAGTGCCTCCGCATGGGCGACCGACGGCAACCCCGCATAGACGGCGCTGACCGCGATCGGGCCGGTCAGCCGGTCGAGGACGGCCCGTCTGACTCCCGTGGGGAGCATCGAGAAGCCGCGACGGAACGGCGAGCGGCGCACGCGCTCGAGCGCACCCTCGTCGTCGGGGTAGCCCCGGAACATGCCTCCGAGGCGGGGGCGATCGAGGACGAGCGAGACGGATGTCAGGGCGACCTTCGAGGCGAGGTCGGACTCGACGGCGAGCGCCAGCTCCCACTCCGGTGCTCCCGAGGCCTGCAGCAGGGAGGTCGCACCCGCCGCGCGGCGGATCGTCCCGGCGTCGCAGGCGGCGAGAAGCGCGCCCGGGCCTCCGTGCACGATCGTCTCCGCCGCGGAGACGACGACGACCGCGTCGGCCTCGACGAGCGCTCTGTTCGCGGAGATCGACCGGCCGTCGTGGATGGCGAGCGGCACGAGGTCGGGGTCGGCGGCGTCGTGGACGCGGACGACGCCGCGGCGCTGTTCCCGCAGGGGCATGGCGATGCGTGGGGGCAGTACCTCTCGGCGGTGAAATCGTATTACCTGCTCTTCCGGCACCGGAACTTCACGTGGTATCCGCAGCTGGAAGGCATCCGC
>JBFFGH010000071.1:0-11760 GCA_041557575.1 Gaiellaceae bacterium
CCCTCGAAGCTCGCGTACTCGAGCGGATGATCCTCGACGCGCACCGCCAGGTGGCGTTCTCCGCGACGCAGAGGCACGCCCTTCGGCACCGCCCAGCTCCAGAGGACGCCGTTGCGCTCGAGCCTGAAGTCGTAGTGCAGGCGGCGGGCGACGTGGCGCTGGACCACGAACGAGGCGCGCGCCCCCACGCTCTCGCCGCCTCCGAAGGGCTCCGGAGTGGCTCCCCGCCTTCTCCGCGCCCGGTACTCGTCGAGACTCATCTGTGGATTGTCGCCGGAACCGCAACATTCCCTTCATCAATTGGCTGCAAGCCCGCATTTCTCCCTGCTCGATGGTCTATTTCGGGCCGGGGATAAGCCTGTGGAATCTGTTGAAAACCGGTCACTTTGCTCGTGTCGAACCGCACGAGCACTCGAGCTGCACGAGCCCGCACGCGCAGTGCAGAGCGGAATGCGCTGGAAGACGCGTCAGATCGACGCGAGGATGCCCATCGCGCGGTACTTCTCCCTGCGCTGACGGCGGCGCTTGGCCGGGTCGAGGCCCTCGATGTCCTCGAGGGCCGCGAGGATCCCCTGCTCGAGCAGCGCGGCGGCCCCGTCCGGGTCCTCCTGGGCCCCGCCCTCCGGCTCGGCCACGACCGCATCGATGACGCCCAGCTCCAGGCAGTGAGCGGCGTCCGGCTTGAAGGCGGCTGCGGCCTTCCTCGCCTCTCCGGCATCGCGCCAGAGGATCGCCGCGCAGCCCTCGGGCGAGATGACCGAGTAGATCGCGTTCTGCTGCATGAGCACGCGATCCGCGACGGCGATCGCGACGGCGCCCCCGGAGCCACCCTCCCCGATGACGCAGGCGACCGTCGGGACGGACAGGCGCACCATCGCGGCCTGGGAGCGCGCGATCGCGCCGCCCTGCCCGTGCTGCTCGGCGGCGACGCCCGGGTAGGCGCCGGGTGTGTCGATCATCGTCACGAGGGGAAAGCCGTGGCGGTCGGCGAGTGCCATCGCCCGCATCGCCTTCCGGTACCCCTCGGGATAGGCCATGCCGAAGTTCCGCTTCGTCCGCTCCTTGAGGTCGCGCCCCTTCTGGTGCCCGACGAGCACGGCGGTTCGCCCTCCGAGCTTTCCGATGCCCGTGACGATCGCGAGATCGTCGGCGCGCCCGCGGTCGCCGTGGAGCTCGAAGAAGTCCTCGAAGATGCGCTCGACGTAGTCGAGCGTGTACGGACGATCCTGGTGGCGGGCGAGCTCGACGGACCGCCAGATGTCCTCGGCGCTCGGATCCGCCCGGAGGTGGTCGAGCTGATCCTGCAGCCGGGCGAGCTCTCCGGTGAGTTTCGTCCCGCGTAGGAGCTTCATCCCGCCGAGCTTACTGAGGCGCTCGCGGAGCCGCATCTCCGCCTCGGAGCCCATCTACGCCTTGCCGAACAGCCGGAGGAGACGAGCGATGGTGGGACGGAGGCTGTCGCGCGCGACGATGGCATCGAGGTGCCCGTAGCGGTAGTTGGACTCCGCGCGCCCGAAGTCGTCGGGGAGCTTCTCGCGGGTCGTCTGAGCCACGACACGCGGGCCCGCGAACGACATCAGCGCTCCCGGCTCGGCGACCACGACGTCCCCGAGGCTCGCGAAGCTCGCGAGCACACCCCCGGTGGTCGGGTGCGTCAGCACCGAGATCAGGACGCCGCCTGCCTCGTGGAGCTCGTCGATGGCGCACACGGTCTTGGGAAGCTGCATGAGCGCGAGGATCCCCTCCTGCATCCGGGCACCGCCGGACGACGAGACGGAGACGAGCGGGACGCCGGTCTGTGCCGACCGCTCGCAGGCACGCACGAACTTCTCGCCGACGACGCTCCCCATGGAGCCGCCCATGAAGGAGAAGTCCATGACGGCGAGCCGGCAGGTCTCGCCCTCGACCTTCGCCGCGCCGCACACGATGGCGTCACCGAGGCCCGTGGCCATCTCGGCCTCCGCGAGCCGCTCGGAGTACGGGCGGAGGTCGAAGAAGCCGAGGGGGTCGGCGGACCGAAGCTCCGCGTCCTCCTCCTCGAAGGAGCCCTCGTCCGCCAGCTGCCGGACGCGCTCGCGGCCGAGCACGGGGAAGTGGTGTCCGCACTGCGGGCAGACGCGCAGCGTCCGCTCGAGCTCCTCGTCGCGGTAGTGCGAACCGCAGCCGGGGCAGCTGTTCGGATGCGTCTTCCCGGACGGCTCCTCCTGACGCTTGCTCTCGACCTCGACGTCGACTCGACCTTGCCCGGAGGACATGCGCGGGATACTAGAGGCACACCGGCCCGGAGCCACCCGCCAAGGAGGCCCTCGTCAGGCGGACGGCGGCACGATCTCGTCGAGCACGTCCGCGAGGCCTTCGAGCGAGCCGAGCGTCCGCACCGGACGCGGGTCCGGGGGGTCGCCGAGGCGATTGATCCAGACGGTCGGGATCCCGAGCTCCGTCGCGGTCGCGATGTCGTGGTACAGGCTCTGGGCGACGTGGACGTGCCCGGCGGGGTCCGCGCCGCTTCGCTCGCGGAAGACCTCCCAGTGACGCGGCGCGGGCTTGTAGGAGCCGATCTCGCCGGCGACGACGGACAGGTCGAACTCCACACCGATCGCCTGCATGGACGTGTCGAGGAGATCCCGATCCGTGTTGGAGAGGATCGCGAGCCGCCATCCTCGCTCCCGTGCCTCCTCGAGGGCTCCCCTCACGTCGTCGAAGACCGGCCACCCCGGAAGCGCCCGCGCGAGCGCGCTTCCTTCACCCTCGGGGAGGGTGAGACCGGTCTCGTCGGCGAGCCGCTCGAGCGCGATCGTCAGCACCTCTCGGTAGGACGCCCCTGGGCTCGAGGCCTGAATCTCCGGCTCGATCTCGTGGTAGCGCTCCAGAAGCTCGTCCTCGTGCCGGGCGCCGAAGACGCGCTCGATCCCTGCGCGGATGCCCGCGTTCCAGTCGACGAGCGTCCCGTAGCAGTCGAACGTGACCCACCGCACCACGACGCAACCCTACTCCCGCTCCGCCCACGGCGGCGATGTGACGTGCGCTCTAGGCGCTCTCGTCCCAGCGACGGAAGACGACGCACGCGTTGTGCCCGCCGAAGCCGAACGAGTTCGAAACGCCGATCTCCACCTGCTGCTCTCGCGCCTCGTTCGGGATGTAGTCGAGGTCGCACTCGGGATCGGGCGTGAACTGGTTGATCGTGGGCGGGAGAACCCCGCGCTGGAGGGCGTAGGCAGTGAAGATCGCCTCGATCGCGCCGGCCGCTCCCAGGCAGTGCCCCGTGGATCCCTTCGTCGAGGAGACGGGGGTGCGGTACGCCTTCTCCTCGCCGAGCGCGAGCTTGAGCACCCTGGTCTCCGCCGAGTCCCCGGCGATCGTCGACGTGCCGTGGGCGTTCACGTAGCCGACCTCCTCCGGGGAGATCCCCGCGTCCGCGAACGCCATCGTCATCGCCCGCGCCGGGTTGGCGCCGGTGGGATCCGGGTCGGACACGTGGCTCGCATCCGACGAGCAGCCGTATCCGATGACCTCGGCATACACCTTCGCGCCTCGCGCGCGGGCGTGCTCGAGCTCCTCGAGGACGAGGATCGCCCCGGCCTCCCCCATGACGAAGCCGTCCCGGCCGGCGTCGAACGGCCTGGATGCGGTCTCCGGATCGTCGTTGCGCCTCGAGAGCGCCCGCATGGCGGTGAACCCCGCGAGGCCGACGCGCGTGATCGGCGCCTCCGTCCCGCCGCAGAGCATGACGTCGGCCCGGTTCAGCCGGATCGCGTCGAGGGCGTCCCCGATCGCCATGCTCGACGCGGCACACGCCGTGCACTCCGCGGCGAGCGGCCCCTTCGCGCCGAGCTCCATCGAGACCCAGGCTGCGGCCATGTTGGGGATGATCTGGACGATCGCGAACGGCCGCGTCCGGTCGGGCCCGTTCTTGAGCAGCCCCTCGAAGCAGTCCTCGAACGCGTACAGGCCGCCGATGCCCGTCGCAACGGCAGCGCCCACGCGCTCGGCCTCCGCCGCGATGTCGATGCCGCTGTCCGCCTCGGCCATCCGGGCCGCGGTCAGGGCCATCTGGGAGAACTTGTCCATGCGCCGCGCCTGCTTGTGATCGATCCACTGCGTCGGGTCGAAGTCCTCGAGCTCCGCGGCCACGTGCACCGCGTAGTCCGTCGTGTCGATGTGGGTGATGGGCCCGGTGCCGCTCTTCCCCGCGATCAGGTTCGACCAGGTCGCTTCGACGTCTTCGCCGAGCGGCGTGATCATCCCGACGCCGGTGATCACCACACGGCGAAGCCCGTTCTGTGCGCTGTCGCCCATCTCGTCCCCCTACATCCCCAGGCCGCCGTCGACGAGCAGCACCGCTCCCGTCACGAAGGCGGCGTCGTCCGAGGCGAGGAAGCGGACGGCACCCGCGACGTCCGAAGGGTCACCGAGGCGTCCGAGCGGCGTGTTCTGCAGCATCGCCTCGGTCGCCTCCTCGGGGAGCACGTCCGTGAGCTGCGTCTTCACGTACCCGGGGACGACGACGTTTGCCCGGACGTTCCGGCTCCCGAGCTCGCGCGCCAGCGCCTTCGTGAAGCCGATGATCCCGGCCTTGGACGCCGCGTAGTTCGTCTGCCCCCAGTTGCCGTGGACGCCGACGATCGACGAGATGTTCACGACGGAGCCCGAGCGCTTCTTCATCATCCCGCGGGCGGCCGCCCGGCACGTGTAGAAGCACGACGCAAGGTTCGTGTCGAGCACCGTGTGCCAGTCCTCGTCGGACATGCGGACGAGCAGCCCGTCCCGGGTGACGCCCGCGTTGTTCACGAGGACGTCGATGTCCCCGGCCTCCTCGACGAGAGCGCGAGCCGACTCCGCGTCGGAGACGTCGGCCTGCACTGCGCGTGCTCCGATCTCCGCGGCGAGGGCCTCGGCCTCCTCGGCACCCGTCCGGTACGAGAACACGACCGACGCGCCGGCGGAGGCGAGCTCGAGCGCGATCGCACGGCCGATCCCGCGCGACGCGCCCGTCACGAGGGCGGTCTTGCCCGCGAGCGAGCAGAAGCTCGCAGTCACTACGCCAGTGCCTCCTGCGCCCTCTCCAGGCTCTCGAGGCTGTTCACCGGCATGGTCCTGACGCCCCGGTCGATGCGCTTCACGAGCCCGGACAGCACGTTGCCGGGGCCGACCTCGACGAATGTCGTCGCGCCGTCCCGGATGAGCTCGGTGGCGGCCTGTGTGAACCGCACGGGGCCGGTCAGCTGGTCGACGAGCAAGGACGCGAACCTCTGCGCGGGCTCGATCCTCGCCGTGACCGTCGACATGAACGGCGAGAGCGGGTCGCTGAACCGCGCGCGCTCGAGCGCCGGCCGAAGGCGGTCCGCGGCACGGGCGACGAGCGGGCTGTGGAACGCGCCCGAGACCTTGAGCATCACGGCTCGTCGCGCGCCGAGGCTCTGGGCCTCGGCGCAGCACTCCTCGACGGCGTCGTGCTCTCCCGAGACCACGATCTGGCCGGGGCAGTTGTAGTTCGCAGGCCACACACCGACGATCCTGCGGCAGAGCTTCTCGACCTCCTCGTCCTCGAGCCCGAGGATCGCCGCCATCGACCCCGGCCGCTCGCGTGCAGCCTCGGCCATCGCCAGTCCGCGCTCCCTCACGAGCCCGATCGTGGCGACGGTGTCGAGCGCGCCCGCTGCAGCGAGCGCCGAGAACTCCCCGACCGAGTGGCCGACGACGACGTCCGGCGAGATGCCGCGGTCGCGCATCGCGGCGAGGATCGCGAGACTCGTCGCGACGAGCGCCGGCTGCTGCACTTCGGTGTCGACCATCTCCTCGAGCGAGGCGTGGAAGCAGAGCTGCTCGAGATCGAGCCCGGCGGCTTCCGAACCGACGCGGTAGACCTCTCTTGCCGACGGGAAGGCTTCGGCGATGTCCTTCCCCATACCCACCTCGAGCGACCCCTGGCCGGGGAAGCAGAACACGACCTTGCTCAACGCGAACCTCCGTTCGTCCACTCCAGGAGCGCGGAGCCCCATGTGAGGCCGGCGCCCATGCCCGTCATGAGAATGAGAGCGCCGTCGTGCAGCCGTCCCTGCTCACGCGCCTCTGCGAGCGCGAGCGGGATCGAGCCCGACGACGTGTTTCCAAAGCGATCGACGTTCACCACGGTCTTCTCCGGAGGGACTCCGAGCTTATCTGCCGCGTAGTCGATGATCCGCTTGTTCGCCTGGTGCGGGATGTAGACGTCGACGTCGTCCATCGTCTTGCCGCACTCGCCGAGGATCTGCTGCGCCGAGTGGACCAGGATGCGCGTCGCGAACTTGAACACCTCGCGACCGTTCATCTTCAGCAGCGCGTCGGGGTTCTCGAAGTGCCGGGAGCCCGAGCCGGGATACCAGAGGTGCTCACCCCCTCCCCCGTCCGCGCCGAGCTCGAAGCCCATGAAGCCGCCGCGCTCGACCGGCTCCATCACCACTGCCCCGGCGCCGTCGCCGAAGAGGACGAGCGTCGAGCGGTCATTCCAGTCGAGGATCTTGGACAGGACGTCCCCGCCGACGACGAGCGCCTTGCGCGAGATGCCGGACGCGAGCATCCCGTACGCCTGCGCGATCGCGTAGACGAAGCCCGTGCACCCAGCAAGAAGGTCGTAGGCGGCGGCCTTCGGCATGCCGAGCGTGTCGGCGAGCAGCGCCGAGGCCGTCGGGAACATCATGTCGGGCGTCACGGTCGCGCAGATCAGGAGGTCGATCTCCTCCGCATCGACACCTGCGTCGGCGAGCGCTCGCCTCGCGGCAGGGAGCGCGATGTCGGTCAGCGCCTCGTGGTCGGCTGCCATGCGCCGCTCACGGATTCCCGTTCGCTCGCGGATCCACTCGTCCGACGTGTCGACGACCTGCGCGAGGTCGTCGTTCGTGACGACGCGCTCCGGCACGTGGACGCCGAGGCCCGTGACCCCGATGCGCGCGCCTGAGGCCGTTCCCAGCACCTAGCGCTCCACCGCGAACGTGAGCGTCCCGCGAGCCGCGAGCTCGTCTCCGACGTGCGCCGTCGCCTTGCCGCGACCGATCGGGCCGCGAACCGCGTCGATCTCGCACGTCAGGGTCAGGAGATCGCCGGGCTCGACGACGCGCTTGAACCGGCAGTCGTCGATCCCCGCGAAGAAGGCGATCTTCCCGCGGTTCTCCTCCTGGATCAGGACGGCGACGGCGCCGGTCTGGGCCATGGACTCGACGATCAGCACCCCCGGCAGCACCGGCCTCGCCGGGAAGTGACCGGGAACCCAGAACGCGTCGCCGCGGACAGCCCACCGGGCGACGACCCGCTCGCCGGGCTCGAGCTCGACGACCTCGTCGATGAGGAGGAACGGGTCGCGGTGCGGCAGGATCGACTCGATGACGTCCTTGCCGAACGGAACGGCGGGCGGCTGCACGCGCGGAGTCTACTGGCCGCGTTCGCCCTTCTTCGGCCGGATTCGAAGCACGGGAGCGCTGTCGTTGCCGGCCGCATCCCGCGCGACGACGCGCACCCGGTTCGGAGCACGGCCCCACGGGATTCTCACGACGCCGGCTCGAGCCACCTTCCGCCGCACCGTCCGCTTGTCGACCTGGATCGTGAGCATCGAGGGCTCGCTCACCGCCAGGCGAATCCCACGACCCGACACGAACCGCACCCGTGGACGTGTCGTGTCCACGACGAAGGCCGCACCGTACGAGACCAGGCCGACCGCGTCTTGAGCCTCGACGACGGCCTCGTAGCTCCCGTCGCGGAGCGCGCCGCTAGGTCGTGCTCCGACCCAGACCACCTCGTGCTCACCCGCGGGAAGCTCGGCGAGGAGCGGAGTCGCGACCCACCGGCCTTCCCGCTCGATGCGGACCCGCACGGTCGCGGGATTGGCGATCGAGAATGTCAGGACGAGCTCGTCGTTTCGACCGTCGTAGTTCGGCGAGAGCGTCGCCGGGGTCGCGGTCACGAGGCCGAGCGTGCGGCTGACGACCAGCGGAACGGTCGACTCCGCGACCTCGCCGGCCGGCGTCGATGCGGTGATCGCCACCGAGTAGGCGCCGTCCGCCAGCGACTCGGCCGAGACGGCGAGCGTGTGGGCTCCTGCTCGCGTCCACGCGCGATCGCGGAGCGTCGCGAGCAGTGTTCCGAACGCGTCGAAGACGTGGACCGAGACGCTCGCCGCTTCGGACAGGCGGTACGTGAGCTCCGCGGAGTCCGCCTGCCCGTCGCCGTTCGGGCTGATCCCCGAAGGCTCGAGGGCGACCTCGCTGATGTCGAGACCCGTGGCGGCACCACCGGCGCGAATCGAGCCGGTCGCCGGCCGTGCTCCTCCGGCGGTGATGCTCCACGTGTAGCTGCCCGCCGGAGCCGAGGACGCCTCCCACGTCCAGTCGACGGCGGTCGTCGTTCCCTTGCCCGTGGCGATCGGGGCTCCCTCGGCCCCGAGCACGGTCACGGCCCAGGAGCCGGGCTGCGCGAGCCGGGCGCTGAACCGCACGCTCGAACCGGTCGCCTCGACGGAGGGCGCGAAGATCTTCTGGCCCCCGAGGGCGCGTGCGGACCCGGCGATCGAGCCCAGACGCCCGTAGAGCACGTTCCCCGGGCACTCCGTCGACCCGGTGTCGCGGTGACCGGAAACGGCGCCGAGCTCGACCGTCGAGCCGCTCGCGTATCGCTCGCTGCCGCCCGAGACGAAGGAGAGCGCGCTGGTCGGATCGACGTGCGCGAGGTCGAGACGCCACGAGATCAGGCGGGCGAGGGCATCCTGAGCCGCAGCCGAGGGCTTCGTGCTGCCGTACGTCCCGAGCAGGGCGATCCCGACCGACCCGATGTTGAAGCCGAGCGCATGCGCGCCGACGACGTTCCTGTCGATGCCTCCGTAGCGGCCCTCGTACACGGTGCCGAAGCGATCGACGAGGAAGTTGTAGCCGATGTCGTTCCAGCCGTTGCCCTGCACGTGGTAGAGCTGGATGCCCTTCACGACCGCCGGCGCCTCCGCTCTCGTGTAGTCGTTTCGCCCGGCCGTGTGATGAACGATGGCCAACCGGATCTTGGGGGCGTACGTGGGAGGGCCGCGGCGAATCGACTCGTCGGCGCCCCAGGCGGCTCGCGGGACGATCGCCGGCGTCTCGGTCGCGGCGAGCCGGCGATACGGGATCCGCACCTCCGGGCTCCAGACGAGTCGCGCGCGAACGCGTGTGACACGGCCGGAGGCTCTCGCCTCGATCCGGTTCGAGTCGCCGACCCACCAGGGGTTGCCCAGGCGCCAGCCGATGCGGCTCAGCTCGGCGGAGAGCGGGTCGGGACCGTCCTCCGCCTCGGGCGCTCCCGCCCGCCAGGAGGACCACTTCCCGTCGACGCCGCGTGTTCGAAAGCGAACGGTCCCGGAGCCCTGCCACTGCACTCCGGCGAGCGTGAAGCGAGGGACGCGCGCCCCGGTCGCGAAGAGCCCGCTCCCGTTCCCCCGCGCAGGCAGGTCGAGCGTGACGACGCGGCCGGAGTCGGCCGCGACTCCCGGCGTCGTCCATGCGAGGCCGGCGACGAGAGCGACTATCGAGATGAGAGCACGGCGCATGGGGCTTCCAGAGTGGCTCTGGACTGGTTCGCGAGCAAGAGCGAGAAACCCTCGCTGATAGAATCCTTACACCGGTGTCTGGCCGCAAATTGCGGGGAGTTTTCGTCGTAGCACTGATCGGGGGGGCGCTCGCGGCAGCAACCCTTGCCCGTGCCCAGGACGGCGCGAGGCAGGTTCTGGCGGTCCACCTCGACAACGACATCAACCCCGTCACGCAGGAGTACGTCGACAACGCGGTGGGTCGGGCGGAGCGCGAGAACATGGCCGCGGTCGTGCTCGTCCTCGACACTCCCGGCGGGCTCGCCACGTCGATGCGAGGGATCGTCAAGCGATTCCTCGCCGCGGAGGTCCCCGTCGTGGTGTACGTCGCCCCACCCGGCTCGAGCGCCGACTCCGCGGGCGCCGTGATCACGATGGCCGCGGACGTCGCGGCCATGGCGCCGCAGACCAACATCGGATCCTCCACCCCCATCTCCCTCGGCGGCGAGGACATCTCGAAGGATCTCCGGCGGAAGATCGTCAACGACGCCGCGGCCTACGTCGGCGAGCTCGCGCGAGAGCACGACAGGAACGTGACCGCTGCGAGGAAGATGGTCACGGAGGCCGCGAACTACGGTGCCCGTCAGGCGAAGGCGATCGGGCTGGTCGAGGTCGTGAGCCCGACGCTCCCCGCGCTCCTCCGCGAGATCGACGGCATGAAGACCGTCCCCAAGGGCTACGTCCTCGACACGGCCGGCGCCGAGATCGTCAACGAGGAGATGAGCTTCTGGGAGCGCGCGCGCGACTTCCTCGTCGACCCCAACCTCATCGCCCTCATGCTCTCCATCGGGCTCCTCGGGATCGTCGTCGAGCTCTGGAACCCGGGCCTCGTCTTCCCCGGAACGGTCGGGGCGATCTCGCTGATCCTCGGCCTCTACGGCCTGCAGGTCCTTCCGGTCTCGCTCGCCGGCGTCCTCCTGATGCTGCTCGCCGCAGCCTTCTTCATAGCCGAGGCGTTCGTGATGTCGCACGGTGCGCTGACGCTCGCGGGGGCGGTCACGTTCGTGCTCGGAGCGATCATGCTCTTCGATCCGGCCGGTGAGGCCTACCAGGTGTCGCTGTCGGTCGCGATCGGGATCGCCGGAACGCTCGCTCTGCTGCTCGGCGTCGCGCTGACGCGCGTGGTCAAGGTCGCGCGTCGTCCCGCAGCCGTCGGGGCGCAGCGCATGGTCGGCCACGAGGGCGTCGTGCGCCGGGACGGCCTCGTGCAGATCGACGGAGAGCTCTGGCGCGCTCGGTCGATGCAAGGCGCGCCGCTCACGGCCGGAGAGCACGTGATCGTCGAAGAGGTCGAGGACGACCTCCGGCTCGTCGTAGGATCCTTGTCGACACCCACCCGAGAGGAGCGCACCTAATGGCCGGCCTCATCGTGCTCGTCGCCGCACTCGTCATCGTCCTGCTCTTCCTTTTCGCAGCGGTCAAGATCCTCCGCGAGTACGAGCGCGGTGTGATCTTCCGACTCGGCCGGCTGCTCGAGCATCCCAAGGGGCCGGGCATCTTCCTCCTGATCCCGATCATCGACCGCATGGTCAAGGTCGACCTCCGAACGGTCACGCTCAACGTCCCGCCGCAGGAGGTCATCACCAAGGACAACGTTCCCGTCCGCGTGAACGCTGTCGCCTACTTCCGCATCGTCGAGCCAAACGCCGCGATCACGCAGGTCGAGAACTACATGGTCGCGACGTCACAGATCGCGCAGACGACGCTTCGCTCGGTGCTCGGACAGCACGTTCTCGACGAGCTCCTCTCGGAGCGGGACAAGATCAACGCGATCCTCCAGTCGATCATCGACGAGGCCACGTCGCCCTGGGGGATCAAAGTCTCGGTCGTCGAGGTCAAGGACGTCGAGATCCCGGCGGGGATGCAGCGGGCGATGGCGCGTCAGGCGGAGGCCGAGCGCGAGCGTCGCGCAAAGGTGATCTCCGCCGAGGGCGAGTTCCAGGCGTCGGAGCGACTGAAGGACGCCGCGGCGGTCATGGCCCAGCAGCCCATCACGGTGCAGCTTCGCTACCTGCAGACGCTGCTCGAGATCGGCGCCGCCAACAACTCCACCATCGTCTTCCCGATCCCGATCGACCTTCTCACCGCAATGGCGAATGCGGCGGGGAGGGATGTGCCTCAGTCGCCGGGCGGAACCTCGGAAGGCTGAGCGACGGCCTCGCCGGGCGGAACCTCGGAAG
>JBFFGH010000072.1:0-11364 GCA_041557575.1 Gaiellaceae bacterium
CCTGCACTACGACTTCAGGCTCGAGCGCAACGGCGTCCTCTGGAGCTGGGCGGTGCCGAAGGGCGTGCCTCTGCGTCGCGGAGAACGCCACCTGGCGGTGCGCGTCGAGGATCATCCGCTCGAGTACGCGAGCTTCGAGGGCACGATCCCCGCCGGCGAGTACGGCGCCGGAACCGTCGAGATCTGGGACTGCGGCACGTACGAGCTCCTCGAGGAGAAGCGCGACGGCGGGCTGACCGTTCGCCTGCACGGCGGCCGCCTCGAGGGCGTATGGACGCTCGTTCCGGCGTCGCTCGACGGCGACGAGAGGAACTGGCTGCTGTTGCGCAAGGACGCGGGCGACGCCGGCGCACGCTACGCGCCGATGCTCGCCACGGCGACGGAGTCGCTCCCGCGCGGAGAGGGCTGGGCGTACGAGCCGAAGTGGGACGGCTTCCGCGCGATCGTCGAGGTCTCCGGCGGGCACGTCACCCTCAGGAGCCGGAACGGGCACGATCTCACGGAGCGGTTTCGGGAGGTCGCGCGCGCCGCCGAGCTCGCGGTCGCCACGACCGACGCGGTCCTCGACGGAGAGATCTGCGCGCTCGACGAGCACGGACGGCCTCGCTTCTCCCTCCTCCAGGAGGGCTCCGGCTCGACGGTGGTCGTGCTCTTCGATCTCCTCGAGGTCGAGTCCTCGTCTCTCGTGGACGAGCCGCTCTCGGAGCGGCGGGCGCGGCTGGAGGCGCTCGTCCGGGCCGGCTCGCGGGTGCTCGTCTCACCCCTCTTCGAGGACGGGGACGCTCTCCTCGAGGCCTCGCGAGAGCAGGAGCTCGAGGGCGTCATCGCCAAGCGGCTCGATTCGTCCTATCGGCCGGGAAAGCGCAGCTCCGAGTGGCGGAAGGTGAAGCTACGGAGGGCGCAGGAGGTCGTCGTCGCCGGCTACACGCGAGGCCGGGGAAAGCGTGCAGGCCGCTTCGGCGCTCTCGTCGTCGGCGTGCAGGAGGAGGGAGGGCTCCGCTGGGCCGGGAACGTCGGGACCGGGCTCTCCGACCGGGAGAGCGAGCGCCTGCTCGCGCTCCTGCGCCCGCTCGAGCGAGACAGCTCGCCGTTCTCGGAGGCGCCGAGGATGCGCCAGGCCCGCCCGTCCGAGGTCGTCTGGGTCGAGCCGTCGCTCGTCGTGGAGGTCGAGTACGCGGAGTGGACACGTGACGGGCGCCTTCGCTCGCCCTCGTACCTCCGGCTCCGCGAGGACAAGGCGCCGGTGGACGTGCGCCGCGAGCGCGAGCCCGTGCCGGCGACCGTGTCACGGGGGCGGCGCTCGCTGCGCCTCTCGAACCTGGACAAGCCCTTCTGGCCCGACGAGGGGATCACGAAGGGCGATCTCCTCGCCTACTACCGGGACGTGGCGCCCGTGCTCGTCCCGCACCTCAAGGGGCGGCCTTTCACCATGAAGCGCTACCCCGACGGCTGGCAGGGGAAGCACTTCTTCCAGAAGCAGTCGCCGTCGCACATGCCGGAGTGGATACGCCGCGCACCGTTCCCCGCCTCGACCCGGGAGGGCGAGAAGAGGGTCGTCGACTACGCGCTGGTGAACGACGACCTCGCCCTGCTCTGGATGGTGAACATGGGCTGCATCGACCTCCACACGTGGACGTCACGGGCCGACCGTCCGGAGCGTCCGGACTGGGTCGTGTTCGACCTCGACCCCTCGGAGGGCGTGGGCTTCGACGCGGTGGTCGAGGTCGCGCTGCTCGTGAAGGAGGCGCTCGGCCTGCTCGAGCTCGAGAGCTATCCCAAGACGTCGGGCTCACGGGGCATCCACGTCTTCGTGCCCGTCGCCCGGCGGCACGCGCATGCGGACGCCCGCCGGTTCGCCGCCGTGGTCGCTTCCGCGCTCGCGCGCGCTCATCCCGGGCTCGTGACGACCGAGTGGGCGAAGGACAGGCGGCGAGGGGTTCTCGTCGACGCGAATCAGAACGGGCCGGGCAAGACGAATGCCTCGGTCTACTCCGTCCGGCCGCGAGGAGGCGCGCCCGTCTCGGCCCCGCTTCGCTGGGACGAGGTCACGCCCTCGCTCGACCCGGGCGCGTTCACAATGGACGTCGTGCTCGACCGGGTGGCCCGTCATGGCGACCTGTTCTCCGGGGCCCTCGGCGGCAGGCAGTCGCTGACGAAGGCCCTTCGCGTGCTGAGCTAGAGGCGAAGCGGCATGCTTCCCGTCGTGGCAGCCCAGGTCTCGGTCGTCGGCTCGGGAGGGGAGTGGGAAGGCCCCGCGGAGGAGGTCGGCCGACTTCTCGCCGAGAGGGGCTGCGTCGTGATCACGGGCGGGCTCGACGAGGTGATGGCCGCCGCGCACCGGGGGGCGAAGGCGGCCGGAGGCACGACCATCGCGATCCTTCCCGGCGAGTCGCCGGACGCTGCGAGCCCGTGGGCGGATCACGTCGTCGTCACGGGGATCGGCCACGCGCGCAACCTCGCCGTGGCGGCGAGCGGAGACGCGCTGATCGCCGTCGGCGGCAGCTACGGGACGATCGCCGAGATGGCGTTCGCGCTGCGCCTCGGCAGGCGCGTCGTGGCGCTCGAGGGCGCGCCGGCCGTCGATGGTGCGATACGCGCGTCGACGCCCGCGGAGGCTGTCGAGCGCGCGCTCCAGGATCTCGACCCGCCCGGCCGGCGGCCCGGAGGGTGAGCTAGCCGGAGCCGCCGCCCGAGGCCAGCATCCTGTCGAGGAGCGTCCGTGCGCCTGCCTTGTCGAGAGGCTCGTTCAGGTTTCCGCACTTCGGGCTCTGCACGCAGGAGGGGCAGCCCGAGGCGCACGGGCACCGCCGCAACAGCCGAGCCGTGTCCTCTGCCCAGTCCTCGAACCGGTCGAAGCCGCGCTCGGTGATGCCCACTCCTCCGGCGTGCCCGTCGTACACGAAGATGGTCGGCCGCCCGGTCTGGAAGTGGAGGTTCGTGGAGAGGCCGCCGATGTCCCAGCGATCGCACATCGCCCAGAGCGGGAGCAGGGCGATGAGGCTGTGCTCGGCCGCGTGGAGCGTGCCCAGGAGCTTCGGCATCTGCTCGAGGCCCTCGAGGAGCGCAGGGTCGGGGCAGAACCAGACCGCCTCGGTGTCGAACGTCACCTCCGGCAGGAGCATCGGGACGACGTCGATCGTCGAGCCGTCGCGAACTGCCTTGCGCGCATAGCCGACGACCTGCTCCGTCACGGAGACGTGCCCGAAGTGGAGATCGACCCCGAGGCGCCGCTCGACGTGTCGCACCTCCTCGACCGCGGTCTCCGTCTCCTTCTTCGGCTGGGTGTACCAGTCGACCGTCGCCGGCACGACGACCGCCACCCGGTTCTCGAGGTCGAGCGACTCGACGAGGTACTGCTCGCCGAGGTGGAGGTAGACGGCGCCCTCGTGGACCGTCGAGTACGCCCGGTCGCGCTCGACGAGGCCCAGCAGAGACCCCGTCTGCCCCTCCACGACCGTGAACGCCTCCGAGTCCCCGGAGCGGAGCGACACGCGTGCGGCCGGGTAGTCGCGCCCCTTCCAGACGAACCCGGCGGGCGTGCGCTCGAGCTCGGGCAGCTCTGCGGCCCGGCGGAGCGCAGTCGCGCCGAGGGTGTCGACGTCGTGCTCGTCCAGGGGCGCCTCGAACGCGGCCGAGAGCACGTGCGGGTCGAGGATCCGCGGGTTGGCGTGGTCGAGGATCGCGGCCTCGACGTTCCGGGAGAGGAGCGCCTCGGGCTCGGCGGCGAAGAACTGGTCGAGCGCGTCGTCGCTCGCCACGAGGATCGCGAGCCCGCGGCTCCGGCGTCCCGCGCGGCCCCACTGCTGGCGTAGCGACGCGACCGTTCCGGGAAAGCCAACGGAGATCGCGCAGTCGAGGAGCCCGATGTCGATGCCGAGCTCGAGCGCGTCCGTCGCCGTGACCCCGAGCAGCTCACCCTCGACGAGCCGCCGCTCGATGTCGCGGCGCTGCTCGGGGGTGTATCCCGCTCGATAGGGGGCGAGCTGCCGTGCGGTCGCGATGTCGACGCGTTCGCTGGCGAAGCGGTGGATCAGCTCGGCGGCACGTCGGCTCTTCGCGAAGCAGATCGTGCGCAGCCCGCGGGAGGTGAGCTGCGCGAGGAGGCGCGATGCCTCTCCGAGCGCGCTCGCGCGAAGGCCGAGCCCGGGGTCGAGCAGGGGCGGGTTCCAGACGACGACCTCGCGCTCGGCCTTCGGGGAGGTGTCTCGGTCGACCACCGTGGCGGGCTCGCCCGTCAGCTCGAGCGCCAGCTCGCCCGCGTTCGCGATCGTCGCCGAGGCGAGGAGGAAGCGCGGCTCGGAGCCGTACACCCGGGCCAGCCGCCGGAGCCGCCTCAGCACGTTGGCGACGTGGGAGCCGAAGACGCCGCGGTAGACGTGCGCCTCGTCCACCACGACGTAGCGGAGGTTGGCGAGGACGTCTCCCCAGCGGTCGTGATGGGGGAGGACCCCGACGTGGAGCATGTCCGGGTTGGTCAGGATCACGTTCGACCACTTGCGGATCTGCCAGCGCCGCTCGCTCGGCGTGTCGCCGTCGTAGATCGCGGGCCTGAGCCCCTTCAGGCGAAGCTCCGCGAGCGACCGGGCCTGATCCTGGGACAGGGCCTTGGTCGGGTAGAGGTAGACGGCACGCGTCTTGGGCTCGCGGGCGACCGCGTCCAGCACCGGGAGGTTGAAGGCGAGCGACTTCCCCGACGCGGTGCCGGTCGTGACGATGACGTTCTCCTCCCGGCGAGCCGCTTCCCATGCCTCCGCCTGGTGGCGGTAGAGGGACGTCACCCCGCCGGCGACGAGAGCCGAGACGACGAGCGGGTCGAGGTCCTCGGGCAGGGGCTCGGCGATCCCGTCGCGCCTCCCCTCGACCCCCCGGTACGCGACCTCCTCCGCGTCGAGGAGGTCTGCCCAGCCCGTTACGGCGTCTCCGTCGGCCTGAAGCCCGTGCACGTGATGTTGAGCGCCGTCAGCTGTCCGTTCTCGACCGTTCCGTAGCCCGTGTGCTCGTTCAGCTGCCAGCCCTTCTCCGGGTTCAGGCCACGGAAGCGGTAGCGAATCCGGACGCGATCGGCGATCTCCTCGACGTCGCCTTCGAGCAGCTCGAAGCCCTCGAGGGGCTCGAGCCAGAAGCGGTAGCGATCGACGACGCTCTCGGCTCCTTCGAGCTCGCGCAGCGGGCCCGGAGTCAGGACCCGGAGCGATGCGCCCGCGGCGAAGCACTCCCCGATCCGCCGGAAGTCGCGTGCGGCGATCGCGTCGAGCAGTGCGCCGCAGACGGTCGCGGTCACCAGGTTGCGGGGCGATCGCCGGAGCAGACGAGGTTCATCCAGGCGAAGCCCTCTCCCTCGATCTTCGCGTAGGCGCTCTGCTCGTACACCGAGAGGCCGTCGTCGGGATCGACTCCACGTGCCCGCCAGCGAAGCCGCACGACGTCCTGCATCGCCGCGACCTCCGAGTCGAGCAGCTCGAAGTCCTCCCGGCTCCCGTTCCAGAGCTCGAATCGCCCCGCGATGGCCGCCCGGCCCTCCTCCTCGCGAACGGCGCTGGGCACGAGCCCCCGCAGCCTCCCGTCCTCGTTGAACGTCTCTGCCAGCGCGACGAAGTCGCGCCGGGCGAGAGCCTCGAGGAAGCGGGCGGCGACGTCGGTCGACTGCACCGTGCTCACGCCGGCGACGGTAGCACGGGAAGGCTTCAGACGAACTGGCCGAGAACCTTCTCGAAGCGGCTTCGCGACTGTGCGCCGAGCACGGTCGCCCTGACCTCTCCGTCGGCGATGAGGATCACGGTCGGGAGCGAGAGCACGCCGTACCGGCCGGAGGTCGCGAGGTTCTCGTCGACGTTGAGCCGGACGAACCTCGCTCGTCCCTCCCACTCGGCGGCGAGCGCGCGGAGGTGCGGCTCGATCGCGTCACAGGGCCGGCACCAGGGGGCCCAGAAGTCGACGACGACCGGTATCGGGGAGGCGAGGACCTCGTCCGCGAAGGTCGCGTCGCTCACGTCGTCCATCCGGTGAGAGTACTCAGAGGCGACCGGTGAGCGCTCGTACCCGGAGCAGCGGCACCTTCCACATCGCCTCGGCGACGATGGAGCCCGTCATCTTGGAAGCTCCCGCCCGCCGCTCGACGAAGATGATCGGCACCTCGACGACCCGGAGCCCCGCGCGACGAACGCGGAAGGTCGTCTCGATCTGGAACGCATAGCCGTGGGCCGACAGCGCGCCGAGGTCGATCGCCTCGAGCGTCCCCCTGCGGAAGCACTTGAAGCCACCGGTGAGATCGCGGACCCGGACGCCGAGGAAGACCTGCGCATAGAGGCACCCGCCGCGCGAGACGACGCGGCGGACGAGCCCCCAGTTCCGGGTGCCTCCCCCGGGCGCGTACCGCGAGCCGAGCACGAGGTCGGCTCCTCCCTCGGCCGCTGCGATCAGCCGGGGAACGTCCTCGGGGTCGTGGGAGAAGTCGCAGTCCATCTCGATGACGAGCTCCGCGCCTGCGGAGAGCGCCCGGCGGAAGCCGGCGAGGTACGCCGGACCGATCCCCTCCTTGCGCTCCCGGTGGAGGACCGAGACCCAGGACAGCTCCGCCGAGAGGCGGTCGGCGATCTCGCCCGTACCGTCGGGCGACGCGTCGTCGATGACGAGCACGCGGTCCCTCGCCGTGTCGAGCACGCCGGCGAGCGCCCGGATCATGGGCTCGAGGTTCTCGCGCTCGTCGTAGGTGGGGAGGCAGACGACTGCGCGAATCGTGTCGTCTGCGTGCTCGGACGTGGCCATCTCCGCACCGGTTTCGCCCTCGAGCCGCATTTCCCTCAGGTGAAGCTCCGTATCATCGCGCCGTGGCGAAGACCCTCCCCCGGAACGCGGAGATCGCGGATCAGCTGGATCTCCTCGCGGACCTGTCGGAGATCCTCGCCGAGGAGCCGTTCAAGGTCATCGCCTACCGGCGGGCGGCGACGAGAATCCGCGAGTCGCCGCAGTCGATCGCCGAGCTCGCCCTCGAGGGGAAGGCGAAGGAGCTGCCGGGGATCGGGAAGACGATCGAGACGAAGGCCGTCGAGGTCGTCGAGCTCGGGGAGATGAAGGCGCTCACGAAGAGGCGCGGGCTCGTGCCGGCCGGCGTCGTCGACTTCCTGCACCTCCCGGGAGTCGGCCCGAAGACAGCCGCACGGATCTGGACGGAGCTCGGCGTGACGACGCTCGACGGTCTCAGGGCTGCAGCCGAGGAGGAGCGCCTGCGGGCGCTCTCGGGGATGGGCGCGCGGAGCGAGGAGAAGATCCTGAAGGCCCTCGAGGCCGGCGCGGGCGAGGCTCCCGAGTCACGGACGCCGCTCGGCACGGCGCTTCCCGCCGTGCGCCGCGTGGTCGACGAGCTCGCGGCGCATCCCTCGGCGATCGCCGTCTCCGAGGCCGGGAGCGTTCGTCGCCGGCGGGAGACCGTCCGCGACCTCGATCTCGTCGCCACGTCTGCCGACCCGGCCGCGCTCATCTCCGCCTTCTGCGAGGGCACCTGGGTCGCCGAGATCGTCGCCCGCGGAGAGACGAAGGCGACGGTGGTCGGGCACGACGGCCTCCGCTTCGACCTCCGCGTCGTGCCTCCGGAGTGCTACGGCAACGTCCTCCAGCACTTCAGCGGCTCGAAGGACCACAACATCGCGCTCCGCGAGGAGGCACAGCGCCACGGGCTCTCGATCTCGGAGTACGGCGTGACGGTCGTGGAGACCGGGGCCGTCGTGACGCACGAGAGCGAGCCGGAGCTGTACGAGTACCTCGGATACGCCTACGTCCCGCCGGAGCTGCGCGAGGGCACCGACGAGATCGCCGCCGCTCGCGCTCGCGAGCTCCCGGTCCTGGTCGAGCTCGGCGACCTCGTCGGCGAGATGCACTGCCACTCGACGTGGTCGGCCGACGGGAGGTCGTCGATCGAGGAGATGGCCCGTGCCGCGAAGAGCCGCGGGCTTCGCTTCCTGTGCATGACGGATCACTCACACAACCTCCGCGACGGGCGACTCGAGGCGCAGTGGGAGGAGATCGCGGCGGTGAACGAGCGTGTGAGGCCGTTTCGCGTGCTGAAGGGGGTCGAGGTCAACATCAGGGCGGACGGCTCGCTCGACGTCCCCGACGAGCAGCTCGAGCAGCTCGACTGGGTCGTGGCCTCCCTGCACACGTCGTTCGACCGGAGCCCGACCGAGCGCGTGCTCGGCGCGGTCGAGAACCCGCACGTCGACTGCATCGGCCACCTGACCGGCAGGCGGCTGCTCCGGCGCGAGGGAGCGCCGGTCGACGTCGAGCGCGTGATCGAGCGCGCGGCGGAGACGGGGACGGCGCTGGAGATCAACGCGCAGCCGAACCGGCTCGACCTGCGAGACACCCACGCACGACTCGCGGGCGAGGCCGGCGTGCGCATCCCGGTGACGACGGATGCCCACTCGGTCGAGGCGCTCGGCTACGCCGAGCTCGGCATCGCGCAGGCCCGGCGCGCATGGCTCACGAAGGATCAGGTGCTGAACACGCGCTCCTGGCGAGAGATCACGAGGTCGCGCGCATGAGCTCGTTTCGCGACGACGGCCAGGCCGCGCTCGACTGGGTCGCGTCGTACCTCGAGGGAGTCCGCGACCTTCCCGTCCTCACGCAGGTCGAGCCGGGCGAGATCCGCGCGGCGCTTCCCGCCTCCCCTCCCGACGAGCCGGAGACGTTCGCCGAGGTGCTGCGCGACCTCGACGCGATCCTCCTCCCGGGCCTCACCCACTGGCAGAGCCCCCGCTTCTTCGCGTACTTCGCGACGACGGGGTCCGAGCCGGGCGTGCTCGCCGAGCTGCTGATCGCCGGCCTCAACCAGGTCGGGATCCTGTGGAGGACCTCGCCGGCGCTGCAGGAGCTCGAGGAGCTCACCCTCGACTGGCTGCGCCAGCTCCTCGGCCTCCCCGCGGAGTTCCGGGGCCACATCGAGGACACGGTCTCGACCGGCGTCCTCACCACGCTCGTCGTCGCGCGCACGCTTCGGCCCGACCGCCGGGTCGTCGTCTGCTCGGAGCACGCGCACTCGGTGGCCGAGAAGGCCGCTCGCCTCCTCGAGCTCGAGCTCCGCAAGGTCCCCGTCGACGACGAGTACCGGCTCCGGCCCGAGCTCCTCGACCTCGAGGACGCGTGTGCTGTCGTCGCGACGGCGGGCACCACGGGCGCAGCGGCGGTCGATCCCCTGCCGGCCGTCGCCGACGCCTGCGCCGCGGCGGGAACGTGGATGCACGTCGACGCCGCGTATGCGGGCTCCGCGGCGGTGTGCCCCGAGCTCCGTCACCACTTCCAGGGCTGGGAGCGCGCCGACTCGATCGGGGTGAACCCGCACAAATGGCTCGGGGTGCCGATGGACTGCTCCGCGCTCTGGACGCGCCGCCCCGACGACTTTCGCCGTGCGTTCTCTCTCGTTCCGGAGTTCCTGCAGTCGCCGGACGACGCGGTGAACCTGAGCGAGCTGTCGATCCCGCTCGGACGCCGATTTCGTGCGCTCAAGCTCTGGGCCGTGCTCCGCTGCTACGGACGATCGGGCCTGCAGGAGAGGATCCGCGAGCACGTCAGGCTCGCCGCTCTCTTCGAGGGCTGGCTGCGCGACGAGCCCGGGTGGGAGGTCGTCGCTCCACGCCACTTCTCACTCGTGTGCTTCCGGAGAGAAGGAAGCGACGAGGAGAACGAGCTCCTGCTCGAGCGCGTGAACGCGTCGGGCGAGGTCTTCCTCTCGCACGCCAGGCTCGGGGATCGCTTCGCGCTCCGCCTCGCCATCGGCAACTTCCGGACCGAGGAGGACGACGTCCGGCTCGCGTGGGACGTCCTCAGGCGCGAGGCCGCCGCTCTCTGAGCGGGACGCTTCGCGGTCGATCCGAGCTCCGACCCTCGTACGATACGCCCGTGCGCCTCGTCGCCATCGGCATCGCGGCGGGGGTGTTCTCCGCGTTCTTCGGGGTCGGCGGGGGCATCCTCGCCGTGCCCCTGCTCATCCTCTTCGTGAGCTTTCCGGAGCGCGCGGCAACGGCGACGTCGCTGGGGATGATCGCGATCACCGCCTCGGCAGGGGTGGTCGCCTTCTCGCTCCGCGGGGAGGTGGAGCCCGCCTACGCCGCGCTCGTCGGGCTTCCGGCAGCGGTGGGCGCGATCGCCGGGACGACTCTCCAGCAGCGGATCAACACGCGTACCCTCACCTACGGCTTCGCCGCGCTCCTCACGGCGCTGGGCATCTGGCTGGTCGCGACATGAGCGCCTCGACGATCACGCTCGCCATTCTGCTCGGCCTCGTCGCGGGTGTCATGGCGGGGCTGTTCGGGGTCGGAGGCGGGATCCTCTTCGTGCCCACGCTCGTCGCGCTCGGCCTGGGCCAGGTCGAGGCCCAGGGGACGTCTCTGCTCGCGATCCTGCCGACCGCCGCCGCGGGGATCTGGAACCAGCGCAGGTACGGGCACATGCGCCCCCGCACCGCGCTCGTCCTCGGCGTGTCGTCGATTCTCGGCGTGGAGCTGGGTGCCAGGATCGTCACCGAGCTTCCCGAGTCGCTTCTCCGGAAGCTCTTCGGGGGGCTTCTCTTCCTGGTGGCGACGCAGCTCGTGTGGCGGACGCGCCGCAGGCGGCCCCGCTACCCTGAGTCGCCGTGATTCGCCTGCTCGTAGCGGGTCTTCTCGCACTGGCGGTCTCCACCACGTTCGCCGCCGCGGCGCCGCCGCCCCCCAAGGCCCAGACCGGAGCGAGCGCCGTGCTCCTGCGGATAAGCGGCCCCGGCGTCGAGGAGGTGTCTCTGGCCGCCCTCGAGTGGCCGACCAGCACGACCGCGGACGTGCAGTCGTTCCGGTATCCCGACGACGGGTCGATCGCGAGCCTCGGACGGTCGAGCGCCAAGGTGTTCGGCGCGCGTGGTGCTGCCGCGACCACGCAGGCGCAGGCGAACGCGTTCGTGCTCTCGCTCTTCGACGGCGAGATCGTCGCCGCTCAGGTCACGGCGTCGGTCGCGTCGAGCGCGAGCGCGCGCTCGGTCAAGGCGGACGTCTCTGCGTCGCGCATCCAGGGGCTTCGCGTCGACGGCCGGGAAGTCGCGTCCGAGCCGGGCTCGATCGTGGCGCTGGGCGACTGGGGAGCACTGACCGTTCTCTCGCAGAGCAGCGGCGTGCGGAAGGCCTCGCCCCCGGGTGCGCAGGCCTCGACCGTGGGGCTGCGGGTTCGGCTCTCCGAGGATCACGGCGGCCTCCCCGCGGGGAGCGAGATCGTCGTCGCGAGCGCCGAGGCGATAGCGGTCGCCGATGTCTCGGCACCACCGTCCAAGCCCAAGGCGACCGGCCCGCTCCCGGGCGACCGGGGGAGCCCGGGGCGTCCCTCTCCTCTGCCACCGGCTCCGGA
>JBFFGH010000073.1:0-11317 GCA_041557575.1 Gaiellaceae bacterium
CTCGCCTTCCGCGGCAGCCGCGAGCGCAGTCAGGAGATCTCCGTCGAGAAGCGGGAGCACCGACTGCGTCTCCGGGTCTCCGAAGCGGCAGTTGAACTCGAGCACGCGCGGTCCGTCGTCCGTGAGCATGAGGCCCGCGAACAGGAGCCCGACGAACGGAGCACCCCGCCGCTCGAGCTCGGCGAGCACCGGGCGATGAACCGCGTCGGCGAGCGCCTCGCGGGCAGCGGCGTCGAGCCCCGGGAACGGCGCGTACGACCCCATCCCTCCGGTATTGGGGCCCGCGTCGCCGTCGAAGGCCCGCTTGAAGTCCTGGGCCGGGAGGAGCGGGATCGCGGCCCGCCCGTCGCACAGCGCGAAGAGAGAGACCTCCGGGCCCTCGAGAAGCTCCTCCACGACCACGTCGCCCCCGAGATCCGAGAGAGCACCGAGCGCGGTCTCCACGTCCTCCGCGGTCCGGCACACGTGCACGCCCTTGCCCGCGGCGAGGCCGTCGGCCTTGACGACACACGGAGCGCGCGCCTCCGAGAGCCTGGCCGCCGTCGCCACCCCCGCAGCGACCATCACGTCCTTCGCGTACGACTTCGAGCCCTCGATCGCCGCGGCCGACCGGCTCGGCCCGAAGACGGGGACTCCCGACCGGCGAAGGACGTCGGCGAGGCCTGCCACGAGCGGCCCCTCCGGCCCGACGACGACGAGATCGGCGCTCACCGACCGCGCGAGGCCGAGGACGCCCTCGAGATCGTCTGCGAGAACCGGATGGCAGTCCGCGACTCGAGCGATGCCCGGGTTCCCCGGCGCGGCATGGAGCTCCGTGAGCAGCGGTGACTGCGCGAGCTTCCAGGCGAGCGCGTGCTCACGGCCACCGGAGCCGACGACGAGGACGCGCATCGACCGAGTCTAGGCGAGCGTGAGGGCCGCCTCGGGCCTCACCCGAGCGCGAGCACCTGCTCTCGCTCGGCGCCCGTCCCGACGAGCGTCACCGGGACCCCGAGTGCGCGCTCGACGTACCCCACGTACGCGCGCGCGGCGTCGGGCAGCTCGTCCGAGATGTGGCGCTCCCATCCGGGCAAGGTCTCGAACACGGGACGACAGTGATGGAAGTCGCTCTGGTGCGCCGGGAACTCCTCGGTCTCTCCTCCGTCCGGAAGGGCGTAGCGCACGCATACCGGCAGCTCCGCGAACTCCGAGAGAACGTCGAGCTTCGTCAGCGCGAGCGAGGTGATCCCGTTCACGCGGACCGCGAACCGCAGCGCGACGAGGTCGAGCCAGCCGCAGCGCCGCTCGCGGCCGGTGACCGTGCCGAACTCGTGCCCGAGCTCCTGGACGCGCGCGTGCTCCGGGCCCACGATCTCGCTCGGGAACGGCCCCTCCCCGACCCTCGTCACGTACGCCTTCGCGACACCGAGGACCTCGTCGATCCGGTTCGGGCCGATCCCGAAGCTGACCGCCGCCCCGGCGGCGATCGGGCTCGAGGAGGTCACGAAGGGATACGTGCCGTGATCGAGGTCGAGCAGCGTTCCCTGCGCACCCTCGAAGAGGACGCGCTCGCCGTCTCCGAGCGCGCGATCGACGAGCAGCGACGTGTCCGCGACGTACGGCGCGAGCCGCTCCGCGTAGCCGAGGTGAGCCGTGACGATCTCCTCCACGTCGAAGGGGTCGAGGTCGTACACGCGCTGCAGCCAGACGTTCTTCTCGGTGACGGCGAGCTCGAGCTTCTCTCGGAGGATCTTCGCGTCGAGCAGGTCCTGCACGCGGATGCCGATGCGCGTCGCCTTGTCCGCATAGGCGGGCCCGATGCCCCGTCGCGTCGTCCCGATCTGCAGACGCCCGAGGCGACGCTCGCGAGCACCGTCGAGCGCCACGTGCCAGGGCATGATCAGGTGCGCGTTCCCGGAGACGAACAGCAGCCCGAGCGTCCCGTGCCCGCGCGACTCGAGGTCGTCGAGCTCCGAGATGAGCACGGCCGGGTCGACGACGCACCCCGCGCCGATCGCGGAGCGCTTCCCGGCGATGATGCCGGTCGGGATCTGGCGGATCTTGTACGTCTCGTCCTCGACGACGACGGTGTGGCCGGCGTTCGGGCCGCCCTGGTAGCGGCAGACGAGATCGGCGTCCTGGGCGAGCAGGTCGACGATCTTCCCCTTCCCCTCGTCGCCCCACTGCGCACCGACGATGACGGTCGCGGGCACGAGAGTCAGTCTTGCACGAAGCGACGCGTCGCCGTGACGCGCCCGGCTCGGGGATCAGGCGGCCGCGAGGTCCGCGAACTTCGCGTACCGGCGCAGGAACGAGAGCTTCACCGTGCCGGTCGGGCCGTTGCGGTGCTTCGCGAGGATCACCTCGGCGATCCCCTGCTGCTCTGACTCCTCGCCGAGGTAGTACTCGTCGCGATACACGAAGAACACGAGGTCGGAGTCCTGCTCGAGCGATCCGGACTCACGGAGGTCGGAGAGGAGCGGCCGCTTGTCGTGGCGCTGCTCGACCGCGCGGGAGAGCTGCGACATCGCGAGGATCGGGACGTCGAGCTCGCGTGCGAGGACCTTGAGGGCACGCGAGATCTGTGAGACCTCCTGGACGCGGTTCTCCGCGGACGCTCCCGAGGTCATGAGCTGGAGGTAGTCGACGATGATCAGGCCCAGGTTCGGCTCGCGCGACTTGAGCCTGCGGGCCTTCGAGCGCAGCTCCATGATCGTGGTCGAGCCCGTGTCGTCCACGTAGATCGGCGCCTTCATCAGCCGGTCGCAGGCCGCCGTGAGGCGAGGCCAGTCGTCCGGCGCGAGCCGTCCCGAGCGAAGCCGCTGGGACTCGACCTTGGCCTCGCTGCACATCATGCGCTGCGTCACCTCGGACTTCGACATCTCGAGCGTGAAGAGCGCGACGGGGACCGAGTGGCGCACGCCGAGATTGGCGGCGACGCAGAGCCCGAGTGCGGACTTCCCCATCGAGGGCCGGGCGGCGAGGATGACGAGGTTCCCCGGCTGGAACCCCGAGGTGAGCAGGTCGAGCTCGCGGTAGCCGGAGGGGACTCCGGTGATCTCGACTCCGGCCTCGTAGAGCTGCGTGATCCGCTCGAAGCTCTCCTTGAGGAGCGCCTCGATATGGGCGAAGTCGCTCGTGACCCGCTGCTGGCCGAGCTCGAACACGATCTGCTCGGCGCGGTCGACGAGGTCCGTGACCTCCCCGGGGCGCTCCTGCCCGAGCCTCGCGATCTCCTGGCCCGCGCGGACGAGGCCGCGGAGCGTCGACATCTCCTTGACGATGCGCGCGTAGTGCTCGACGTTCGACGTCGAGGGCACGAGCGCCGCGAGCTCGGCGATTCGCGACTGCCCTCCGACCGCTTCGAGCTCGCTCCGCTCGTCCAGCTCGTCGGTGATCGTGATCGCGTCGACGGGCTCGCCCTTCGCCCAGAGGCCGAGCGCCGCGCGATAGACCCGGGCGTGGCTCTCACGGTAGAAGTCCGCGGCAGTGAGGATCTCGCTGACGGTCCCGACCGCCGTCGGCGACAGGAGCATCGCACCGAGCACCGACTCCTCGGCCTCGAGGTTCTGTGGCGGGACGATCGAGCCGAGCCGCTCGGCCGCCCGATCCAGTTGCTCCGCAGCGCTCACGGCGCGGGAGTCAAGCGGGCTTGCAGGGCCACGTCCAGAGACAACAGGACCTCTCTCTCGTGCAGGGGAAACGGAACATACGTTCCCAGGTTATCCCCGACCCCGGACGCGCTATCGACAGGTGGGCGGAGGTTGTCCAGCCGGAAACACGCGCTCCGAGCGCGAACTTTCTCCGTTTTTCGACAGCCCTGTGGATGAAACGACGAACGAAGGCCCTACGAGGAGGGCTGCTCTGCGCGCTCTGCCTGTCCTTCGTCGTCCGGGTCCGCGCTCGCGGCAGGCTCCGAGGGCGCCTCGGTCTCCGAGGGCTGCTCGGTCTCCGAGGGCTGCTCGGTCTCCGAAGGCTGCTCGGTCTCCGAGGGCTCGCCGCTCGCCTCGAGCGCGATCTCCTCCTCCTCCTCCGCCTCCGCCAGCACCTCGGCGATCGCCTGCTCGGCTTCGGCGTGCTCGCTCGCTGCCTCCTGTTCGGCAGACGCCGCCGCCTCGGCCTCGGCGGCCTCGAGCGCGGCGAGCTCCTCCTCGGGCGGCAGCTCTCCGCCTTCGGGGACGACCAGCGTCTTCACCTCGGCCTGCACGTCCTGGAAGACCTCGATCGGAACCGTGTAGCGCCCGATGCGCTTGATCGGGTCCATCGTGACCTTCCGGCGGTCGACGCGCACCTTGCGCGTCCGCCAGATCTCGTCGGCGATGTCGGACGGCGTGACCGATCCGAAGAGCGAGCCCGTCGGACCCGACTTGACCTCGAAGCGGAGCACCGTCTTGCGCAAGACGTCCGCGATCTGCTCGGCTTGCTCGGCGCTTCTCGCCTCGTGCCTCGCACGCTCGGCCTCCACGCGCTGCAGCTCGGCGACGCGCGCGGGCGTCGCGACCTCGGCCATGCGGCGCGGAAGGAGGTAGTTGCGGGCGTAGCCGCGGGCGACGTCGACGACGTCCCCGCGCAGCCCGAGCTTCTCGACGTCGGTGAGCAGGATGATCTGCATGAGCCCTCGTTCTAGCCGATGTACGGGAGAAGAGCCATCTCGCGCGCCCGCTTTACCGCGACAGCGACCTGGATCTGGTGCTTGCGGCACGCGCCGGTGATGCGGCGGGAGCGGATCTTGCCCTTCTCGGAGATGTAGCGGCGGAGTTGCGCCGTGTTCTTGTAGTCGATCTCGACGACCTTGTCCCGGCAGAAGTAGCAGCTCTTGCGCCGCCCGGGCGCGGCCGCCGCGCCGGGACGCCGGCGGGTCTGCTGGGGCTGTTTCTTGGATGCCATCGGTCTGCTCCTGCGATCTCTGGTTGGTGGCTACGACGCGGCTACGGAGACGCCGCTCTCGAGTGTGTTCGCGCGACCGCGGAGCCGCGCAGGCCCATTCCCGGTCTCGCGCATCAGAACGGAATGTCGTCGTCCGACGGCGAGGTCGGGAAGTCCTCTCCGGCCGCAGCGCCCGCGGGGACGTACGTTCCCTCGCCCTCCTGGCGCCCGCCGAGGAACTGGACGGAGTCGGCCACGACCTCCACGGCCTGGCGCTTGGAGCCGTCCTGGGCCTCCCACTCGCGCCACTCGAGCCGGCCGTCGATCGCAACCGGGCGTCCCTTCGAGAGGTACTGGGCGCAGTTCTCGCCCTGCTGGCCCCACACGGTGATGTCGAAGTAGTTCGGCTTGTCGGTCCACTGCCCGCTCTCGTCCTTGCGCCGCGTGTTGACGGCGAGGCGCAGCGAGCACACAGCCGTGCCGGCGGGCGTGTGCCGGAGCTCGGGATCGCGGGTGAGGTTCCCGACGAGCACGACGCGGTTGATGTTGGCGGCCATCTACGACTCCTCCTCTTCTTCTTCCTCGACGGCGGACGCAGTCTCCGCATCCTGGCGCGCCGGGCCCGCCACCGCTACTGGCCGTGCGGGACTCCCCTCGATCCGACGTGTCGCCATGTGGCGCATGACGCCGTCGTCGATCCGGAGAACGCGAGACACCTCGTCGAGGGTCGCCGCGGCGCACGTGAACTGGAGCAGGTGGTACGTGCCGTCGGCCTTGTGGTCGATCTCGTAGGCGAGCTTGCGGCGTCCCCAGACGTCGTGGAGGTCCCATGAGCCTCCGTCCCTCTCGACGAGCTCGCGCACGCGCGTGACGATCTCGGACTGATGCGCGTCGTCCAGTTCGGGGTCGAGCAGCAGCAGGATCTCGTACTCGGTCACGTTCCCGTCAACTCCTTCCCTCGGTCTGAGTCGGCCTCACCGCCGTCGGATCCGCCGGGAACGGACGGAGCCTGGGCGAGGCAGGAAGAGGCGAGATCGTAGCAGGAGACGGCGCCGCACCCCGGCCTGGCTGGCGACCTCGCTACCATCCTCGACGTGCGCACGCTCTTCCGCTGGATCGTCGTCACCCTCGGAATCGCAGCCCTCGTGCGGTGGCTCCGCCACCGTGGCGAGGAGCGCGCGCCGGTCGAGGCAGCGGACGCGCTCGAGGATCCGGCAGAGGAGCTCCGTCGCAAGCTCGCGGAGTCCCGGGGCACGCAGCCGGACGAGCAGCCCGCAGCCATGCCCGAGCCCTCGATCGACGAGCGCAGGGCGGACGTCCACGCGCAGGGACGAGCCGCGCTCGACGAGATGAGCCCCTCCGACGAGAGCTAGGGGCGCGCGCATGGCGGACCCGTCCGAGACGACCCGAGTCTCGAGAGCTCCGGCAGAGCCCGAGAGCCAGGAGCTGCTCGCCGCGGTGCGCGCGCTCACGTCCGAGGTCGGCAGCCTCCAGGCCGAGATCCACGCGCTGCGGGCCGAGCCCTCCGCGCTCCCGACCGAGACCGACGAGCGGCCGGGCTGGGAGGAGACTCCTGCGATGGCCCTGCGCGACGGCGGGGCATGGGTGCGCTCGCTCGATGCGCCGACGGCGCGCCACCTCTCGATCCCGTGGCTGCTCATCGAGCTGCTCTTCCTCGTCGGGGTCGCGGTTCTCGCAGCCGTGGCAGGGCTCGACTCTCTCGCGATCATCGGGCTCATGCTCCTGGCCTGGGTCGTCGTGGCCGCGGCCGAGTGGGCGTCGGCCCGGGCGACGCGAGAGCGGGCCGCGCTTGCGTACGCCCCTCCCCGCGTCGTGCGAGCGTCGCCGCCTCAGGATCCCTCGTGGCTGGAGTCGCCCTCGGAGCGGACCGTCCTCGACGTCTCCGACGCACCGGAAGGCGAGGTCACGCGGCTCCCGCCGTCGCCGGAGTAGATGACGGACCGGAACGACGACCGCAGGCGCAGGCGGCGGCCGAAGAGGCGGACGGGAGAGGGCGGCCGACAGCTCCAGTCGGCAGGAGCGGCGATCGTCGTCTGCCTCGGGGCGCTCGTGATCGCGCTCTTCCTCAACGCTCCCGGCCTGCACAAGTCCGCGACCATCCAGCCGAACGGGTGGAAGCGTGACGTCGCGCTCGCGGTGACCGGGCCCCTCCAGACGGTGAGCCACACGCTCCGCCTCGACCGGCCGCGGAAGGGGCTCAAGGAAGCTCTCGGGCGGTCGCAGGACGACGTCGTGGACACCGTCGTCGCCGGCCCCGAGGACGAGCAGCCGACGGATGGCGATCCCAGCGGCCCGCAAGCGGAGCCTCGGCCGTCCGCGCCGCCCAAGCGGGAGCGCTTCACCCCCCGAAAGCCCCTTCGGCTGTGGATCGCCGGCGACTCGCTGGCGATCGTTCCCGGCCAGTCGATTCTCCGTGCGGTCGCAGGCAACCGCTCCGTCAAGCCCCTCGACGAGGTCGAGGGGCGGCTCTCGACCGGCCTCGAACGGCCCGACGTCTACAACTGGTTCAGCCGCATCCGCGAGGTGATGCAGAAGGAGAAGCCCGACGCGGTCGTCGTCATGTTCGGGGGAAACGACGATCACGGCTACATGACCGGGCTCCCGGAGGGCCTCGGAGTCAGCACGTTCGGCAGCCAGGCGTGGCGGGAGGAGTACCGCCGCCGCGTCGCGACGATCATGAACACGGTGACGCGCAACGGGGCGCTCATCGTCTGGATCGGGCTGCCGATCACGAAGGACGCAGACCAGACGAGGCGCTTCGACACCATCAACGCGATCGTCCAGGCGGAGGCCGCGAAGCGCCCGGGGAGAGCGTCGTACCTCGACACGTACTTCTTCTTCGCGGGGAAGGACGGCGGCTACGCCCAGTACGTCGAGAACGGAGCCGGACGGCTCGTGAAGATGCGGGGCGACGACGGGGTTCACTTCGAGCGCCCGGCCGGAGACCTGATCGCCGAGAAGGCGCTCGAGCGGATCGCCGAGCGATACGACCTCGGGGAGCAGAAGAGGCCGTCTACGCCTTCGGCTGCACCCTGACCGGTGCGCGAAGCCTGAGCGTCTTCCCGCCGGCGACGACGATCGCCTGGAACGTGAGCTTCGAGCCCACGGACGCGAGGGGCCACGTGAGCGTCCCGGTCTTCTTCCCCCGGAACGCGATCCACGTTCCCGCCTTCGCCCCGGTGCACTGGGCTATCTCCTTCCCCTTCCAGCAGCCGACTACCACGGTGCCGAACAGGATCTGGAGCTTCATCTTCGCGCGGAGCGGCTTTCCTCTCCCGTTCTTGACGACGACGGTCCAGCGCCACGACTCGTCGACGACCGGGGTCGGCGTCGCCGTCTTCAACGTCGCCTTGACGACCCCTACAGCCGGGGTGGCCGGTGAGGCGAGGACGAGAGCTGCGAGGACGAGAGCCGCGAGGACGGGTGGGGCGGAGCGCATGCGGGGATCCTAGGCGCCGGAGGCGGCAGCCTGCTCGAGCCCGCGTCCGGCCCGGGGGAGGAGGACGAGCGCGGCGAGGGCGGGGATCGTGGGCACCCAGAAGCCGAAGAGCCGGTAGACCGCCACCGCGACGAGGGCGGGCGCAAGCGAGACGCCGACCGCCGTCAGCGCGAAGGTCATCGCCGCATCGATGCCCCCGACGCCCGCGAGGGGCAGCGGCAGGATCATCGCGGCGTAGCCCGTCGCGTACGCGAGCACGACCTCGGCGAGCGGGAGCGACACGCCGACGGACTGGAGCGCTGCCCAGAGGCAGAGGATGTCGCCTCCCCAGTACACGGCACTCGCGAGGAGCGGCCTCCTCCCCGCGCGCGCAGGCGCGACCTGCCGTACCCACGCGGCCCCGGAGATCGCGTACGCGAGCGACCGTCGCGGGAGCGACCCCTCCGTCGGGTCCGGCAGCGGTCCACGCCTCGGGTCGGTGACGAGCCGCGCCGCGACGAGGCAGGACGGCACGAGGAGGAGCCACGGCAGGGTGAGGGAGAGCGGTGCGTCGCCGAACACTCCGAGCATGGCGAGGAGCGCGGCGATCCAGGAACCGACGCCGAAGACGAGGTAGACCAGGGTGTTGAGGCCCAGGACGCGGACGAGGGCCTCTCGCGTGACGAACCCGGCGCGGCGGAAGCACCAATACGTCACCGCGAGGCCGCCAGCCCCCGCAGCGGCGACGACGCGCGTCGCCCCGAGGCTGGCGAGCGTGACGTGGACGCTCAGCCCGTACCGCACCTTCGGGCCCCGTCGCCAGCGAAGCGCGTCCTGCACGACGAACGCATACGCCCCGAAGGCGGCGACCTCGGCGAAGAAGCAGACGAGGAACCACGTGGAGTCCGCCTCCGCGAGCGAGTCGCGCACACGCGAGAAGCCTGCGGCCTTGGCGATGAGCGTGCCGACCCCGATCGCGACGAGCAGGGCGACGACGACAGCGGCACCGGCCTTCCAGCCGGGCGGAACCTGGGCTCGCGACTCCTCGGGTGACTGGGGAGCAGCGCTCATGCGACCGAGCGCGCAGCCGCTCCCAGAGCGGCGCCGGCGACCGTATCGAGGACGTAGTGGTTCCCGGTGCCCGCGACGACGAGGGACACGAGCGGCGCATACGCGTACGCCGCCCCCTTCGCCAGAGCGCAGTCGGTGCGCTCCGCGATCGCCGCGCTCGTCAGCACGGCGAAGGCGACGTGCAGGCTGGGCATGGCCGCTATCGGGTTGTAGAAGCGAACGAGGAACGGGTGCTCGAGGTTCACGCCGCTGACCTCCGAGATCGTGTCCACGTACCCCTCGAGAGCCCGCGGCGGAGCGGTCGGAAAGAGGAGGAAGAAGGGCTCGACGGCCACGTACGTGAGCGCCGCGGAGCGCCGCACGCGATGGTATGCGGGGTCGCGGCGACGGTAGAGGAACACGAGCCAGCCCACCGTCAGGCTCACGTTGAACAGCCCGTACCCGAGGTTCAGGCCCTGTACCAGCCGAGGGAAGCGGAGCAGCGCCCGCTGCAGGCTCGGCTCGACGTGGATCCCCAGCTGCTCCTCGATGCGCACGACCTGCTCGGCGTTCCTCCGGGCGCGCTCACGCCCGTCACCGCGCAGGGCGAGTCGCCGGACGAGGAGGTAGAGCGCGTACACGGTGACGCCGATCGTCACCTCGCGCCGCAGGGAGAAGCGCCTCACCCGGCGCTCCGCCAGGTCATCGGGTAGACGGCCGCCCAGTGATCCGCGTGCTCGCGCAGCGACCGCGTCCAGCGGTCGGCGAGCTGCTGGAGGAGCTCTCGCTCGCCCTCCTCCCCGCCGTTCCGCTCCGGTGGGTACAGAGGCGGCTCGATGTCGATGCGCCAACGTCGGTGCGCCAACGGCAGCACGGTGAACGGGACGAGCGGTGTCCCGCAGAGCCGAGCAAGGACCGCGGGGCCGGCCGGCAACTCGGCGACCGCGTCGAGCAAGCGGACGCCGTAAGTCCGCATCCACGGCTTCGCATAGTCGCCGAGCACGAGGAGGGCCTCCCCGTCGCGCAGGAGCCGTGCGGCCTTGGTCGCCGGCTCGGAGTCGTACATGATCCCCAGGCCCGCGCGGATGCGGAGGCCCTCGACCGCCCACGCGAGCCAGTCGTCGGTGACGATCACCGTGGTCGGGACGGGAACGACCGCCTTGGCCATGGCCGTCGCGACCTCCCAGCCTCCGACGTGCGTCGAGACGAGGAGGACGCCGTTGCCGCGCTCGAGCGCCTCGACGATGTGCTCGCGCCCCTCGACCTCCGTGGTCCCGAGGAGCTCCTCGGGATTCCTCAACGCCCAGAGGAAGTCCGCCGAGCGCCGCGCCTCGTTCGCCACCTCGCGGCGGACGAGCTTCTTCACCGTAGGGTGCTCCGGCGGGAGACCGGCGGCGTGGGAGAGGTTCTCCGAAAGCCGGCGGCGCTTGGCCGGGCGCAGCGCCCACTCGACAGTGCCCCCGAACGTTGCGACGGGCGCGACGACCGACAGCGGCGCCCGGCCCGCAACGCTGCTGGCACCGACGATCACACGGCGGAGCACACGGGCGGCGGCCGGCCCCTGCCCGAACGGCGCGTCCGGACGCGGCTTGCCGTCCGGCGCGAGGCGGAGCGCGGCCAGCCGGGCACGCAGGCTCATCGCCTGGGCTCGAGCGAGGTGAGGCGCAGCGTGACGTCCTCGTCGTACGTCACCTCGCCGACGGGAGAGTCGTTCATGGTCCTGCTCACCATGACGATCTTCACGGGCGCGCCGGACTTCGTGTCGAACCAGAGGTCGTGCGTCGAGAAGCCGCGAATCCCCCCGGAGAACCGGGTCTTCTTGCGCACGTGCTCGGTCATGACGCTCGTGCGTCCCACGTCCAGCCGCTCGCGGCCGACGACGAGGCCGACGCCTGTCTCCTCCGCGTCGCCCGTCGTGCAGGACACGTTCCAGCGGGGAGGCGCACTCGGGCCGGGGCGGACGGGAGTGCCCTCGCACGTGTA
>JBFFGH010000074.1:0-11303 GCA_041557575.1 Gaiellaceae bacterium
ACTGGTGCGCGTGCAGGTGGAAGATGTGGTGCTCCTTCGGCCCGGCGTGGAGGTTGCGGAACTTCACGCGGTCGTTCAGGTAGCTGTGGTGGACGTTCGCCGGGTCGTCCGGGTACAGGGCCTTGGTCGCCGGTCCGGGCTCGTTCGCCGGGTTGTCGACGATCATCGCCGGGTCGCCGACCGCCCACGAGCTCAAGAAGAACTCCTCGTACTTGCACTCGACGCACTTCCCCATCGGACCGACGCCGAGCCGGTTGGCGATGATCTCGGAGCCGATGCCGCCGGCGCCGTAGTTGATCGCGAACCCGTCCTTCACCCCGTGGAGCGTGTGGGAGAGGACTGGGTCGTCGAACCACTCCGGGAACGCCTGGACGGCCTTGATCTCGTCGTGGAAGACGACCGTGAACTCGCGGAACGGCTCCTCGCCTCGGCCGCGGTACTGGTTGTAGTTCTCGTTCTCCCAGTACTGGTAGGGGTAGGACCGCTCTGGAATCTTGTAGCCGTTTGCCTTCGGGCCGGTGATGATCGCGTTCAGGTCCGTGTGCACGATGTTGCCCGCGTCGTCGAGCATGTTGAGGATCGGGAGCCCGCCCCGGCCGTCGCCGGCCCCGATCGGGTACTTGGCGTCGTAGTCGATCACCGGATGCCCGTCGGCGGTCGTGACGATCGCTCCCGAGTCGTTCGTGGCGGCCAGATCCATGTCCGCCCGTGTGACCTGGCTGCGGTACCACTCGGTGTTCCAGGGCTCGACGTTGACCGCGCCGAACAGGCCGAGAGCGATCGACGCGCTCCCGCCCTCGCCGCCGACCGGCGTGCCGAGCGAGTACAGGAGGTACGTGTTCTCGTACTCGGCGAAGAGCGTGTAGGTGTGCGTACCGCCCGGCTTCACGAGGCTGCTCTCGTTCTTGCCGACGAACGAGCCGTCGTTGGCGATGTCGTCGAGCGCACCCCCTCCCATCTGCATCCCGTTGACGTGGATCCCGACGTGGCGGTCGGCAGGATGGTCCGGCTTCTGCTGCCCGGCGGGCGACAGCAGGTTCTGGAACGTGATCTTGAGGCAGTCGCCGACGTTCATGCGCAGCACGAGCGGTCGCGGCCGCTTGCCGGGGCGCAGCTCGACGTTGCCCGCCACGGCAGCGTTTCCAATGGGTGTCCCCGAGGGGTTGGCAGCCGTCGCTGAGCCCTTCACGATGACGTCGCGGCGCAGCGCGTACATGAGCCCGTACGGACTCGGCTCCGCCCCCGCCTTGGCGCCGAGCCGGTTGTAGTCCCACTTCTGCTCGAGCGCGACGACGTCGGCCTTGATCGTGCGCGTCTGGTCGGCCCAGGCGGCTTTGGCGCAGCCCTTTGCGAATAGAGCGGGGGAGGCTCCCGCTCCGCCGACGTGCGGCACGACCACGGCCACGGCCGCGATCGTGCCGAGGCCGAGGAGCGTCGGCCCGAGCTGCCACTTCCGGCCGAGCGTCGAGTCCACGCTTCGGGCGAGCACGCCGCCCACGCCGTGCAGGCGCACGGCGTGCAGGAGCCGGGCGTGGGGTGGCACCCGCTCCCAGGGCGTCCCGAGGACGAGCACGGCGAGCGCGAAGATCGCGAGCGCGGCGCCGAGCGAGGCGAAGGCGTCTGCCGTCAGGTGCTCGACGACGCCCATGTCCTCGTGGCCGGCGCCGAACGTCGCGCCGTGCATGAGGTTGCCGGGCACGGAGAAGGCGGCGTAGCCGAGCGCGACGGCGAGCACCCAGGTCAGCCGTGTCCAGATGACGCTGTCGACGATGCCGAGCCGAGAGACCGCGAGCCGGGCAAGGACGGTCGCTGTCAGAACGACGAGGAGCGCCGGGGGGAGCGCGAGGGTCGAGTCGCGCAGCCAGTGGATCCACGGGTTGACTTGGTGTGCCTCGTGCAGGCCGGCGTGGAGCCGGTGCAAGACGTAGCCGCCCACGTATGCGAGCAGGACTCCGAACAGCAGCACGCGTCCGCTCGAAATCCTGGACAGCAGCACGCGTCCGCTCGAAATCCTGGACAGCAGCACGCGTCCACTCGATTTTCCGGACGGCAGGGCGCGCCCGAAAGTACCTCTCTCCTTCATCGACCCAAGACCCCCAATCCGGGTCCGCAGCGGCAGGGCCAGCGGCATCCGCCTCGACGGCGGTTACAACTTCGCGCGGCGTCCTCCCCTTCGAGCCCCCTCTCGAACTTCCAAAGTTCGGGGTTTATTTCAGGTCCACGCCCAGACGTCAAGGGTGACGACCTTCAGTTCGCGCGCAGCTCGCGGGCGCCGGGTGCCCGCTTCACCTCGTGCTGCGGATCGTCCTCTCGGTGCTGCGGATCGTCCTCTCGTCGGGCTCGGGATCGGCGCGGGCTCGTGCCCAGAAGGACGGGCCCGGAGCGAGGTCGCCGGGCCGGGGACCGGGCCGCAGCCCGCAGCGCGCGTAGAGACGCATCGCCGCCTCGTTCTCGGGCCACGGCTCGGTCCACACGAGCTCGACGTCCGGCTCGCTCTCGAAGACGAGGTCGACCAGCCACCGCAGGGCTGCGGTCGCCACGCCGCGACCGCGAGCTGCGGGAAGCAGCTTGACGTCGAGGGCGGCGCGCCCGGTACCGCGATCGACGGCTGAGAAGAGCTCGCCGCAGAAGCCGATCTCGTCGTCGGAGACGACGAAGTGGCGCCGATCGGGGCTCTCCTCGGCCCACGCGAGCCAGCGTCGTAGCTCGTCGTCGGTGAGGCGCAGACCACCGGGGTAGCCGACCCACCGCATGACCTCGGGATCGGCCCAGAGACGCGCAACGTCGGCGAGGTCCGCTTCGGTGGTGTGACGAATCGTGAGCCCGGGAGGCAGCTCGCGCATCCGAGCTACGTGGCCCCGGGGTACCGCTCGCCGAACCGCATGGACTCCGGGTACGGGAGGAAGTCGAAGATCTCGCCCTCCACGACGCGCTCCTGGCACTCCTGCCAGAAGTCCGGCCGCAGCAGCTCGGCGTGGTGGCGAAGGAAGCAGTCGCGGACCTTGGGGCTTCCGAGGAGGAAGGACTCGAACTCCTCGGGGAAGACGTCGAGCGGGCCCACCGGGTACCACGGCTCCCCCGAGAGCTCGGCCTCCGGGGTCGGTGCGGGCGGGATCGCACGAAACGTGCAGTCCGTCAGGTACTCGATCTCGTCGTAGTCGTAGAAGACGACGCGGCCGTAGCGCGTCAGCCCGAAGTTGCGCCACAGCATGTCTCCCGGGAACACGTTCGCGATCGCGAGCTCCCGGATCGCGTTGCCGTACTCGAGCACGGCTGCCTCGAGCTCCTCGTCCGTGGCGGTCTCGAGGTAGAGGTTGAGCGGAGTCATGCGCCGCTCCACGTAGCAGTGATGGAGCACGAGGCTCTCGTCCTCGACCTCGATCACGGACGGTGCGAGCTCCCGCAGCTGCCCGAGGAGCTCGGGTGCGAAGCGGTCGAGCGGAAGCGCGAGCTCGGTGAACTCGACCGCGTCTGCCATGCGCCCGACGCGATCGACCTCCTTCACCATCAGGAACTTGCGCTTGACCGTCTCCCGGTCGGTGGTCTTCGTGGGGCCGAACACGTCCTTGATGACCTTGAGCACGTACGGGTACGAGGGAAGGTGGAAGACGTGCATCACCTGGCCCGGCGTCCCCGGCGCCTCGACGAACAGGTCGTTCGAGTGGTGGAGGTGCTGGCGCAGGTCGCGGTAGAAGAGCGTCTTCCCCTGCTTGCCGAGCCCGATCGCCGTGTACAGCTCCGACCGCGGCTTCGCCGGCATGATCGCCTGCAGGAACTCGATCGTCCCCGACGGCACGTCCATGTCCGCCATGAAGTAGGAGCGCGAGAGGGAGAACAGGATCGAGATCTCCTCCGGGTCGAGGATGACCGTGTCGAGCACGAGGTGCCCTTCGGGGTCGTGGAGCACCGGGATCACGAACGGCGTCTCGTCGTGCCCGTTCACGATGCGTCCCATGACGAACGCCGCCTTGTTGCGGTAGAAGGCGGAGCTCAGGACCTGGAGCTGGAAGTTCGGCTCGGGCGCGGGCAACCGTCCGAGGTGCTCGAGCAACGCCTGCATCACGAAGCCCGAGTCGCGCGCGAGGTCTGCGAACGGGCGGCTCCAGCCGATTGCTCGGATCGCCTCGACGATCGTCTCGCGGAGCTCGCCCTCCTCGGGGTAGTAACTCCGGTAGATGGGCGGGTCGGACTCGATGTACTCGGTCGAGACGGCCGAGCGCACGAAGATGAAGTCGTTGTGCCGGTACGTGCGGTGGAGCATCCGCGTGACGACCGAGTTGAAGAAGGTCTCCGCCAGCTCGGGCCGCTTGTGCTCGACGAGCAGGCCGATGTAGAGGAGCTTCGCCTGCTGCCAGGTCTCGTCGTCGAGCCGGTCGGCGCCGAGCTCGTCGCTGAGGCGGGCGACGCACTCTCGGACCCGCTCGTCGTAGAAGCTGATGCGCTCGCGAACCGCGCTCTGCGCCTCGGCCCAGTCCGCGTCCTCGAAGCGCTGCTTGGCCAGCGCACTCGTCTCGCGGAAGAGCCCGTAGTGCCTGTCGAAGCCCTCGATCAGCGTCTGGGCGATCTGCTGCGCGACGTCTGTGTCACGGGTGCGCATCCGGCGCGAGCGTAGACCACGACCGTCTAGCCTTGGGCGGACAGCAATCGAGAGCGGGGAGCGACGTGAGCGAATCGTTTGTCACCGTGCCGGAGGGCGGCACGAAGATCACGCCGGGGCAGCCGACCCCGGACAACCCGATCATCCCGTTCATCGAGGGAGACGGGATCGGCGTCGACATCACGCCCGTGATGCGCTCCGTGGTCGACGCAGCGGTCGAGCAGGCGTACGGCGGTGACCGCCGGATCAACTGGATGGAGATCTACGCGGGCGAGAAGTCGACGCGGCTGTACGGGCCCGACGTCTGGCTCCCGCAGGAGACGCTCGACGCGGTGCGCGAGTACTCCGTCTCCATCAAGGGACCGATGACGACGCCCGTCGGCGGCGGCATCCGCTCGCTCAACGTCACGCTCCGCCAGGAGCTCGACCTCTTCGTCTGCCTGCGGCCCGTGCGCTGGCTCCGCGGCGTCCCGAGCCCGCTCAAGGATCCCTCGCAGACGGACATGGTCATCTTCCGCGAGAACACCGAGGACATCTACGCGGGCATCGAGTGGGAGGCGGAGTCGGAGGGCGCGCGCCGTGTGATCTCGTTCCTGCAGGACGAGATGGACGTGCGGAAGATCCGATTCCCCGAGACGTCGGGGATCGGCGTCAAGCCGGTGTCGCGCGAGGGCACGGAGCGGCTCGTGCGCAAGGCGATCCGGTACGCGATCGACAACGACCGCCGCTCGGTGACGCTCGTGCACAAGGGGAACATCATGAAGTTCACCGAGGGCGCGTTCCGCGACTGGGGCTACGGGCTCGCGGCCTCCGAGTTCGGCGCGCAGCCGCTCGACGGCGGGCCGTGGATGACCTTCGCGAATCCGGGCACCGGAGGGGAGATCGTCGTGAAGGACGTGATCGCCGACGCGTTCCTGCAGCAGATACTTCTCCGCCCGGCCGAGTACGACGTGATCGCGACGCTCAACCTGAACGGCGACTACATCTCGGACGCGCTCGCGGCCCAGGTCGGCGGCATCGGCATCGCGCCCGGCGCGAACCTCTCCGACGAGGTCGCGATGTTCGAGGCGACGCACGGGACCGCCCCCAAGTACGCGGGGCAGGACAAGGTGAATCCGGGCTCGATCATCCTCTCCGCCGAGATGATGCTCCGGCATCTGGGGTGGACGGAGGCCGCCGACCTGATCATCTCCTCGATGGAGGCGGCGATCTCCGACAAGCAGGTGACCTACGACTTCGCGCGCCTCATGGAGGGTGCGAACGAGATCTCCTGCTCGGCCTTCGGCCGGGCCATGATCGAGCGCATGTAGCGGGGGCTCGAAGCCGGCGCCCCGGCTCGGGTGCCCGGAGCCACGGGCCGCGTCGTTCGAGGATGCCTGCTCCTCGACGTCCTCGACCTGCGACGATGACCCGGCGATGCCTGCAGCGCCGGCAGACGTGTTCGAGGCCGGAGTGCTCGAGGGCCCGATCGTCGGAGCCCGCGGGCTGACGAAGCGATTCGGTGCGACGGTCGCCCTCGACCAGCTCACCGTCGACATCGGGCACGGGATCACGGGGCTCCTCGGGCCGAACGGCGCCGGCAAGACGACGTTCATATCGCTCGTCCTCGGCCTGCGCTCCCGGGACGACGGCCAGCTGCTCGTGCTCGGGAAGGATCCGAGGACGGCCGCCCTCGAGATGCGCGCCCGCATCGGGTACGCGCCCGAGCACCACGACCTGCCTCCGGACGCCCACGCCGCGGACTTCGTGCGGCACCTGGCCGAGCTCCACGGCATCCCCGGGAAGGCGGCCATCGAGCGCGCGAACGACGCGCTCTGGCACGTCGGTCTCGGCGAGGAGCGCTTCCGCCCGATCGGCACGATGTCGACCGGTCAGCGCCAGCGGGTCAAGCTCGCCTCGGCGATCGCGCACGACCCGCGCCTCGTGCTCCTCGACGAGCCGACGAACGGGCTCGATCCGCTCCAGCGGGACGACATGCTGCGCCTGATCCGGCGCGTCGGGACCGAGTTCGGCATCGACATGGTCGTCTCGTCCCATCAACTGGAGGAGGTCGAGCGGATCTGCGATGCCGTCGTCATCCTCGATCAGGGAGTCGTCGTTCGGGCCGGGCGGCTCTCGGAGCTCCGCCGACCCGGCGGCGCGGTGCTCGTCGAGGTCGACGAGCGCCCGGAGGAGCTCGCTGCGCTTCTTCGCGCCACCGGCCTGGAGGTCGAGAGCGACGCGGGACCGCTCCTCGTGTCGGGCGGCGAAGGCGTCTACGACGCGGTGCGCGATGCCGTCGCCGACCTCGGCGTGGGGCTGCGCCGCCTCGAGCGGAAGAGCCAGACGCTGGAGGAGCTCTACCTGGAGGCGAGTCGGTGAGCGAGCGGGCCGGAGCCAGGATCTACGACCTCGGCTACCTGCCCTACGAGGGTGCTCGCCGCGGTGCGGGCTGGGCTCCGGTCACGGTCTGGCGGCACACCGTCCAACGCGTGCTCGGCCTGCGCCGGCCGTTCCGGCACAAGATCCTCCCCGGAGCTGCGCTCGTCGTCGCCTTCGTTCCGGCTCTCGTCTACGTCGGGATCGCCGCGCTCCTGCCGGTCGACCTCATCGGCGAGGATGTTCTCCCCTCGTACGCCGCGTACTACGGCGTCATCGTCATGGCGCTCGTGCTGTTCACGTCGTTCGTCGCGCCCGAGGCGCTCTGCACCGACCGCCGCAACGGCATGCTCGACCTCTACCTCGCCGGCCCGCTCGACCGGAACCGCTACCTCGCGGCCAAGTGGGCCTCCGTCCTCGCGGTCATGCTGCTCATGACGACCGCCCCCCAGCTGTTCATGCTCGCGTCGTACAGCCTCGAAGGGGCGGGGCCCTCGGCCCGGGACGCTCCCAGGCTGGTGCTCGAGATCGTGGTCGCCGGAACGGCCATCGCGCTCTTCTTCACCGCTCTCGCGATGGGTGTCTCCAGCCTCACGACCCGGCGCGCGGCAGCGGCGGTCGCGATCGCGCTCCTCCTGATCGTCCCGAACATCGTCGTCTCGGTCGTCGTCCAGGACGCCGGGGCCCCCGACGAGCTGGCGCTGCTCCAGCCCAGGGTGAGCGACGAGCTCGCGTGGCGGATCTTCGGCGAGGAGCACACCGCCGAGGAGGTCGTGCAGGACCCCCTCGCGCGCCTCTCGACCGAGCTCGTCGTCGCCGGCCTCGCCGGCTGGATCCTCGTGGGCGCACTCGTCTGCTGGTATCGCTATCGCCGGCTGGAGCGCTCGTGAGCGGCCCGATCGTGACGACGAGCGCCGTCTCGAAGTGGTTCGGCAACATCGTGGCGGTCTCGGACGTCAGCCTCGAGATCGGCGCCGGGGTCACGGCCCTCCTCGGGCCGAACGGCTCCGGCAAGTCGACGCTCCTGCGAATGCTGTGCGGCCTCGCTCGGCCTTCCGCCGGGACGGTCCGCGTGCACGGCCGCAACCCGCGGGTCGACGTCGAGGTCACGCGGGAGATCGGCCTCGCGCCCCAGCAGGAGTCCGTGTTCGAGCCCCTGACGGCACGCGAGTTCGTCAGGCTGAGCGCGGTTCTCCACCACCTGCCCGATCCGGACGGCGCCGCCGTGACCGCGCTCGAGACCGTGGAGCTCGACCCGGGAGACCGCCGGAAGCTCCCCGCCTACTCGAAGGGCATGCGGCAACGCGTGAAGCTCGCGCAGGCGATCGTGCACTCGCCGAGCGTGATCGTGCTCGACGAGCCCCTGTCCGGCCTCGACCCGCGGCAGCAGCTGCAGATGATCGACGTCTTCCACCGCCTGGGCGACGACGGACGCTGCGTGATCGTTGCGAGCCACGTGCTCGAGGAGGTCGCCCGCTTCGGCTCGAACGTCCTCGTGCTGGCGAAGGGGAAGCTCGCCGCCTCCGGCGACTACCGGGAGATCCGGGCGCTCATGGACGACCTGCCGAGGCGAGTCGTCGTTCGCACGACGGAGCCACGGGGGCTGGCGGCCGCTCTCGTCGGGGCCGGCGTCGTGATCGGCGCCCGCATCGACGGCTCGGACACGCTCGTGCTCGATACCGCGGATGCGGGCTCCCTCGGCCGGGCGCTCGCTCCGGTTGCCCGTGCCCAGGGCGCCAGCCTGCTCGAGGTGCGCTCGGTCGGTGAGGACCTCGAGGACGTGTTCCGCTACCTGGTGGAGCGATGAGCGACGCAGCGGCATCTTCCGGGCAGCGGCGGGCCCGCTCGACGTTCGCGGCGCTCTACGTCCTCCTCCTGCGCATGCAGGTCACTCCTCTCAGGATCGTCGGGATCGCCGCGCTCGGGGCAGTCGCCGTTGCGCTCGCCCTGGCCACTCGTACGAGCGACGACCCGGTGCGGTCGACGACCGAGGTCGCTCTCGGCTACGGGCTCAGCTTCGTGCTGCCCCTTGCGACGCTCTGGCTCGCCACGTCCTGCGTCGGGGACCTGCTCGAGGACAGGCTGGTCGCATATCTCTGGCTGAAGCCCGTGCCGCGCTGGCAGCTTCCGGCAGCCGCGCTCCTCACGACGTCCACGATCGTGGTGCCGCTCGTCGCCGTGCCTCTCGTCCTCGCCGCGATCGTCGCCGGGACCGAGGAGCTCGTCGGCGCGCTCCTGCTCGCGTCGATCGTCGCGGTGCTCGCCTACTCCGGGCTGTTCGTCGCGGCAGGGCTCTTCTTCCGGCGGGCGCTCTGGCTCGGGCTCTTCTACGTCCTCGTCTGGGAGAACGGCCTCGCCAGGGTGATCGAGGGCGTGGCGCGGCTGTCGATCGCGAGCTACACGCAGACCCTCGTCGCGGACGCGGCGGATGTGCGAGTCGCCTTCGCCGACCGCGCGCCGACCGCCTCGGTCGTCGTCCCACTCGTCGTCGCCGTCGCGGGTTTCGCGATCGCGATGGCCCGCTACCGCCGTGCCGAGATCGACTAGCTGCTGGTCTACGATCCGGCGATGACGACGATCCCGGAGCGCGAGCACACGGCCGACGTCGAGAGAGCGACGGACGAGGCCGCTCGAGCGGCCGCCGAGTGGCGCGCTTCGACCTTGAAGCAGCGCGCGCGCGTCCTGCGCGACGCCGTGCAGGTCGTGCTCGGGCGGGCGGACGAGATCGCTGCCACGGTCTCGGCCGAGACGGGGAAGCCCCTGACCGAGGCCATCTCCCACGATCTCTTCCCGGCACTCGACCACGCCGCCTGGCTCGGGCGCAACCTCGAGAAGGTGCTCCGCCGCCGCCGCATCCGCTACAGCCAGCCCCACCTGCTGCACAAGCGGGCCTGGGAGACCTACGAGCCCTACGGCGTCGTCGCCGTCATCTCGCCCTGGAACGTCCCGTTCGCCATCCCGTTCACGAGCGTGGCGACGGCGATCGCGGCCGGCAACGCCGTCGTGCTCAAGCCGTCGGAGCTGACACCCGCCTCCGGCGAATGGGTGCGGCGCGTGCTGGAGGAGGCCGGCGCGCCGAGCGGCCTCGTCTCGATCGTCCACGGCGAGGGCCCGGTGGGAGAGGCGCTCGTCGCGCAGCCGGGCGTCGCGAAGGTCTTCTTCACCGGCTCCGTGGTCGTCGGACGGCGAGTCGCAGCCGCCGCCGGGGCGCGTGGCTGCCCGGTGGTGCTCGAGCTCGGCGGGAAGGACGCATTCGTCGTCTTCGCGGACGCCGACCTCGGTCGGGCCGTGGACGGCGCCCTCTTCGCCGCGTTCACCGGTGCCGGGCAGGTCTGCGTGAGCGCCGAGCGGATCTACGTCGAGCAGCCCGTCTACGACGAGTTCGTGCGCAGGTTCGTCTCGGGAGCCGAGGCGCTCAGGCCGAAGGAGGAGATCAGCCCGCTGATCACCGAGCGCCAGCGGGCGAAGATCGACGCACTCGTTGCGGAGTCCGGGGGCGAGGTCCTGACCGGTGGCCGCGCCGGCGACGGCACCTTCTACGAGCCGACCGTGATCATCGGTCCGGCACCGGACGCGGCCATCCAGCGTGAGGAGATCTTCGGCCCCGCGGTCACGGTGCACCCGTTCGAGACCGAGGACGAGGCAGTCGAGCGGGCGAACGCGAGCGAGTTCGCGCTCGGCGCATCGGTGTGGACCGGAGACATGCGCCGGGCCCGGCGGGTCGCCCGGCGGATCGAGGCAGGCATGGTCTGGGTCAATGACTTCGGGTACTCGTACGGGGCCGGCCAGGCGTCGTGGGGTGGCGCGAAGAGCTCGGGGTTCGGCCGGTCGCTGTCGAGGCACGGGCTGCTGGAGTGCGTCCAGGTGAAGCTCGTGGACGAGGACCGGGGACGGCTCAGGCCGGCCTGGTGGTATCCGTACGACGAGCGGACGGCAACTGCGCTTCGCAACGGCCTCGACGTCCTCTACGGCGACGGCCGCGTGGCGTCCGCGTGGCGGCATCGGCGCGACCTCGTCCACCTGGCGAAGCGCGCCCTGGGCCGCTGATACCGGGCCGCCGACGGAGCTCTGCCGCGCGGACGAGCGCGACGAGGTCGGACGGGCGCATCCGTCCGTCCGCAAATTGCGAGGAATTCCTTCGTGCGGAGCCTTGACCGAGGGTTGGCCGGTCCCTAGAGTGCGCGATGCACCGAGTACGGAGCGTCTGAGGTTGATGGCTCTCCAAGTGGCAATCGCTTCGGCGGCGGTCAGTTGGGAAGCCGGACGAGGTCGCCACCGGCTCGGTGCATTTTTTGTGGTCCGTGCACCTCGAGCGGCCGCTCGCCGCTCGCCGGATCGCTGTGGTTGG
>JBFFGH010000075.1:0-11206 GCA_041557575.1 Gaiellaceae bacterium
CCGCACGGGGCGGGGCTTCGCTACAGCAGGCCTGTAAGCCGGATTCTGTCGTGGGTGACCATCCATCTCTGCGGCGCACCCGGCTCCTCGGCGGGCCGCGTCATCGGAGCCTGCTTCGCCTTGCACCGGACGGGGTTTGGCGAGCCGGCCGTGTCGCCACGACCGCTGGTGGGCTCTTACCCCACCGTTTCACCCTTACCGGCGTCGGTTTCCCTCGGCCGGCGGTCTCCTTTCTGTTCCACTTTCCGTCGGCTTTCGCCGCCTGGGTCGCCCCAGCGTCCTGCCCTGCGGTGTCCGGACTTTCCTCGAGCCCCGGCCGACGAGTCGGCAAGAGCCCGCGGTCACCCGGCCTGCACGACCGATGGTAGCTCTACATCGGGCAGCGTCCAGCCTTCGCGACAGACGTTGCCCTCGGCGAGGATCGAGCGACACTCGGGGCAGGCGCGCGTCCCGCGGATGTGGAGCACGAACTCCCCGCACACGAGGCACTCGAGGCTCGCCCCGCGGACGAGCGCCGTGAGCTCCTGGTCGAGCGTGCGCGCGAGCGGCGCGAGGCCGGCGACGCGCTCGCTCATCCGAGGCTCCTGAACACCCCTGTGACCTTCCCGAGCACCTGCACGTGCTCCGGGTAGAGGGGCTCGAGGGCGCTGTTCTCCGGCTGGAGGCGGATGCGGCCGTCGCGCTCGCGTTGGAACGTCTTGACGGTGGCCTCGTCTGCCGTCTCGTCGTCGCCGACGAGGGCGACGACGACGTCGCCGGGCCTCGCGTCGTCCTGTCGGCGGACGACGACGACGTCTCCGTCCAGGATCCCGGCCTCGATCATCGAGTCACCCGTCACGCGGAGGAGGAAGTCGGCATCGCGTCCGAGCGGCTCTGGCACCGCTATCTCGTCCTCTATCGCCTCTTCGGCGAGAAGCGGCCCGCCTGCCGCGATGCGACCGACGAGTGGAAGCGTGGGGACGCCGGCACGCATGGGCGGAGGCTCCGTCTTGCGCCGGCCGACGAGCTCGATGGCGCGCGGCTTCGTCGGATCACGGCGAATCAGCCCTTCTCTCTCGAGGCTCGCGAGGTGGGCATGCACGGTGGACGGGGAGGCGAGGCCGACGGCCCCGCCGATCTCTCGCACGGTCGGTGGGTAGCCGTGCTCGTCCACGTAGGCGGCGAGGAACTGCCAGATCTCCTGTTGGCGGGTCGTGAGCATCGGTTCTCCAGTCTCGGTGACGAACGTATGTTCGACATCGAGGGTAGATGTCCTCGCGGACGACGTCAAGCCTGCTGTCGCACGCGCATCGAGCCCACTCGAGACGAAAGGCGGCCTCGCGGCCGCCTTCGGGAACCAGTGCGCTGGAGAGGACTTGAACCTCCACGGCCTAAGTGGCCACTAGGCCCTCAACCTAGCGCGTCTACCAATTCCGCCACCAGCGCGTGTCGGGAAAGTCTAGAGGAGGTGGAACAGCAGGACGGTGTTGAGCACGAAGACCGCGGCGACCACGACCGTCACCCGGGTCAGGTTCCGCTCGACGATGTGCGTGCCGCCCTGCGAGTGAGGGGTGAACCCGAGGCCGCCCATCCCGGCCTCGCGCCCCGAGTGCATGAGCACGAGCGTGATGCAGGCCGCAGACAGGAGCACCTGGATCACGGCCGAGATCTGGAGCCACGGAATCGAGAGAGCGAGAACCACCGCCGCGCGAGGATAGCAGCGGGGCTACGCTCCTCCGGTGAGCCGAGACGAGGCCCGGGAGCGCATTCAGAAGCTGCTCGTCACCGGTGACAACCGGCTCAAGCAGGGCGTCGATCCGGAGAAGGTCCGCGAGACCTACGAGGAGGCGCTCGCCGTCGCCGAGGCCGCGGGGCTCGGAGACGCGGTGCGGCCGCTCGTCGACGTCAGGATCGCTGACCTCGAGCGGCTCGCAGGAGGATCTCCTCCACCCGCACCGCCTGCAGCCTGACGTCGTGCGACCGTGCGGCCTCGCGTGCGGCGAGGTTCGGGCGAGGCAGGGCCGCGGCGCGGGACAGGCCGTCCCGGATCGCCCGCTCGTCGCCCGGGTCGACGACCACCCCGGCGTCCGTGGTGACGAACTCGGGAGGCCCACCGACGGCGGTCGTGACGACCGATCGCGCCGATGCCATCGCCTCGAGCGTCGCGAGCCCGAACGGCTCCACCAGGCTCGGCTGGCACACGACGTCGCTGGCCGCGATCCACCGAGGCACGTCCTCGTGAGGCACGCGTCCGACGAGCCGGATCCCGGGCCGGCCCTCGAGCGCAGGGCGGAGCGCGCCGTCGCCCACGAAGGTGAGCGTCCCCTCGCCGCGCGCCTCGAATGCCCGTGCGAGCCCGAGCACGTTCTTCCGCTCGGTCAGCCCGCCGACGCAGAGGAAGGCCGTGCCGTCGCCCTCCCATCCGAGCGCATGCCGCGCCTCGGCTGCCTCGCGTGGAGCGAACAGCTCGAGATCGACCCCGCAGTCCACGATCTCGGTCTTGCCCGCGGCCTCGGGGACGGCGTCCACCAGGCGATCCCCGAGCCAGGCCGAGACGGCGATCACCGCCGACGCACGACGGACGACGTAGGCCGTCGCGGCGCCGACTCCACGGATCGATCCGATGTTTCGCACGTCCTGCCCGTGCGCGGTCACGACGAGCGGCGCCCGGGACGCCAGGGCTCCGAGCAACCCCGCCGGCACGAGGAAGTGCGCGTACACGACGTCGGGGCGGAAGCGTCTCGCCGCGCTCATGGAGTCGCGCGCCAGCGACAGATGCCGCCGCCGCCCTCCCGATCGGCTGTCGATCACGGCACGCTCGATCTCGTGCCCTCGTGCGGCCAGCTGGCGCTCGAGCCCGGCCACGAACACGCCCAGGTCGGGGTCCGTCGGGCCCGGGTACATCTGGGAGACGAGGAGGATTCGCACGGCCCGGCAATGGTGACTGTTTCGCCGCTGCTCGGCGCGGCCAGCGAACACCGGTCGAGAGACCTGTGCGTCCCTCGGCGACGTCGCTCCGGCTATTTCCGTGTGACCTGGAGGATCCCGAGGCACATCTCGTCGGTGGAGCCCTCGCCCCAGAGGACGTAGCGCGGCGTCTTCGGCATCCCGTCGTCGCCCCGCGCGCGCTTGCGCACGTCGAAGCGGCAGGTGACCCGAACGACGTCGCCGGCCGCCGCCTCGACGGGTCGCGCGAGCGTGTAGGCGCCCTGCCAGTGGAAGTCCCAGCGCGGGATGTCGAGGAGCACCTTGGCCCGCGGCGTGCCCGGGTTGAGCTCGAGCCGGATCGCCGCACCCAGGAGGTGCATGTGGCCCGCCGCGATGTGGATCGTCGTCGGCGCTGTGATCCGGCGGTCGCACTTGGAGACAGGGCTCGGCTTCGGGCTCGCGGCGCTTCCCGTGCACAGGATGAGCAGCCCTGCGGGCACGAATGCCGACGAGGACCCGTACTTGCGTGACAGCTCGAAGAGGGCGGCGGTGCGGTCGCACAGGGGGCCCTTCTCGCCCTTCGCGCACCCGAGCTCGACGGGGCCCGGCAGCAGCATCGTCCTGAGCGGCTCGAGCCCGACCGAGGCGGGTGCGACCGTGAGGAGCGCGCGAGAGCGGTCGGGTGCGCTGCCGTTCAGGAGGTTGTAGTGCACCTGCATCACGATCCGGCTCCCCGCCGGAAGAGGCACTCCGGTGCCGTCGGGCAGCCGGTCCCCGCCCGTGCCGGGCGCCCACGCCGCGACCCAGTTCGCGTCGTTGAGCGAGTCGACGAGCCCACCCTCGCCGGCGGGCAGGCCCGTCCCGCCGAAGCAGGACCATCCCGGCCCCGGCGACCCGGCGTCCAGCTTCTGCGCGGCGGCGATCTGCGACGCGGCGGCGCGGAAGAGGATGACGTGGTGCACGACCTTCGACCGGCCCGGCTCGATCCGCGCCGAGGTCACGAACGTGTCCTCCTGCTGCTTCGGGTCGAGGAGGAAGCAGCGGTAGTCGTCGGTCGCGCCCTTGCCGGCCGTCGGCCGGTATGCGGTCGGCATGCGAAGGTCGAGCAACGTCTCTCCGTCCCGCACCTCGGGTTTCTCGGGCGCGGGCGCCGGGCGGGCAGGGCCGTCGATCCTCCCGCCGGCCTTCGCCCAGGCGAGGATCGTTGCGCGCTGCTTGGCGCTCAGCGTGCGCGCCCTCTGCCCGACGTAGGCGGGCGAAGTGCGCCCCGGGGGCCACGGCGGCATGACGCGCGCCCGGACGGCGCTCGCGATGAGCGACGACTTCCGCGAGATCTGCTTCGCCGTCTCGAGTCGGGAGGGCGCGATCCCTCCCTTCTGATGACAGCCCGCGCACTTGGCGGCGATGATCGGAGCGACGTCGCGCTCGAAGCTCGGCGCCTTCCCGGGCTGCGCGGGCTCGGCGGCGCTGCGCGCGGTTGCGAACGCCGCGAGCGGGACGGCGAGCGCGAACAGCACCGCCACCGCGACCGCTGTCCGACCTCCGCTACGCATGCTGCGCGTCGTACGTCCCCCAGAGCTCGCGCAGAGCTCCGCAGATCTCGCCGACCGTGCAGCGAGCTCGTAGCGCTTCGCGCATGGGGGGCAGGAGGTTGGCATCGGTCGCCGCGACCCGGCTCACCTCGGCGAGGGCCTGCGCCACCGCCTCCGGGTCGCGCTCGGCTCGCACCCGTGCCGTCCGCTCCTGCTGGCGCCGCTCGACCGCGGGGTCGATCCGGAGCAGGGTGACGTCCTCGAGGCCTTCCTCGACGAAGCTGTTCACGCCGACGACGACGCGCTCGCCCGACTCGACCTCGGTCTGGAAGCGAAAGGCGGATGCCTCGATCTCTCCCTGCACGAAGCCCTGCTCGATGGCCGCGACGGCCCCGCCGAGCTCGTCGACTCGCTCGATCAGCTCCGCAGCCCGGTCCTCGAGCTCCTTCGTGAGCGCCTCGACGAAGTACGAGCCTGCGAGCGGATCCGCCGTGTCCGTGGTTCCCGCCTCGGCCGCGAGGATCTGCTGCGTCCGCAGCGCGACGCGCGCCGAGTGCTCCGTGGGCAGCGCGAGCGCCTCGTCGTACGCGTTCGTGTGCAGGGACTGGGCGCCCCCGCAGACGGCCGCGAGCGCCTGCACGGCGACGCGCACGACGTTGTTCTCCGGCTGCTGCGCCGTCAGGGTCGAGCCCCCCGTCTGGGCATGGAAGCGGAGCGCGAGCGCGCGGGGGTTGGTGGCGCCGAGGCGGTCGCGCATGATCCGCGCCCAGAGACGGCGTGCGGCCCGGAACTTCGCGACCTCCTGGAAGAAGTTGTTGTGGGCGTTGAAGAAGAACGAGAGACGCTCGCCGAAGACGTCCGGCGAGAGCCCGGCCGAGATCGCCGCCTCGCAGTAGGCGATGCCGTTCGCCAACGTGAAGGCGAGCTCCTGGGCCGCGCTCGCTCCCGCCTCGCGGATGTGGTACCCGGAGATCGAGATCGTGTTCCAGTTCGGCAGGCGGTCGGCGCAGTACGCGAAGAGGTCCGTCGTGAGCCGCATCGAGGGGCGCGGCGGGAAGATGTAGTTCCCGCGCGCGACGTACTCCTTGAGCACGTCGTTCTGCACCGTCCCGCGCAGCCTCTCACCCGGCACCCCCTGGCTCTCGGCGACGAGCTCGTACAGGAGGAGGAGGAGAGCCGCGGGCGCGTTGATCGTCATCGAGGTCGAGACCTCGTCGAGCGGTATCCCGTCGAGCAAGACCTCCATGTCGGCGATGGAGTCGATCGCCACGCCCGTTCGCCCCACCTCGCCCTCGGACAGCGGGTTGTCGGAGTCGTAGCCGAGCTGTGTCGGAAGGTCGAAGGCGACCGAGATGCCCGTCTGCCCGTGCTGCAGGAGGTAGCGGAAGCGCTCGTTCGTCTCCTCGGCCGACCCGTAGCCCGCGTATTGCCGGATCGTCCACGACCGCCCGCGGTACATGGTCGCGTAGGGGCCACGCGTGAACGGGAACGCGCCCGGGAGCTCGAGCTCTCCGGGCGGGAGGTCGTCCGCCGTGTAGACGGGCTTGACCTCGATGCCGGAGTCGGTCAGCCGACGGTCGACGCTCGCCACCCGCGCATCGTACGTTCGGCGGCACGCCGCCGACGCAGCGGGACGTCGATCAGACGACGCCTCCCGCGCGCTCGATCGCCTCGAGCGCGATCCGCCTGCCGGTCTCGACGTGGGCCCGGATCGCCGATTCGACGGCCCGGAGGTCTCCGTCCCGGAACGCGTCGACGACGCTGCGGTGCTCGGTCACGAGGTTCGCGTGGCCTTCGACCCGGCCGCCGCGGATCACCTGCATCATCAGGTTCACGGAGAGCTGCCGGTACGCGTTCGAGAGGAGCGCGTTGCCGGCGAGGTCGATCTGGTGCTCGTGGAACGCCGCGTTCGCCGAGTCCCACTGCTCGTGGGAGATCGCCGCGGCCGTGCTCTCGAGGAGCTCGTCGAAGCGGTCGAGCTGCTCCGAGGTGAGCCGGTCGATCGCGCGCTCCGCGGCGAGGAGCTCCAGTGCGAGCCGAACGTCGTACCCTTCCGCGACCGCGCGGGCGGTGACCGGGGACACGAAGTAGCCGCGTCGCGGCTGCACGGAGAGGAGGCCTTCGGAGACGAGCCTCGTGAGCGCGTGGTGAACCGGGCTGCGGGAGACGCCGAGCTCGCTCGCGAGCGTGTGCAGGCTGAGCTTCGAGCCGGGCGCGTGCCGCCGCGTCAGGAGCCGCGCTCGCAGCTCCTCGTACACCTGCTCGTTGAGGTTCGTCCCGCCCTCGACGGTCGCCACTTCCTGGACCTAACATGTCACGGGCGACGCGGCAACCGACGGTACCCTCCGAGCGTGAACGTGAGCGTTCGGCTGTTCGCCGGGCTGCGGGAGCAGGCCGGCGCGGGCAGTGTCGTGATCGACCTTCCGGAAGGGTCGTCGATCGCGGACGTGTGGGGTGCGCTCGGCCTGGGCGACGAGCCGCCCGGGCTCCTCTATGCGCTCAACCGCGCGTATGTCGAGCGGACCGCGTCGCTCTCGGCGGGCGACGAGGTCGCCCTCATCCCGCCGGTCTCCGGGGGGGACTTCAGGCTGTCGCCGTCGCCGCTCTCGCTCGACGCGGCCGTCGCGGAGGTTCGGGACGAGGACGCGGGCGCCATCGCCACCTTCGTCGGCACGACGCGCAGGCACTCGCGCGGCCGGGAGGTCCTCCATCTCGAGTACGAGGCCTACGAAGGGATGGCCGAGGAGGTCATGGCCCGGCTCGCGTCGGAGCTGGGTGCGCGGCACGAGCTCTGCAAGATCGCCATCCACCACCGCGTCGGCCGCGTCGACATCGGCGAGACGAGCGTCGTGATCGCCGTGTCCGCACCGCATCGCGCCGCGGCGCTGGCTGCGTGCCGGGAGGCGATCGACGAGCTCAAGGTCTCCGTTCCGCTCTGGAAGAAGGAGATCTACGTCGGAGGAGAGGAATGGATCGGCCAGGGGTCGTAGACCGAGACGTGGATCGGCACCTCGAGGGGCTCGACGCCCCCGAGCCGGGCAGCCTGCCGGAGCCGGCATGGGCCGACGCAGGCGCCCGGGGCTACGAGCCCGTCCAGCCGACGTCGGGCCTGGGAGACGTGCTCCGAAAGGTCGTCGCACCCGTCGTCGCTCTCGGGCTCCTGATCTTCAAGTTCGGCGGGCTGCTCCTGAAGCTCAAGGTCGTCACGACCGGCGCCTCGATGCTCGTCTCGGTCGCGGCGTACGCCTGGATCTGGGGCGTTCCGTTCGCGGTCGGGTTCGTCCTCCTCATCTTCGTCCACGAGCTCGGGCACGTCTTCGAGCTCCGGCGCCAGGGCGTTCCCGCGAGCGCTCCTCTCTTCATCCCCTTCCTCGGAGCCGTGATCGGGATGAAGGAGCTCCCCGACGACGCCTGGCGCGAGGCTCGCGTCGCACTCGCGGGGCCGATCCTCGGCTCGCTCGGCGCGGCGGCCTGCTGGATCGCGGGCGAGGTCACCGGCTCCGAGCTCCTCCTCGCGCTCGCCTTCGTCGGCTTCTTCCTCAACCTCTTCAACCTCATCCCGATCGTGCCCCTCGACGGCGGCCGAGCCGCCGCCGCGCTCCATCCGGCCCTGTGGTTCGTGGGCCTGCTGATGATGGTCGGGCTCCTCGCCGTGCGCTTCAACCCGATCCTGCTCATCATCGTCGTGGTCGGGGGGCTGGACCTCTGGCGGCGCTGGCGCGAGCGCGGTGAGTCCGCGGAGTACTACCGGCTCGCGTTGGGCCAGAGGGCTGCGGTAGCGGTCGTCTACCTCGGGCTCGTCGCTGTCCTCGGCGTCGCGATGACCGCGACGTACGTCGAGAGGAGCTTCTGATGGCGAGCCGCGGGAGCCTCGACGCGCGGACGCTTCAGCGCCGGCGAGAGACGCTCGCGAGCGACGTCTCCCTCATCGCCGCGGAGTTCCTCGCCGGGTTCCAGGCGGTTGCCCGGATCGGCCGGCCGGCGGTGACGATCTTCGGCTCCGCCCGGACTCGAGAGGACGATCCCAGCTACTCGGCGGCGCGAGAGGTGGGTCGCTGCTTCTCCGAGGCAGGCTTCGCGGTGATCACGGGAGGCGGGCCCGGGGTCATGGAGGCGGCGAACAGGGGCGCCCGGGACGGCGGCGGGCACTCGATCGGCTTCAACATCGAGCTCCCGCACGAGCAGAGCCCCAACCCCTACCTCGACGTCTCGCTGACCTTCCACCACTTCTACGCGCGCAAGACGATGTTCGTGAAGGCCGCCGAGGGCTTCGTCATCTTTCCCGGCGGCTTCGGGACGCTCGACGAGCTCTTCGAGACGATGACGCTCATCCAGACCGACAAGATCGAGGACTTCCCCCTGGTCCTCTTCGACGGCGACTACTGGGAGGAGATGCTCGCGTGGCTTCGCTCGGAGCTGCTCCCCCGCGGGACGATCTCCGAGGAGGACTTCTCGCTCGTCACGGTGACCGACGACCCGGCCGAGGCCGTGAAGATCGTCGTCTCCGCCTACGAGGCAAGGAACGGAGGTCGGACCTGATGCTCGAGAACGCGCTCGTACGGATCCGGGAGCACACGTCGCTCGAGCCGAAGGTGGGGGTGATCCTGGGGAGCGGGCTCGGCGGGCTCGCGGACGCGCTCGAGGACAGCGTCGAGATCCCTTACGAGGACATCCCCGGCTGGCCCGTCTCCACGGCGGTCGGGCACGCAGGCGTCCTCGTGCTGGGGTCGCTCGACGGGGCCCCGATCGCCGTCATGCGGGGGCGTGCGCACCTGTACGAGGGGCTCGGCGCCGACCGGGTCGTCTTCGGCGTCCGTGTCCTCGGTCGCCTCGGGATCCGGGCGCTCGTCGTGACGAACGCCGCCGGCGGGATCAACGAGACCTACCGTCCGGGACAGCTCGTCCTCATCTCCGACCACGTGAACCTCCAGGGGACGTCGGCGCTCGTCGGCCCGAACGACGAGTCGTTGGGCCCGCGCTTCCCCGACATGAGCGACGCCTACGACCCCGAGCTCCGCGCAAGGGCGCGTGAGGCCGCCGGGCGCCTCGGGATCGAGCTCGGCGAAGGGGTGTACGCGGCCTGGCTCGGCCCGCAGTTCGAGACACCCGCGGAGATCCGGTTCATGCGGGCCCTCGGGGGCGATCTTGCGGGGATGTCGACCGTGCAGGAGGTCATCGCCGCACGCCACATGGGCATCCGCTGCCTCGGCATCTCGGTGGTCACGAACATGGCCGCCGGCGTGCTGCCGGAGAAGATCGACCACGAGGCGGTCCTCGAGGTCGGGGCGCAGGCAGCCGGGTCGCTGACTTCCCTCCTCCGGGAGCTCGTTCCTACACTCTCCGCGTGAAGCTGCGCGACCTCCCGTCCGTGGACGAGCTGCTCCGCGACGAGCGGCTGGCGTCGGAGCCGCACGACCTGGCGGTGGCCGCCGCGCGGGCCGTCCTCGACCGCGCGCGGGGGGAGATCTCGGCCGGACGGGATCCGGGCCCCCTCGTCGATGCGATCCTCGTCGAGCTGGCGGGGGCGCGCGAGCCGTCGCTCCGGCGCGTGCTCAACGCCACGGGCGTCCTCGTGCACACGAATCTCGGAAGAGCGCCGCTCGCCCCGGCCGCGCTCGCGCGCGTCGCGGAGGTGGGCGGCGGGTACTCGAACCTCGAGTACGACCTCGCGAGCGGCGAACGCGGGTCGCGCCAGGATCACCTCTCGAGCCTGCTCCGGCGCCTGACGGGGGCCGAGGCAGCGCTCGTGGTCAACAACAACGCCGCCGCGGTGCTGCTCGCGCTCGCGGCGCTCGCGGAGGAGCGCGAGGTCGTCGTCTCGCGGGGCGAGCTCATCGAGATCGGTGACGGCTTCCGCATCCCCGACGTCCTCGTGCGATCGGGTGCGCGGCTCGTGGAGGTCGGGACGACGAACCGGACGCGCGCCGCCGACTACGAGGGGGCGATCGGGCCGGACACGGCGCTGCTGCTCCGCGTGCACCAGTCGAACTTCCGCGTCGTCGGCTTCTCCGAGCGGCCCCGCCTCGCCGAGCTCGCCGAGGTCGCGCGGCGCCACGAGCTCCCGCTCGTCGACGACCTGGGATCCGGTGCGCTCGGGCCCGTCGGTGACGAGCCGACGCCGGCCGAGAGCCTGCGCGCCGGCGCCGATCTCGTCTGCTTCTCCGGGGACAAGCTGCTCGGCGGCCCGCAGGCCGGGATCGTCGTGGGCCGTGCAGATCTCGTCGAGCGCCTCAGGCGCCATCCCCTCCAGCGTGCCGTGCGCGCGGACAAGCTCACGCTCGCGGCGCTCGAGGGCACGCTCCTCCTCGCCCTCGATCCGGAGACGCGAGATGAGGTGCCCGTCCTGCGCATGCTCCACGAGCCGCTCGAAGCCGTTCGTCGACGCGCCGAGAGGCTGGCCGAGCTGGTCGGCGGTGACGTGGAGGAGACCGTGGCCCGGGTCGGCGGCGGCGCGCTCCCCCTCGCAGAGCTGCCCTCGTTCGCGTGCGCGGTCGAGGAGACGCTCGCAGGCCCTCTGCGCGCCGCCGAGCGGCCCGTCGTGACGGTCGTGCGCGACGGCCGGACGCTCCTCGACTGCCGCACGCTCACCGACGCGGAGATCGACGAGGTCGCCGAAGCCGTGCTCGCCGCTCGATGACGGTGGTCGAGCTCCGCGATCCGGAGGACCGCTCCCGGCTCTGTGAGCGGCTCCTCCGCGACCTTCCGGAGTGGTTCGGCATCGAGGAGGCGACGGCCGCCTACGTCCGGGGCGTCGCCGAGCTGCCGAC
>JBFFGH010000076.1:0-11203 GCA_041557575.1 Gaiellaceae bacterium
CCCCATCCGCGCGCGCCGACCACCCGTAGCTCGACGCCGGCAAGGCGTGCCGCCTCCACCACCCGCGCGAGGTTCTTGCGCGGCTCGAGCGTCGCGACGGCGAGCACGTAGTCGCCGTCCGCACGAGGACCGTCCGGAGTGAAGACGGGGTCGACACCGTTCGGGACGACGCGAATCCGCTCGGGCGAGATCCCGGCGAGAGCGACGGTCTCGCGCTTCGTCAGCTCGGAGACGGCGACGACGGCGTCCGCTTCGCGCAGCACGCGCACGAGCCCGGCCTTGCCATAGAGGCGATGCCAGCGCGGGAACGCCTCGGGGGAGCGCAGGATCGCCAGGTCGTGAACCGTGAGCACCGTGGGCAACCCCCGACGGACGGGCCCTCGAAACGTCGTGCAGTGCAGGAGATCGAGACCGCGTGCGCGGCGTGCGAGGCCGAAGGGGTACCAGAGCGCGTCGCGCGTGACGCTCGACGCCCGTCCGGCGCCGCCGTACGAGAGGAGCTCGAGCTCGATGCCCGGCCGGTCGCGGAGGGCGCCGACCAGGCCGCGCACGTGCCGCGCGGTGCCGGCACGGGTCTGGACGAGCGGGGAGGTGTCGATGCCGACCCTCACGAGCCCTCCGCCTCGAGCACCGCCGCGGCGAGGGCGTACGCCTCGCGCGGCTCCGGATACGCGAGCAGCGCGTCCGCGTCGCTCGCCGAGCACCAGCGGTAGTCGACGTGCTCGTCGTCGAGAACGGGCTCGAAGCCGGCCGGGGCCTCCACGAGGTACGAGTGCACCGTGACCTCGCTCCCGTCCGGGCGCACGTAGGCGAGCTCGAGCGGCAGGGCCTGGAAGCGAAGAGGGCTCGCCAGGCCCGACTCCTCCTCGAGCTCTCTCCGCGCGGCCGTCTCCGGATCCTCCCCGGCCTCGATTCCTCCAGCGAGGGGGTTCCAGTAGCCGTGGCGCTCCGGGGAGCGCAGCGCGACCAGGAACTCCGGGCCGGGCCGGTACAGGACGATCAGCACCTCCTCGCGACGGCTCACGATGCCGCCTCCTCGTACCCCCGGAGGAAGATCTCGCCGACTGCCCGCCAGGAGAACGTCTTGGCGTGCTCGAGCCCTGCGGCGGCCAGGCGATCCCGCTCGCCGACCGCCTGCTGGATAGCCGCGGCGAACGAGGAGGGGTCGTCCGGGTCGGCTCGGACCGCCGCGCCGCCACTCGCTTCGTCGAGTGACTCGTGCGCGGACACGACCACCGGGACGCCCGAGGCCATCGCCTCGACGACGGGGATCCCGAAGCCCTCGAATCGCGAGGGGTACGCGACGACTGCCGCGCCACGGTAGAGCCGGGCGAGCTCGTCGTCGGAGACGTACCCGAGACGCCTGATCCGCGGGCCGTCGAGGAGCGGCTGCTCACCCCAGCCCTCGGCGCCGACGACGGCGAGCTGGAGATCGCCTTCGAGGAGCCGGTGCGCCTCGATCAGCGTCTGCAGGTTCTTGCGAGGCTCGAGCGTCGCGACCGTGAGGACGTAGGGAGCGCCGAGATCGGCCGCCGGCCCGTCCGTACGAAACACCGGCTTCGGCGCCGGGTGCGCGACGCGGATCCGGTCCTCCGGGATCCCGAGCGTGGCTGCGACGTCCCTCCCCGTGTACGCCGAGTTCACGAAGACGACGTCGCACGTCTCGGCCGCGTTCAGGTACTTGCGGCCGTGCATCGCCTGCGTGCGACCCGTCGTCCACTCGGGGTGATGGAGGGGAACGAGGTCGTGAATGGTGGTCGCGCGGACGCCCCCTCGCTGCGGCGGGAACATCCAGTCGCTGAAGTGGAGGACGTCGAAGCGACCGAGGAGCCGCTCTGCCGACGGATGCCCGGCGCGGCTCCACGCGGTTCGCACCGCATGCGAGAAGGGCAGCGGCCACAGCCGCACCTCGACGTCGATGCCCTCGAGAGCCTCGCGGATCCGTCCGGGCCCCTGGACGCTCGTCGGCGCGAAGGCGACGACCTCGTGCTCTCCGGCCGCAGCCCCGACGAGCCCGCCCAGCGACCCCCGCAGGTAGTTCCCGATCCCGAGGAGGGGGTGCGAGAGCGGGCTCACGTCGAAGGCGATCCTCACGGCGACGGCCGGTACACGAAGCGGTTGAAGTGGGCGCCGAGCTCGCGAGGATCCGGATTCGCCCCACCCGTGACCTCCGCAGGGACGGCCGTGGGGCTGACCGTGAAGACGACACGACAGTCGGTCGTGCCCGGAAGAGGCGACACGGGGACGTCGAGAACGGCCCGGCCCTCCGGCTGCACGCGAACCCGTCCGACGACCTTCCCGTTCGATCGCGCCACGATCAGCTGCGGCTCGAGGTAGAGGCTCGGATCGCTCGAGACCGAGACCGAGAGGCGGCCCGGCTTGCAGCGTCGCCGCACGTACGTGACCTCTGGACCCGACCAGGTGTCGTTCGGGTAGAGGCCGTCGATGCGCACCGCCGAGACGAGCGGGACGTTCACACGCCACAGGGTGATGCCCCAGCCCTTGTCCTGCGCGATCGGCCGGCCGTCCGGCTCGAACGACGAGTCCGCCAGGAGGTACGCGTCGCGCACCGGGGCTCCGTCGGGAAGCGTGACGCGCCCGCTTCGCGGGTCGATCCGGACGGGCGTCTCGGGCAGCCCGCCGGGAGTCGGAGCCGTCACGTAGTAGACGGGCCCGACGCTCCGGTTGAAGAACTCGTTCTGGTGCACGGTGAGGCGGTCGGTACGGCCCGTCCAGAGGAACGCGGCCTTCGCGCCGTCGGGCAACGCGGCGTCCACCCAGTCGCGGTCGGGAGTGCGGATCCCCTGGAAGAGCGCGCCCCGGGAGAACCGCTCGAACCCGTGCGTTCCCCAGAAGATCGGCCGGATCGCGAGGATCCAGAGGCCGAGCACGAGGAGCGGCAGCGCGAGCGCGTACCGGCGCGGAACGAGGAGGAACACCGCTGCGAGGGCTGCCGCGAGGGCCGCTGCGACCGGCACGACCCAGCCCTCGCCGACCCGATCCTGGAGAGACCAGAACGGGAGCAGCATCAGCGTGTCCGTGATGGCGGAGGTCGTCAGGAACCGATCGAAGGGGACGAGGGCCACGAGAGCGGCCGAGGCGACGGCCGCGACAGGCGCGAGCAGGCGGGGGCGCGGCGCGCCGCGGTCGAGCCAGGCCACGAGCCCGACGCAGAGAAGCGGTGCGACGTAGAAGAGGTTTCGCTCCTCGATCCGCGCGGAGAACTCGGCGGCGAAGGCCGCGACGACGACGAGGAGGCACACGCTCAGCGCAAGGGATGCGGCGAGGAACGCCTGCAGCCGTGCGTCGAGACGCCGCGCCGTGCCGAGGAGGACGATCGTGGCTGCGAGCGGGATCACGAGCACGTAGAGCGACATCTCCGTGAGGTGCCACCAGACGTACCGGAGCGCCTCTCCGAAGGCGTACTGCCGATCTCCGACGGGCGAGTACGCGCCGAGGAGGTCCTTCGGCGTGCGACCCGCGACGAGGAGAGCACCGAGCCCGACGAGGGCGAGCCCGCCGACGATCCCGTAGAGCCAGCGAAAGCGGGAGAGCGTGGAGCCGACCGAACGTCGCTCGAAGAGGCCGAGGGCGAAGGGTGCGAGCAGCGCCGCGGGCACGAGCGCGACCGCCTGGACACGGGTCGAGTAGGCGAGGCCGAGGAGGACGAGGAGCACGACGACCCGCACGGCCGAAGGGCGCTCGAGCACGAGCACGAGAGCGAGTGCGAAGACGAGGAAGAGCGGGTAGAAGACGTTCTCGGTCATCACGGTGCCCGTGTAGACGAGCGAGGGGATCGCGACCGCGAGGAGCGCCGCGAGGAGCGCGAGCCCCTGGCTCGCGACCCGCCGGGCGAGGAAGTACGCGGGAACGGCCGCGAGAGACATCACGACGGCGTTCAGCGCCTTCACGCCCGCGTAGGCGGCCGGCAGGCTCTCGAAGAGCGCGTACACGGGGCTCAAGAGCAGCGGGTAGATCGGGCTGTAGCCCGGTTCCGGCTGGCCGCGGAGGAGCGGCTCGCCGGCGTCGGCGATCCCGCGTGCGAGCTCCGACCAGATGACCTCGTCCACCATGATGAACGGGGCGACGAGCTGACCACCGAGGACAGCGCGAAGGACCGAGGAGCCGACGACGATCGCGGTGAGCCAGGCCCAGGCCGGGACTGCGCGAAGCGCTCTACCCAAGCTCGGCCTCGGCGAGCCTGCGCGCGATCTCCGCCGCCTCCGCCGAGCCGGGCTCGATCCCGACGTCGGACGCGGCCTCGCTCACCTGGCGCAGGACGGCGTCGTCGACCGCTCCGCCCCCGGCCGCCTGCTCGAGCGCCGCCACGTAGAGATCGGCGACCCGCTCGACGTCGTGCTCCCGTCGTGCGAGCTCGGCAGCGGCCTCGCCGAGCGCCCCGCGCACGTCCTCGCGCGTGACGAGCAGCTCGAGCGCGGCAGTGAGCGTCTCCTCTTCCTCGTCCCCCACCGGGATCTTCAGAGCGGTCTCGCCGGGGAGCTCCGCGAACCAGCCGACGTCGCTCACGACGGACGGCTTGCCGAGCGAGAGCGCCCGGATGACGCTCCCCGAGGTCTCGCCCATGGTCGGGTGCCGGAGGTTCACGAGGACGTCCGAGCCGGCCATCAGCGCCCAGAGCCTCGACTCGTCGATCCACCCTTCGCGCACGAGCCCCGCCTCGGCGAGCCCGAGGCGCTGGAGCCTGCGGTCGAGGTCGAAGCCGGGCGACGTCGGCCCGACGAGGAGAAGCGTCACGTCCGGGTGCGACGCACGGACCGTCGCGGTCGCGCGCAGCAGCTCCGGAATCCGCTTGCTCGCGTTGACGACGCCGAAGCACCCGATCACGACCCCGTCCGCGACGCGCTCGGGGGAGATCGCGGGCACGGGCCACGCCGGGTGCGGAACGACCGAGACGGGCCCCGCGTACCCCGTCCCGCGGACGAGATCCCTGACGAACCGGGAATGGACGATCACGCCCGCCGCGTGCTCGAGGACGAACGACGCGAGCGGGAAGTCCTCGGGCCGCGACTCCCAGAGCGGCGGAATGCGCTTGTCGAGGACGCCGTGCGCGAGCAGGCGCCCGACGACCCCGTGCTCGCGCTCCATGAGGTCGAGGTAGCCGTGACCGTCCCTGCGGCCGATCGTCATCCCCGCGACGAGGTGGTGGATCACGAAGTCGTGGAGGACGACGACGCCGGGTCGCGCCCGAAGCGCGTCCACGATCCACGCGTGCGCGTCCGGGTTGTTCCCGACCTGGTAGAGCGAGACGTCCGTCCCGCGCGGCGCCTTCTTCCGCCCCCGCCTGACCACCGCCACGTCGATGCGACGCTCGAGCGCCGGGAGGAGGAGGGCGCTGTAGTCGGCGATGCCGGTTTGCTCCGGCGGCATCGGGCTGAAGTAGGCGACCCTCACGGCCGTGGCGCTCCTCTCCTCACGCCAGGAGCCTCCCGATGGCCCGATCCCAGGTGATAGTGCTCGCAACCGCCTTGCCGGCGCGGCCGTACGCCGCGGCCTCGTCGCGATGCTCCCGCAGCCATCCGGCGGCGCGGGCGATCTCCGTGGCCTCGGGGGAGACGACGACTCCCGTCCGACCGTCCGCGACGACCTCGAGGGGCCCGCCCGCGTCCGTCGTCGTCACGACGGGCTTCTCGGAGAGGAACGCCTCGAGCGGAACCATCCCGTAGTCCTCGTCGACCGGCGCGTAGAAGACGGCCAGGCACGTCGCGTAGAGATCCGCGAGCTCGGCCTCGGACACCCGTCCGGTGAAGCGGGCGCGCCCGTCGAGGCCGCGGTCGCGCGCGATCTGCTCGAGTCGCGCCCGATCCGGGCCGTCTCCCGCGATCACGACCTCGAGAGCGGGGTCGAGCGCGGCGGCCTCGAGCAGGAGCTCGATGCGCTTCGCTCGGTCGAGCCGGTTGACGGAGAGCACGAAGTCGCCGTACCCCGAACAGCGGTACTCGAGCGCCTGCGGGGGATGTGGAAGCACCTCGGCACGGAGCCCGGTCGATGCCTCCAGGCGCCCGGCGACGTTCGCCGAGATCGCGAACAGCCGCGTGGCCTCCCCGAGCGCGATGCGGTCGAGCGCCTGCACCTTCCGCCTCGTCGCCCGGTCCTCGGCGGACTCCCCGAACTGGCCGAGCTCGGTGCGGTCGAGGTCGTATGCCTGCCGGAACTGATGGATGAGCCAGACGCGCTTCTCCGGATGGCGCACGAGGTACGAGGGGAACTTCGTCCCGACGACCAGGTCGATCGGCTTGCCGTCCGCCTCGCTGAGATCGAGCATCCGCCAGAGGAATGCCTGGGTCAGCACCTGCGTCCCCGGGTACCACTTGAACGGCACCGAGACGAGGTCGGCGTCGTGGCCCCGCACGCGGAGCTCCTCGACGAGCCGGTCCGTGAAGATCTCGGCCCCGCCGCGAGCGAACGGCACCTGCGGCCGACAGACGGCGACGTTCACGACTTCTCTGGTCTGCGCGCCGCGGCCTCGGCCTCGAGCCGGTTCACCTGCTCCTGGAGGTCGTCGATGAGCCGCAGCGTCGCAGCGTTGAAGGAACGCTGGTCGTAGGCGAGCGGCTCGACGTACCAGCGCATCATCTTGCGGAGAACGGCCTTGACGGGCGTCCCGATGCCGCCGCGGACGCCCGGTCGCAGCCGGAGCGACCTGTCCGCGGACACCGGCCACAGCCGCTCGGCCTCGGCCCGGACCGCCAGCCGCTCCTCGTCGCCGCCCGGTGCTCCCCCCGGATCCGCGCCGGATCTCCGGACCTCTTCGCGCAGCGCACGAAAGAGCTCGTCGACGTCTACAGAAACCCCTGCAGATCCACCACTTTCGGCCTGGTCAGAGGGCATCGCGGCATTCTAGCCGGGCCGTAGGACCGGCCCAGTACGCTGAGAGCGTGCGAATCGGCATCTCGCTCCTCACGTTCTCACCCGGGAACGGCGGAAGCTCGGAGGCGTACTCGAGGCAGCTGATCCGCGCGCTGGCACGCAACGGCACCCTGGACTACGTGGTTCTCGCGCCCGAGCACGAACGCGACGGCGCCGAGGGGCTGCCCACGATCCAGGTCGACGAGCCCCGCAGTGGGAAGCAGGATGAGCCTCGCCGATCCCTCCTGGCACGCACCGCCCGCCGCGCCCGCGGCGCCGGCGGGCGCATCGCCTCGCTGGACGTCGTCCACTACGCGCTGACCGCCCCGATCCCGGGCACCGACGCGCCGACCGTCGTCACCCTCCACGACATCCAGCACCGTGACCTCCCGGACTTCTTCGGCCCGGCCCGGCGGTCGTTCCGGAGGATCGCCTACGACCGGGCGGCGAGATCCGCGGCCGCGGTCGTCGCGACGAGCGAGTTCGCCCGGGAGCGCGCTCTCGAGGTCCTCGAGCTCGACCCGTCGCGGACGCACGTCGTGCCGCTCGCGGTCGATCACGAGCTGTTCGGGCCGGGCGCCGAGCAAGCCGAGCCGTTCGCCCTGTATCCGGCGCGGCCGTGGCCCCACAAGAACCACGACAGGCTGTTCGAGGCGTTCGCCTCGCTTCGCCAGACGCGGCCGCGCCTTCGTCTCGTGCTCACGGGTGACGGGCACGAGCGCCTCGGCACGCTCCCGGAGGGCGTCGAGTCCCTCGGGCCGGTCTCTGCGACCACGCTCGCGTCGCTCTACCGGCGTGCCGCGTGCCTCGTCCTCCCGGGCCTCGACGAGGGATTCGGTCTGCCGGTGCTCGAGGCAATGGCGTGCGGGTGCCCGGTCGCGGCGGCGGATTCCGGGGCCTTGCCGGAGGTCTGCGGGGAGGCCGCGGTCATCTTCGACCCGACGGACGTCGAGGCGATGGCGAGCGCGATGGTCGAGGCTGACACCCGGAGGGACGCGCTCCGCGCGAAGGGCTTCGCGCGTGCCGCGCAGTTCACGTGGGAGTCGGTCGCTCGGGGCCACGAAGAGGTCTATCGCTCGCTGACCTAGGATCGACACGTGCGCGTCGGGCTCTCGCTGCTCACCCTCGTGCCGGGGATCTCCGGCGGAAGCGAGACGTATGCCCGCGGGCTCGCCGCCGGGCTCGGCCGCGTCGGGATGAACGACTACGTCGTGCTCGCGCCGGGGCTCGCCCCCGACGCCGGCGCGGGCTTGCCGACGACGGTTGCGACCGGGTACCCGTCCTCCCGCGGAGCCGCCGGGCGCACACGCTCGCTCGCCCGCGCCGTCATCCGGCCCGGCGCGCTTGCCGGCGCCCTCACGAGCGTGGACGTCGTCCACTTCCCGCTCACGGTGCCCGCGCCGCGGGTGCCCGGCCCGACCGTCGTGACGCTCCACGACGTCCAGCACCACGACCTCCCCGGGTTCTTCAGCCGCTCCGAGCGGCTGTATCGACGACTGGCGTACGACCGTGCAGCACGGCGCGCGACACGCGTCGTCGTGATCAGCGAGTGGGCCCGCCGGCGCGCGATCGACGCGCTCGGCCTCGATCCGGAGCGGACGCACGCCATACCGCTCGGGATCGATCACGACCGCTTTCGACCCGATCCGTCGGTCGAGCGGGAGCCGTTCCTCCTCTACCCCGCTCGACCGTGGCCCCACAAGAACCACCCGGCGCTGTTCGAGGCGTTTGCGCAGGTGCGCCGCGAGCGCCCGGAGCTCCGCCTCGTCCTCACGGGTGAAGGCCATGACCTCGCCTCGCTCCCGCCGGGTGTCGAGCCCCGCGGGAGAGTGACTCTCGACGAGCGCGTCGACCTCTACCGGAGAGCGTCGCTGCTCGTCTTCCCGAGCCTCTACGAAGGCTTCGGCTTGCCGCCCCTCGAAGCGATGGCGTGCGGCTGCCCGGTCGCGAGCTCTTCCGCCGCATCGCTCCCCGAGGTCTGCGGCGGTGCCGCCGTGCTCTTCGACCCGGCACGAGCGACGTCGATCGCGCGAGGGATCCTCGAGGCTCTCGAAGCCGCTCCCGAGCTCTCGAAGGCGGGGCCGGCCCGTGCTGCCTCGTTCACGTGGGAGGCGACGGCGCGCGCCCACGACGCCGTCTACGCAGAAGCCGCGGAAGCCGGGTAGCGCGCCTCAGACCCGCTCGAAGACGAGACGAGCCACGTCTCCGCCAGGCCCGACCCGTTCACGCGCCAGCAGGCCGTAGACGGGACCGAGCGGGACGAGGAGCGGAAACGTCCTCGTGTATGCGGCCGACAGATTCGGACGCAGGCCCGCGACGTCGCGGTGAACCAGGCGGAGCGCCGGAACAGACGCGGCCAGGCGCTCGATCTGCGCCACGTCGTACCAGCGCTGGAAGAACCAGCGGCCCTCGTCCGCGCCGTGATCGACGTACGTCGGGGCATCGCGGTACTCGTCCCGCGCGACGGCAGCATGGGGAAGCGTCACCACGACCCTGCCGCCGGGCCGCACGCAGCGGGCCAGCTCGCCGAGGGCCGCCACATCGCCGTCCCCCGCCACGTGCTCGAGCACCGAGAGCGAGCTCGCGTGGTCGAAGGCAGCATCGGGGAACGGCAGAGAGCGCCCGTCGCCGACGAGGAGCTCGAGCCGCGGGGCCCCGGCCGTGAGCCGCCGCCAGGCCGCGATCTCGCTCTCGAGCTCGTCCACGGTCGTGACGACCGCCCCCCGCCGAGCGAGCTCGACGGCGAAGAGCTTCGGGCTCGCGAGGTCGAGCACGCGCTCGCCGGGGCTCGCGGCAAGGGCATCGGCGGCCCACGGCAACTCGACGTAGCGGCTCGGGTCGAGCGGGACGACGACGCGGACCACGGCCTCGCGGAGATACCCGTGCCGCGCCAGGTGGCGAAGCCCGAGACGGACGCTCGTCCGCCAGAACGGGAGCCAGCCCCGCATCAGGCGAGCGTCCTCAGGTAGCGCCAGGAGGCGACGAGCCCTCCCGGTCTGAGCAGCGCCAGGATCAGCGCGTAGAGGAGGAGCCCGACGGCGCCGGCCACGCCAGGCCCGAGGACGAGCGCGGGAAGCCCGAACGCAACCGCTGCGGACGCCGCCACGACGAGGGACGCGACGAGCAGCCCCGGCACGGCGGCGCCGAGCGCACCGAGCTCGCCGAGCAGGACGGCGAGCACGAAGCCGGTTGCGAGGGCGAGAGCGAGGGCGAGGCCGGTGAGCCCGAGCACCTCGCCCGCGGCCCACGCGAGCGGGATCTGGAGCGCCACGACGCCCAGGGCGAGCCAGACGAGGCCGCGCGTCCGCCCGGCGACGAACGCGAGCGGGAAGGTCACGGTCACGCCGATCGAAGCGATCATCCAGGGGCTCATGGCGACGACGAGCCTCCCCAGGTCCGCCCCGATGTCCCCCGCATACGCGTCGCCCAGGAGCGCCTCCACGACCTGTCCTCCGGCGAGCGCGAAGACGCCGGCGGCGGCGCCGACGAAGACGAGCGCAAGCCACGACGTCGAGACGACATGCCGCGCGGCGGCAGCGGCTCCGAGACCGGCGCGCGTGAGCGGCACCGACGTGACGAGCCCCATCGACGCTGCGGTGACGGTGACGAGGGACGCGGCGGCGAGGTACGCATAGACGAAGCTCGTCGCCTCTCCCGGCCCCAGCCGGCCGGCGAGCGCGAGGCACGTGAGGTAGAGGAGCTGCAGCGCGAGAGGCAGCATCGCCCCGGTCGCGAACATCCCGACCCGGGAGCGCAACGAGAGCCCTCCGGGTCGCGCGGCCCGAGCGGGAACGCGCTCCCCCACCGCTTTGACGAGAAGGCCGATGCAGGGAACGAGCAACGCGATCGTGCCGTTCAGCGTCATCCCCCAGGCGACCGCGACGATCCCGTCCGGCTCGGCTCGCGAGACGATCAGCAGGAGCCCCGCAATGCTCCCGAGAGCGAAGCCGAGTGCGGCGGTCCCGTAGTCGTCGAGGGCGGCCAGGCTGCTGGCCGCCAGGGATGCGTAGAGGTAGGCCACCGCCGCCGGGACCATCCAGCGCAGCGCCTCGGCGGCCGTGTCGCCCGCGACACCGCCGCCGGTGAGCAGGCTCGCGAGCTCGTCGGCTTCGAGCTCGGCGACGAGCACCAGGGGTACGGCCACGACCGTGATGGCGAGCGCGAAGCCCGCCATCTCGCTCGCCAGGCGACTCTCCGCGCGGGCCTTCGCGAGGCTGGGAAGCAGGGCGACCCGGATCGCCTGCGCGGCGATGGCGAGGACGATGAAGACCCCGTAGGCCGCGAGGAGGCCGTCGGTCTGCTCGCTCCGCCCGAACTCGCGCGCGATCACCACGCC
>JBFFGH010000077.1:0-11083 GCA_041557575.1 Gaiellaceae bacterium
GAACGCGGCGCGCGTGCTCGGCAACTCGATCGGGCGCGCGGTCGTGGCCTCCGACGTCGCGAAGGGCTACGCCGCGTGTGCCGGGGGGCGCCTCCTCGCAGACGACCTCGGGGCTCATATCGCGGGCACCTCGGCAGTGCTCGGTCACTGCTACCCGGCCTGGTCGGCGTTCCGCGGCGGCAAGGGCCTCGCGACGAGCTTCGGGCAGTGCCTGTACACGTTTCCGGTCGCGGCGCCGGTCGACCTCGGCATGGCGGTCGGCGTGGCCCGCATCCCGGGCCTGCGACGACCCGGGCTGGCCTCGACGGCGGCCGCGTCGGCCGCATGGCTGCTCATGAGCGCGATCTGGTGGCGGCGGAAGCTCCCGAACTCGTGGGGGCCGAGACCGACCGCGGCGCTCGTGCTCGCGAATGCGGCCACGGTGACGATCGTCGCGATGAAGTCCGCCGCTGCGCACCGGAACGGGTACCCCGACGACCTGCAGCTCCCTCACTGACCGTCCGCAGAGGCGCTGAGCGGCCGACCGCCCCCTAGCGCACGGTGCCGAAGGCGGCGACCGACTCGTCGACGAGCGCCGACAGCTCCGCCCCGTCGAGCGCCCGACCGGCGGCGAACGCCTGCTCGAAGAGGGCGTCGCCGAGCTCCGCGCGTGCGCCTGTCTCCGTCTCGAGCGCCTCGAGACGCTCGACGTCCGGGACGGCCACGTCGAGCCCCGCGCGAATGGCGTGCGCCGCTCCGAGCAGCCGCGCCGCCCGCTCGTGATCGGAGCCACGGAGCGCAAGCGCGGCGATGCACTCCGTGCAGAGCGCGAGCCCCGAGCGCTGGCCGTGCTCGGCGTGGAGCTCGAACGACTCCGCGTAGGCACGAGCCGACTCACCGAGCCGCCCGTCTGCGGCCTCGATGTGACCGAGCCGCCCGAGCTCCCAGGCGAGGAGCTTGCGGTTCCCGATGCGCCGCGTGGTGGCGGCGCCCTCCTCGACCCACGCGCGCGCGTCGGCGAGCCTGCCGACCGCCTCGTCCGCCTCGGCGAGCCGGAGCTTGACGGATGCGGCCTCGTCCTCGAACCCGTGCGGAGCGAAGTAGTCGAGGGCCTCGAGGAGCAGGTGCCGGGCCTCGTCCAGGCTCCGACGCGCGGCGACGAGCACGGTCGCGAGGTTGACGGCGGCATAGAGGCGCCAGTCGTGCTCCGTCTCGGAGAACGATGCGTAGGCGTCCTCGTAGAACGCGACCGCCCGCTCGAGGTCCCCGCGCGCGGACGCCGAGTACCCGAGCGTGTTCAGCGCCACCCCGGCTCCCCGCTCGTCCCCGAGCGCCCGGTAGAGGTCGAGCGCGACGCCCGCCTGCCGGTCCGCCTCGTCGCAGTCGTCCTGCTCCGCGGCGAGCCATGCCGCGTACACGAGGGCACGGGCGCGCCACTCGGCAGGAGCGTCGGGAGCGGCGGCGAGCGCGGCCTCGAGCGCGGGCCGGCCCTCGCCCCCCAGCGCACGCCGGAAGTAGTAGCCGCCGAGGGCTCCGGCCAGGCGAACCGCGTCGTCGCCGCTCACGCGCATCGCCTCGTCGAGCGCGGCCCGGAGGTTGTCTCGCTCCTCGTGCAGCCTCGCCCGGGTGAGCGAGAGCCTCTCCGGCGAAGCGAGGTACGCGTCCTCGGCGACGCCGATGAAGTAGTCGAGATGGCGAAGCGCGGCCTCGTCCCGCGCGCCGCGCGCCTCGAGGTGCTCGGCCGCGAAGTCGCGGAGCGTCTCGAGCATCCCGAAGCGAACGCCCGTGAGGGACGACGGCGCGGTCGTGACCATGCTGGCGTCGACGAGCGACGCGAGGAGCTCCTCCACGTCGTCGCCCGCCCCGGCGACCGCCTCGACGGCGTCCAGGGAGAAGCCGCCGGCGAAGACCGACAGCACCTCGAAGAACCGGCGGGCCGGCTCGTCGAGCAGGTCGTAGCTCCACGCGATGGTGCTCCGCAGGGTTCGATGGCGCTCCTCGGCGTCCCGGGGCGCGCCGGCGAGGTCGAGCCGCCAGGGCAGGCGCGTGTGGATGAGCCCAGCCGAAACGAGCCGCGCCTGGGCGGCAGCGAGCTCGATCGCGAGCGGGAGCCCGTCCAGGCGGCGGACGATCTCGGCGACGATCGACGCATCTGCTTCCGTCGTCGTCCACCCGGCGGCCTCCGCACGCGCCGTGAAGAGGCGCACGGCGTCGGATCGGGCGATCACGTCGGCTTCGCCCTCGCCTTGCTCCGGGAGGCTCATGGGCGGAACGCGGAAGAGGTGCTCGCCCGAGACGTCGAGCCTCGACCGGCTCGTCGCGAGGACGCGCAGTCCGGGAGCTGCGGCGAGCAGCTCGGCCACGAACGGCCCCGCGTCGAGCACGTGCTCGACGTTGTCGAGCACGAGCAGGACCTCCTGCGGGCCGATCTCGACTCGCAGCCGCTCGAGGAGCGTCTGCCCGGCCTCACCGGCGATGCCGAGCGCCTCCGCGACGGCACCGGGGACGTTCTCGGACCCGGAGACCGGTGCGAGCGGGACGAAGGCGACGCCGTCCGCGTACTCCTCCGCGACGCGGCGCGCTGCCTCGATGGCGAGCCGGGTCTTGCCGATGCCTCCGGGCCCCACGAGGGTCACGAGGCGGATCTCGCGCTGCCGGAGCAGCCGGACCACCTCGTCCGCCTCCGCCCGCCTCCCGACGAACGTGCTCGTGGGGGCGGGCGGCGCCGGAACCGCCCGGGGGCGGGGAGCATCTTCGCGCTCCGGGGGTGCGAACCGCTCCGAGACGAGCAGGGCGAGATCCTCCGCGAGGAGCTCGGAGAGCTCCTCGGAGGTCTCGAAGTGCCGGTAGGAGACGTTGTCGGAGGCGATTCGCCCGAGCAGCTCCTGCAGGCGCTGCTCGCGTTCCCCGGCGGCCTTCTTCACGTAGACGAGCTTCGGCTTCGGCCGGGCGAGGAGGTACTCGTCCTCGAGGCCGGAGACCTCCATTCCCGGAGCGACCCAGCCGTACTCCTGCCAGTAGATGCCGACGAAGACGTCGCTCTGCTCGAGGTAGGCGCGGTAGAGCGCCCTGGGTGGATGCGGCCGGGCGCCGAGATCGAGGAGCACCGGAGTGAAGCGGAGCCCTTCGATGGCCGCACGCGCGGCAGCCCTCTCCGGCGCGAGCTCCCCGAGCGTCGCGGAGACGAAGACCCGGATCCTCCGATCCGGGGTCAGGATCGGTGAGGCGCCGCTGCTCGTGCCCGAATCATTGCGCGCTCGCGGCGCGACGGCCAGCCGGGCTACGACTCGTCGACGCGTGCGCCGCCCGCGTATGCGCGGACGACCGGGAAGTCGACGCTCTCGGCCGGCTGGTCGAGGCCGTGTCGCGCGAAGAGCGCCCGCACCTCGGGCCGGCCGTAGAAGTCGTCGAAGACCTCCTTCGAGGGGCAGGTGTCGAAGATGACGATCCCGTCCTCCGTGCGCGCGCAGGCGTGGAAGCGCATGTTCTCCTCCGGCACCTCGGCGATCATCGCCTCGTACCGTGCGACGAGGTCGTCCGGGTCGCCCACGTAGGTCCAGATCGAGCAGTGCACGGGTCGCAGCCTCGTCGCAGGTGCCGCTCAGCAGCCGCCGCCGCACGACGTCTGGAGGAACCCGCACGGGCACACCTCGACGCACTTCCCGCACTCCTCGCAGGCGTCGAGCGACAGGGTGAAGTACGTGCCGGGCGAGGCCTCGTCGACGCGCGTGAAGCACTGCGCGTTGCAGAACATGAAGCACTGCTCGCACCCGAAGCACGAGCCGCACGACATGCAGCGACCGGCCTCCTGGAGGAACTGCTCCCTCGTGATGCCCCGGGAGACCTCGAGGTCGGGCTGCGCGAGCCTCAACGCCGGGTCGATCCGCGTCGGGGACGACCGCTCGACGGGGGGATGGAACGGGAAGAGGATCTCCTCGGGGCCGATCGGGGACGGCTTGCCCGGGGAAGGCTCCTGAAGCCCCCGCAGGCGGGCGTGAATGCTCTCGGCCGCGAGCCGGCCGTGGACGATCGCGTCTCCCGCGACCCCCAGGCGCATCGCGTCGCCGCCTCCCCAGACGTCGGCTTCGATCTGCCCGCCGGGGCCGGTGACGAGCCGACCGTCCTCGTGCAGGCTCTCGAGGCCCTCCCACACCGGCTCCTGCGACACCGCCGCGATGACCGAGTCGACTGCGATCTCGACCCCCGCGCCCGGGATCGGGACGGCTGCGCGGCGGCCAGACTCGTCCGGCTCGCCGAGCTCCATCCTCGCCCCCCGGAGGATCAGGTCGCCGTTCGGCCCCCGCTCGAGGCCCACGGGCGAGACGAGGAACTGGAGCCCGACTCCCTCCTCCTCCGCCTCGACCACCTCGTGCGCGCTCGCCGGCATCTCGTCCCGCGACCTCCGGTACACGAGCGTGACCTCCGCGCCGCCGCGCCTCGCGGTGCGGGCAGCGTCGATCGCGGTGTTCCCTCCGCCGATGACGGCGACTCGCGCTCCGAGGTCCACCTTCCGCCCGTTCTTCACGGCCTCGAGGTACTCGATCCCGCGCCACGCCTCGGAGAACGAGTCCTCGCCGAGGCCGAGGTCGCGTCCCTGCTGGGCGCCGATGCCGACGTAGAGGATGTCGTGTCGCTCGCGGAGATCCTTCAGCTCGACGTCACGGCCGATGGCGGTGTCGAGCCGCAGCTCGACCCCGAGGTCGACGATGCGCCCGATCTCGGCATCGAGGACGTCCGACGGCAGCCGGTACTCCGGAACCCCGTAGCGGAGCATGCCCCCGGGCTGCTCCTGGCCCTCGTACACCGTCACCGAGTAGCCCCTGCGAGCCATCTGGTACGCGAACGACAGCCCCGACGGGCCCGCGCCGATGACGCCGACCGACTCGGGCTGCGGCGACTCCTCGAGCAGCGGGAGCGGGAGCGACCGCTGGATCGCCCAGTCGCCGAGGAAGCGCTCCATCGCGTTGATCGAGACGGCCTCGTCCAGCGTCGCCCGGTTGCAGTCGGCCTCGCACTCGTGCGGGCAGATCCGCCCGAGCGCCGCGGGGAAGGGGTTGCGGGACGCGATGACCGACCAGGCCTCGTCGAAGGCCTGATCGTCGCTCAGGCCCATCTTCCGCCGCTGCGCGACGACCCCGATCCAGGTCCGGATGAGGCCGGAGGTCGGACAGTTGTACTGGCAGGGCGGGAGCTGCTCGAGCTGCTCGGGGCGGAACGAGGGAGTGATGCGGCCGATGCCGTCGGGAGTCGGCGACGCGGTCACGATGCCCCCTCGCTCGCGGTGACGCGCTCGTTGAGCCGCCGGATGCGGTTGGACAGCGCTTCGAGGATGTTGAGGGCGAGGAGCGGGTCCTCCTGGATGCGCCGCAGCAGCGTCCGCTTGTCCACCTTCAGCACCCGCGCATCGCCGACGGCCCTGACCGTCGCCGACCGCTCCTCTCCACCGAAGAGCGCCATCTCGCCGAAGAAGTCCCCCTCGCCGAGGAGGGCCAGGCGCTGGAGGTTGCCGTCCTGTCCGGACACGACCTCGACCTGCCCCTGCTGGATGACGTACATGCACGCACCCACGTCGCCCTCCCTGACGATCTCCTGACCGCTCGAGTAGACGGTGCCGAGGTCACCGCTCCGCACTGGCGACCCGCTTTCGTCGTCGCGTCGGCCACGAGCCGGCCAGGAGGTTCCAGAGCAGGCCCCCGATGAAGCCGGGGTGCAGCGCCGAGACGAAGATCTCCTTGTACGGCGCGCTGCCCGTGAACATGTTCCAGAGCACGAAGCTCAACCGCTTGGGGCCGTCCGCCCGGGACTGCTCGACCGTCGTCTTGCGCAGGATCGCCCGCCGCGTGAAGCGGGCGTGCTTGAAGACGTGCGTGAAGGCGAACATGAACCTTCCGATCGAGTTGTCCGACGCGATCGACGAGCACGTCGGCATGTACCTGCGCCGGAATGCGTCCTCCGAGATCCCCTGGATGACCGCCGTCGTGGCCGCTGCCTTGGCGGTGCGGAATGCGGCGCCGATCCCGTCCTTGTAGAGCCGGGTGATCCCGCCGTCGCCCACGATGACCAGCCGGTCGGCGAACGGCTCGCGCACGCCGCGGAGGTTGATCATCGGCGAGCACTGGCACACGCACGGCAGCTCGTCGACGGGAAGGCAGCGCCTCACCTCGGGCGAGGTGAGGAACTCGTGCACGAGCTCCTGGTCGACGTCCTCGCCGAGCAGGCACATCGTCACGTACTCGCCCTTCGGGATGAGCGCGGCGAACTCGAGGCGCGGGATGTCGAGGAGGAAGACGTGCATGGAGTGCCCGAGGCGCTCCTCCGCGCTTCCGTCGGCCGCACGGAACTCGCAGATGTACGTGCGCGTGGTCTCCGGCGGGGTCACCTCGACCCCGGAGCCCTCGAGCAGCCGCAGGAAGTTGCTGTTGACCCCGGATGCGATGCAGACGAGGTCGTACGGATCTCCGGGCTGGCCCGGCTCGAACACGCGAGGCAGGTCGCCGCTCCAGTCGATGCCGCCCACGAGCCGCGGGACGACCTGCGCCCCTTGCCCCATCGCCATCTTCATGAGGTACCGGTCGAAGCTCTCGCCCGGGAGGTCCTCACCCTGCCGCGGACCGTGCCCCCGGTAGAGCGCGGCGATCCGGCGCTCCCCGACCGGGCTCTCGATGCGCACGCTGCCCACGTCCATGTGCACGACGTAGGACTCGATCGCGCGACGGACCACGCCGGCCGGGAGCTTGATGCCCTCGGTCGCCAGGATCTGCACGAGCGACTCGGAGACGATCCCTCCGCAGTGGTTGCAGCCTCCGGGGCCGCAGCGATCGAACGACCGCGGCTCGAAGATGTCGACGTCGATGGAGAGGTCGACCGCGTGCGCCGTCTTCAGCAGGAAGTAGGAGAAGAGGGATCCTGCAGGGCCTCCGCCGATGACCGCGACCCGCGATCCATCGATCAGCTCGAGAGGCCTCGAGTCTTCTTCGCTTGTAGCGACCAGCCCGACTGAACCGGCCGTGAACGAGTCCAGAACGCGGCTCATCGCCCTCCCAGACGCTTTTTGAATGGATAGACCCTAGAGGACTCCGCGGCCATCGGTAATAACTCGCACGCCGGGCTACTCACATGGGTAGGGGGGCGTATCCGGGTCTCCGAGCCCACCGGGACGACCACGGACAAGCCCCCCGATGGTTCGGTGGATTGCGGATGCCGCGCCGCTCGCAGGGCGTGACGATGACGCCGTGAGACGGCACCTCGACCTTGCTCTCGCGGTCACGATCCTCTTCGCCCTCGCCCTCGGTGTCTTCCTCTGGGCGTCGGGCGACGATGCTGCGGCCGACGCCGTCTGGGCCGTCGCGACGGCGGCCGTCGGGATCCCGCTCGCGATCGGCGTCGCGCGCTCGCTGCTGCGCGGCGACGTCGGGGTCGACCTCATCGCCCTCGTCTCGATCGTCGGCGCGCTCGTGCTCGGCGAGTACCTCGCCGGGGCGATCATCGCGCTCATGCTCTCGGGCGGGAACTCGCTCGAGAACTACGCGCGGGGACGAGCGAGTCGCGAGCTTCGCCTCCTCGTCGACCGCGCGCCGCGCATCGGCCATCGCCGCGACGGGGACGCGATCGTCGAGGTGCCCGTGGGCGAGCTCGAGACGGGTGACGTCGTCGTCGTGAGAGCGGGAGAGGTGATCCCCGCCGACGGCGTCGTGGCGTCCGGCCACGAGGCCGTGATCGACACGGCGGCCCTCACCGGAGAGCCCCTCCCGGTCACCGTGAGGCCCGGGCTGCCGGTCCAATCGGGGACAGCGAACGCGGGCGACTCCTTCGACCTCGTCCTCACGAGGCCGGCCGCGCAGTCGGCGTACGCCGCCGTCGTCCGGCTCGTGCGCGAGGCGTCCGAGCAGCGCGCGCCGTTCGTCCGGATGGCCGACCGCTACGCGATCGTGTTCCTCGCCCTGACGACTGCCCTCGCGGGGATCGCGTGGGCGGCGAGCGGTGATCCCGTGCGAGCCCTCGCCGTCTTCGTCGTCGCCACCCCGTGCCCGCTCATCCTGGCCGCCCCGATCGCCTTCGTCGCGGGGCTGTCGCGCGCGGCGCGACGGGGGATCATCGTGAAGGGGGGCGGGGCGATCGAGATGCTCGCCGGAGCGAGAACCGTGCTCCTCGACAAGACCGGCACGGTCACGACGGGGGAGCCCGAGATCGAGCGCGTGGTCGCGCTCGACGGGATCTCCGGGGACGAGGTCCTGCAGCTGGCAGCCTCGCTCGACCAGAACTCGGCGCACGTCCTCGCGGAGGCGATCGTGCACGGGGCCCTGGAACGCGGCATCACGCTCTGGTCGCCGTCCGGCACGAACGAGGCGGCCGGTCAGGGGATACGCGGAACGGTGAACGGCCACGAGGTCCTCGTCGGCTCGAGCCGCTGGCTCGAGAGCCAGGGGCTCGGAGACGCGATCGAGGTCTCGAGAGCGCTCGACGGATCCTCCAACACGGGGCGCGCAAACGTGCTCGTCGCCGTCGACGGCAGACTCGTGGGCGCGATCGTCATGGCCGACCACGTGCGGCCCGATGCCGCGGGCCTCGCCGACGGCCTCCGCGACGCCGGCATCCGCCACGTCGCGCTCGTCTCGGGCGACCGCGCGGAGTTCGCCGAGAGCGTCGGCCGTCTCCTCGGCGCGGATCGCGTCTACGCGGAGCAGACCCCGGAGGACAAGCTCGACGTCGTCAAGGCCGTTCGCTCGCAGGAGGAGCTGCGGCCGGTGATGATGGTGGGCGACGGCATCAACGACGCCCCCGCGCTCGCGCTCGCCGACGTCGGCGTCGCGATGGGCGCACAGGGCGCGACGATCTCCTCCGAGACCGCGGACGTCGTCGTGACCGTCGACCGCGTCGATCGGGTCGTCGACGCCGTGCTCATCGGCCGGCGCTCGTTCGCGATCGCCCGCCAGAGCGTTCTCGTCGGCCTGGGGCTCAGCCTCTCGGCGATGGTGGTCGCGGCCTTCGGCTACCTGCCGCCGGCCTCGGGCGCGCTGCTCCAGGAGGTCATCGACGTCGCGGTGATCCTGAACGCGCTCCGGGCGCTCCACTGACCGGCGCCCATCGGCGGCCGCTACGCGAGGCCCGCTCTCCGCTCGGCCTCGACCCGGACCGCCTCGAGCGACGACGACACGGTCGCCTCCCACGTCCTCGCGACCGCCGCCCCCCAGAGCTGGCCGAGGAACCAGAGATCCGTGCCGAGCTCGCCGTCGTACTCGAGGCGGGTGCCGCCGTCCGTCTCCACGAGCCTGAACTGCTCGACGACGTGGGGCACGGGCCCGCGGACGAGCCGGAAGTGCACGCGCTCGGGCGGCTCGAACCGCACCGTCTCGAGCGTCGTCGCGACGAGGCCGTACGCCGGCGTGAAGTGCTCCGCGAGGACGAGGTCGCTTCCGCGCTCGACGACGGCCAGCTTGGCCCGCACGGCGCGCGGCGCACGACCGAGGTAGGGGCTCGAGACGACGTCGTAGACGACGTCCCTCGGCGCGGCGATCGTGACGGTGATGGGGCCGAGCCGCCGATGCCGACGGCCGAGGCCGAGGTCGAGGGTCAGCGACCCGCGGACGACGAGCGCCCAGAGCCCGGCGAGTGCACCCGCCGCCGCGAAGGCTCGTACCCGCATCATTCCCCTCTCGTGCTCATGCGCCCGTTCCGCCTGCTCGTGTCGTTCGCATTCGGCTACCTCGTCGGCACCGTACCGTCAGCCGACCTCGCCGCGCGCGCGGCAACTCGAAGCCGTGTCGATCTCCGGCACGTCGGGAGCAGGAATCCCGGCGGGATCAACGCTCTACGAGCCCTCGGAGGCGCGGGCCGGTTCGTGATCGTCGCCGACGTCGCGAAGGGCTTCGCGGGCTGCGCCGCCGGGCGCATGATCGCGGGGGACGCCGGAGCGCACGCGGCCGGCGTCGGCGCGGTGGCGGGCCACTGCTACCCGGTGTGGAACGGCTTCCGCGGCGGCAAGGGCCTCGCGACGAGCTTCGGGCAGTGCCTGTACACGTTCCCGGCCTGGGCCCCGTTCGACCTCGCCGTCGCCGTCGGCACGGCGCGCATCCCCGGCCTGAGACGGCCCGGCCTCGCCTCGACCGCAGCGGCATCGGCGGCGTGGCTGCTCGCGAGCGTCGTCTGGTGGAGGCGGCGGCTGCCGAACTCGTGGGGGCCGGAGCCGACCGTCGCGCTCCCCCTCGCGAACGCGGCGACGACGCTCATGGTCGCCGCGCGAACGGCGAGCGAGCTCCGCAAGGGGCTCCCCGACGAGCTGGAGGTCGCCCCGTGAGCCGCGTCGCGGTCTGCACCGACGCGAGCGCGCTCGTCTCGCCGGCGGCGGCGTCGAGCCTCGGCGTGGAGGTCGTGCCGGTCTTCGTCGCCCTCGACGGCGAGGAGATCGACGCCGACGAGCTCTCCCTCGACGCCTTCTACGAGCGCCAGCGCGAGGGTGCCCGTGCCACGACGGCACATCCCGGGCCTGCCGTCTTCGCCGCGGCCTACGAAAGGGCGGCGGCGAGCGGCGCGTCGGCGGTGGTCTCCGTCCACCTGGACGCCCGGGCATCGGGCATGGTGGCGTCGGCCGAGCTCGCCGCGGGGGGCGCGCCCGTTCCCGTCACGGTCGTCGACACGGAGGCCGCGAGCTACGGGGTCGGCGTCTGCGTGCGCGCCGCCGCCGAGGTCGCCGCGGCGGGCGGGACGGCCGCCGAGGTGGCGGGTGCCGCGATCCGCATCTCGCGGGGGCTCGACAACGCGTTCGTCGTCCGGGCGGGAGCCGGAGGGCGCGTCCCCGGGGACGGAGAGTGGTCCGTGCTTCGGTTCGAGGGCGGAGGCTCCACGCCGCTCGGCGTCGCCGACTCGATCGAAGACGCCGTCGACGCGATGGCGGGCGAGGTGATCCGGCTCGCCACCGGGCGGGAGCTCTGCGTCGCCGTCGGGCACGCCGCGCGCGAGGTGGAGCCCGCGGCCGACCGGCTCGCGCACGAGGCGCTCGCGGCCGCCGGCGTCCGGGTCGTCGAGCGCTACCGTGTGGGCGCTGCGGTCGGGGCGCACACGGGCCCCGACTGCTTCGGGATCTTCGTCTGGCCGACGACGTGAGCGA
>JBFFGH010000078.1:0-10697 GCA_041557575.1 Gaiellaceae bacterium
CACCGTGAACTTCTTCCCCGCCATCGGTGCGGCCGGTGTCGCCTTCGGCTTGCCGATCATCGGCTTGACCGCAGGCGGTGGCGGCGGAGCGGGAGCCACGCCTATGAGCTCGTACACCCAGAGCTGGCTGCACCGTACGTCGCGCAGCATGCAAGGGTCAGCTGGAGCGAAGTCGCCGAGCACGGGCTCATCGTCGACGACCAGCGCCGAGATGAACCCGAACGCGAACGCCTGGTCGATGGAGAACGCCTCCCTCGGGAACGAGTACTGGAGGACGCCGTCGACGAAGCTCGCCGGAGTTGAGACACGCGGAAGCTCGTCGCCGTCCGCGTCGAGTGCGGCCGCAACCACGATCCCACCCACGTTCGCTATTGCGATCATGCCCTCGGTCCCGAATTCGTCTCCGGTAGACGGATCGCGATCGCCATCGACCATCATCCCGATGAGCGACCACGGCACGAGTGACACCGGCATCTTCACCGTCACCACGCCGGCATCGTCGTTGGACACCGTCACGGTGGTGATGTCCGGTCCCGAGCCGGAGTCCCCGGCCGGGTCGGTATAGGTCGTCTCTGCCGCCCCGAGCGGGACGACGACCAGTGCAATGGCAGCGACGAGAAGCAGCAGTGCGCGCCTCATTGCGCACACCTCCTCTCTCACTATTCGTCAAGCACAAGTGTCCCTCGGCTCGCGCGCGTGGGCGTCAGTAGTTTGCCTCCGACCGCGGCGTGGATTCGCGTACGGCGCTTCGGCTAGGGCTCGAGCTCGAGGACGCCGTGGGGCGAGCCGTACTCGGCGAGCTTGTCGAGGAAGGGCTGCGCCGGGAACGCCTCCGGCCCGAGCACGCCGACGCCCTTCCACTCACCGCTCGCGAGCAGCTCGAGCGCGATCACGGGGTTGATCGCGGTCTGCCAGACGACCGCCTGGGATCCGTACTCGCGCATCGACCACTCGTTGTCGACGACGTGGTACAGGTAGGTCTTCCGCGGCTCTCCGTCCTTCCCGAGCCCGGTCACGAGGGTCCCCGCGCAGGTCTTGCCCGTCATTCGCTCGCCGAGCGTGGCCGGATCGGGCAGGGCGGCCGCGACGACGTCGCGCGGGGCCACCTCGACCCCCTTGACCGTGATCCTCTCCTTCGAGTCCAGGCCGAGCTTGTGGAGCGTCTTCAGCACGCCGATGAACTCGTCGCCGAGCCCGTACTTGAACGTCACGCGCCTGCAGTCGACCCAGCGCGGGACGAGCATGACCTCCTCGTGCTCGACGTTGACGCACTCCACGGGGCCGATCCCCTCGGGGAAGTCGAACACCTCCGGCTCCGAGAACGGCTCGGTCGTGTACCAGCCGCGATCGCGCTCCCAGACCACCGGGGGATTGAGGCACTCCTCGATCGTCGTCCAGATCGAGAAGGTCGGGGCGAAGTCGTAGCCCTCGACGACGAGGTTCGCCCCGTCGCGCACGCCGACCTCGTCGATCTCCGAGAAGAGCTCGTCCGCGGCGTGTCGGGCGAACACGTCTGCGGCGCCCGGCTCGACCCCGATGCCCAGGAGCGCGAGCAGGCCGCGCTCCTCCCAGGCGGCTGCCCGCTCGAACTGGTAGTCGCCGAGCTTCACGCCGGTCTCCGAGTGCGGCCGGGACGGGTGGGGCTCGGAGAGCGTCATCGCCATGTCGAGGTACGTGACCCCGGCCTCCAGGCAGGCCTCGAAGATCGGGACGTCGAAGAGCGGGTCCACGGCGTTCAGCACTGCGTCCGGAGCCGTCTCGCCGATGAGGTGGACGACGTCGTCCCGATCCGAGGCGTCCACGCGGTGCGAGCTGAAGCGGGCGTCGCCGACCCGGGTGACGACCGCCTCGGATCGCGAGGGGTCGTAGTCGGCGAACGCGCAGTGCGTGAAGAAGTCACGCCGCGCCGCGATCCCCGCGAACGCCGAGCCGACGCCGCCCGTCCCGACCACGAGCACTCTCACATGGCGCGTTCTAGCACGATACGCTCACCGGGTTCCCGGGGATCGGAGGCATGGAGTGAGCGTTTCGGTGACGCAGCAGAAGATGTTCGTCGGAGGTGAGTTCGTCGATTCGACGTCCGGCGAGACGATGGAGGTGCTCAACCCGGCGACCGGCGACGTCATCGCCGAGGTGCCCAAGGGCACTGCCGAGGACGTCGATCGTGCGGTGGACGCGGCGAAGAAGGCGTGGGAGGAGTGGCAGTCGAAGACGCCCAAGGATCGCATGGACCTCCTCCTCAAGCTCGCCGACGTCATCGACGAGCACGCAGAGGAGCTGGCGCGCCTCGAGTCCCTGAACGTCGGCAAGCCCTGGTGGGTCGCCGTGGACGAGCCCGGGATGATGTCGGACAACCTCCGCTTCTTCGCAGGCGCGGCACGCAATCTCGAGGGCAAGTCCGCCGCCGAGTACGTCGAGGGCTACACCTCGATGATCAGGCGCGAGCCGCTCGGGATCGTCGCAGGCATCTGCCCCTGGAACTACCCGCTCTTCATGGCCGTCTGGAAGATAGGGCCTGCGCTCGCAGCGGGCAACGTGCAGATCATCAAGCCCGCCGAGCAGACGCCGCTCACCATGCTCCGGTTCGTCGAGCTCGCGCAAGAGGTGATCCCGCCGGGCGTGCTCCAGGTCGTCACTGGCGACGGCATCCCGGCCGGCGATGCGCTCGTGCGCCATCCCGACATCCGGCTCGTGTCGCTGACCGGGGACACGGCGACGGGGAAGCTCATCGCCGCCAATGCGGCCGAGACCGTGAAGCGCGTCCACCTCGAGCTCGGCGGCAAGGCGCCGATGGTCGTGCTCGACGACGCCGATCCGGCGACCGTCGCCGAGGCGATCAAGATCGGCGGGTACTTCAACTCCGGCCAGGACTGCACGGCGTCCTCGCGGATCCTCGTCAGCGAGAAGATCTACGACGACGTGCTCTCCGAGACGACGAAGGTCGTCGAGGCGATGACCGTCGGCGACCCGGCGACGGACGACGACATGGGCATGGGGCCGGTCATCTCCGCAGAGCAGCAGGAACGCGTGCTCGGGTTCATCGAGCGGGCGACGCAGGCGAAGGCGACGATCGTGACCGGCGGCGAGACGCTCGGAGACCGCGGCTTCTTCGTCAAGCCGACGATCGTGACCGGCGTCGACCAGACGGCGGAGATCGTCCAGAACGAGGTGTTCGGCCCCGTCGTCACGATGCAGCCGTTCGCGTCCGACGACGCGGCGATCGAGATGGCCAACGACGTCCGCTACGGGCTCGCCGCCTCGGTGTTCTCGGAGAACGTCGGGCGGGCGATGAAGGTTGCCGCGAAGCTCGACTTCGGAACCGTGTGGGTGAACGAGCACCTCTTCCCGCTCGCCTCCGAGATGCCGCACGGCGGCTTCAAGGAGTCCGGATACGGGAAGGACATGTCCATCTACTCGATGGAGGAGTACACCCGCATCAAGCACGTGGCGGTCAAGCTGGCGGGCTGATGGCTCAGGTCGCCCCGGACGTTCGCCTCGAGGACGTCGTCAAGCGGTTCGACGACGTCGTCGCGGTCGACGGCATCTCCATCGAGATCCCCCGCGGGTCGTTCTTCGCCCTGCTCGGGCCGTCCGGCTGCGGCAAGACGACGACGCTCCGCATGATCGGGGGCTTCGAGGAGCCCAATCGAGGGCAGATCTTCCTCGGCGACCAGGACGTCGTGGGGCTTCCGCCCTACAAGAGGGACGTCAACACCGTCTTCCAGAGCTACGCGCTCTTCCCACACATGTCCATCGAGGACAACGTCGCCTTCGGGCTCGAGCGCAAGCGCGTCCCCAAAGACGAGAGAACGCGCCGCGTGACGGAGATGCTCGAGCTCGTCGGCCTCGCCGGCTACGGGAAGCGGAAGCCGAAGCAGCTCTCCGGAGGGCAGCAGCAGCGGGTCGCGCTCGGACGCGCCCTCGTGAACCACCCGCGGGTGCTGCTCCTCGACGAGCCTCTCGGCGCGCTCGATCTCAAGCTCCGCAAGCAGATGCAGATGGAGCTCAAGCGCATCCAGAACGAGGTCGGGATCACGTTCGTCCACGTCACGCACGACCAGGAAGAGGCCATGACGATGGCGGACACGATCGCGGTGATGAACAGCGGTCGGGTCGAGCAGCTCGGCCCACCCCAAGAGCTCTACGAGAGACCGGCGACGCGGTTCGTCGCCGGCTTTCTCGGCGCCTCGAACCTCCTCTCCGGGACGGTCGAGGGCCCCGATGCCATCCGTCTCGACAGCGGCGAGGTCGTTCGCGCCGACGTCGGCGGCCACACGGGGCGAGTCGAAGCCGGAGTGCGCCCGGAGAAGATCACGCTGGGCACCGGCGGCGGAGCGAACGAGCTTCGCGGGACGATCGTCGAGACGGCCTACATCGGCGTCGCGACCCAGATCGTCGTGCGAACGGCAGCGGGCACCGTCCAGGTGTTCGAGCAGAACCTCGGCGCCGGGGGCCGCCTGCCCTCGCCCGAGGAAGAGGTCACATTGAGCTGGGCCCCCGAGTCCACCTTCGTGGTCTCCGACAAGCAGTCGACAGAGGAGGAGCTGACATGAATCCACGGCTGACGAGGCAGGAGCTTCTGCGGCGCGGCGCCGCCGGAGGGGCGTTGCTCGCCTTCCCCTCGATCCTTGCGGCCTGCGGCGGCGATGGCGGCGGCGACGCCAGCGATGAGCTGAAGGACGTCCTGAACTTCTCGAACTGGGAGCTCTACATCGACATCGACAAGCCGACGACGCTCGAGGACTTCACGACGGAGACGGGCATCTCGGTGAACTACTACGAGGACATCAACGACAACGCCGACTACTTCGCCACGATCCAGGGCAGGCTGTCGCAGGGGCAGGGGATCGACCGCGACATCATCGTGATGACGGACAACTCGCGCTTCCCGGGCCTCCTGATCGACAACGGCTGGCTGGAGAAGCTCGACAAGGACCTCATCCCGAACATCGACAACCTCGTCGACGCGCAGAAGAGCCCGCCGTTCGACCCCGACCGGGAGTACTCGCTCCCCTGGCAGTCGGGGATGACGGGCATCGCCTGGAACGAGGACCTGACCGGGCCGGTGACGACGATCGACCAGCTGCTGACCGACCCGAAGCTGAAGGGCAGGGTCACGATGCTGAAGGAGCTCGCCGACTCCGTCGGGCTCGTCATGCTCGACAACGGCGACGACCCCGCGACCGTGACCGACGAGACCTTCCAGGCCGCCATCGACAAGGTGCAGGCCGCGGTCGACTCGGGTCAGATTCGACGGTTCACGGGCAACGACTACACGGGGCCGCTCGCGAACGGCAACCTCGCCGCCTGCGTCGCGTGGTCCGGCGACATCGTCCAGCTCCTGGCCGACAACCCCAAGCTCAAGTGGGCGATCCCGGAGCCCGGCGGCATGATCTGGACCGACAACATGCTGATCCCCAAGGGCGGCAGTGCCGCGACGGCGTCCACGTACATGGACTTCGTGTACCGGCCCGACATCGCCGCTCGGATCGCTGCGTACATCAACTACGTGCCTCCGGTGAAGGGCGCGAAGGAGGAGCTGGCGAAGACAGACCCGGAGACGGCCAACAACCAGCTGATCTTCCCGGACGACGAGACGCTCGCGAAGGTCAACCAGTTCGACTCGGCCGCCCTGGACAATCCGGACTACATCACCGCCTGGCAGGGCGTGCTCGGGCAGTAACGGCAACACGTTGGGAGCGTTCTTCCACAGGCACCGGGGGCTGGCCCCGTACCTCCTCCTGGCCCCCGGGGTCCTGTGGCTCGCGATCTTCTTCCTGATCCCGCTCGGGTTCCTCGGATACCAGTCGCTGCAGTCCGGGATCTTCCCGAACTTCAGCTTCACCTGGGAGTTCTCGAACTTCTCGAGTGCGTTCCTCGACTACCGCGAGCAGTTCACGCGCTCGCTCCTCTACGCGGGGATCGCGACCGTTGCGTGTCTCGTACTCGCGTACCCGCTCGTCTACTGGATCGCGTTCAGAGCGGGCCCATGGAGGAATCTCTTCCTGCTCATCATCGTGGCTCCGTTCTTCGTGACGTACCTCGTCCGGACGCTCGCGTGGCTCAACATCCTCGCCGACGAGGGCCCGGTCGTCGCGCTGCTCCAAGACGTTCACATCCTCGGTGAGAACGGCCGGCTGCTCGCGACGACCTTCGCGGTCGTCTCGGGCATCACCTACAACTTCTTCCCCTTCATGGCGCTGCCGCTCTACGTCTCGCTCGAGCAGATCGACCCCCGACTGCTCGAGGCTGCGAAGGACCTCTACGCCTCCTCGTTGCAGGCCTTCCTTCGCGTGACGCTGCCGCTTTCCGCTCCGGGGATCGTCGCGGGCACGCTCCTGACCTTCATCCCGGCGGCCGGGGACTTCATCAACGCGGCGCTTCTCGGGACGCCGAAACAGACGATGATCGGCAACGTCATCCAGGCGAAGTTCCTCGAGTCGCTCGACTATCCGACCGCGGCCTCGCTCTCGTTCATCCTCATGGGCTCGATCCTGATCGCGCTCCTCCTGTACGCGCGCATCGTCGGCTCGGAGAAGCTCACCGGATGACGACGGTCGCGACACGGGAGCATCGCTCTTCGCTGAGCGCCGGGGCGCGGGCCTGGAGGGCGGTGAAGCGGCAAGCCCTCACGGTGTACGCGCTGCTCATCGTCGGCTACCTGATGCTGCCGATCGCGGTCGTGATCCTCTTCTCGTTCAACAAGCCGAAGGGGCGCTTCAACTACGTCTGGCAGGAGTTCACCATCGACAACTGGATCAACTGGGACAGGGTTCAGGGGATCCGGGACGCGGTCATCACCTCGCTCCAGATCGGGTTCCTCTCGACCCTGGTCGCGACGACGCTCGGGACGCTCATCGCGATGGCGATCGTGCGGCACCACTTCGTCGGCCGCTCGACGACCAACGTGCTCGTCTTCCTGCCGATGTCGACTCCCGAGATCGTCCTCGGTGCCTCGCTCCTCACGCTCTTCCTGAACTCCACGGCGATCTTCCAGCTCGGCTTCTGGACGATCTTCATCGCGCACGTGATGTTCATCGTCTCGTTCGTCGTCGTGACCGTGAAGGCGCGGCTGATCGGGTTCGACCGCCACCTCGAGGAGGCCGCGATGGACCTCGGGGCGAACGAGCTCACCACCTTCCGCAAGGTGACGCTGCCGCTGCTCGCGCCCGCGATGCTCGCGGCCTCGCTCCTCGGCTTCGCGCTCTCGATCGACGACTTCGTGATCACGTACTTCAACGCGGGGCCGGAGCAGACGTTCCCGGTCTTCGTCTGGGGGATCGCCCGCGTCGCCGTCCCGCCCCAGGTCAACGTCGTCGCGAGCGCCATCTTCCTCGTCGCGATCGGCATCGGCCTGGCCAACGTGCTCTGGGAGTATCGAAGCTCGAACAAGGCAAAAGGAGTCGCATGACCATCACCGAGACCCTCGACCTGCAGCGCGCCGCCAAGGAGCACCTCTGGATGCACTTCACCCGCATGGGCGGCTACGAGAAGGCAGACGTCCCGATCATCGTCCGGGGTGACGGCTGCTACCTCGAAGACACGAACGGCAAGCGCTACCTCGACGGGCTCGCGGGGCTCTTCTCGGTGAACATCGGCTACTCGTTCGGCGAGGAGATCGGTCAGGCCGCCCTCGAGCAGATGCGGGAGCTGCCCTTCTACACGAACTGGTCGTACGCGCACCCGCGCGCGATCGAGCTCGCGGCCGAGGTTGCGTCCCTCGCGCCGGGGAACCTCAATCGCGTCTTCTTCTGCTCGGGAGGCTCGGAGGCGGTCGAGTCCGCGTGGAAGCTCGCGCGGCAGTACTTCCGGGTGCGCGGCACGAAGAACCTCCAGGCGGTCCTCTCGGGGCCCGAGACGCGGCACGACGAGCTGGTCGCCGCGCTGAGCACGCCCCCGCGGAAGTACAAGGCGATCGCGCGTCACATCGCGTACCACGGGACGACGATGGGCGCCCTCTCGATCAACGGCATCCCGGCCATTCGGACGCCGTTCGAGCCGCTCTTGCCCGAGGTTCGGCACATCTCGAACACGAATCGCTACCACCGACCGCTCGACGAGACGGAGGCCGAGTTCACGCAGTTCCTGCTCGACGAGCTCGAGCAGGCGATCAACTTCATGGGCCCGGAGACGATCTGCCTCGTGCACATGGAGCCGGTGCAGAACGCCGGCGGCTGCTTCACGCCGCCCGAGGGGTACTGGGCCGGCGTGCGCGAGATCTGCGACCGCTACGACATCCTGCTCTCGGCCGACGAGGTGATCACCGGCTTCGGGCGGCTCGGCTACTGGTTCGGCTCCGAGCGCTACGACATCCGCCCCGACATCATCACGAGCGCGAAGGGCCTCTCCTCCTCGTACGGGGCGATCGGCGCGGTCATCGCGACGGACGACGTGATGGAGCCCTTCCTCGGCGCGACCTCGATGTTCTCGCACGGGATCACGTTCGGCGGGCACCCCGTCCAGTGCGCGATCGCGCTCAAGAACATCGAGATCATGAAGCGCGAGCGGATCGTCGAGCACGTCCGCGAGACGGAGGACGCGTTCCGGGCCACACTCGCCCAGCTCCTCGACCTCCCGATCGTCGGCGATCTTCGCGGGACGGGCTTCTTCTACGCGATCGAGCTCGTCAAGGACAAGGACACGCGCGAGACGTTCTCGGACGACGAGTGCGAGAAGCTCCTGCGCGGCTTCCTGTCGAACGCGCTCTTCGAGCGTGGTCTCATCTGCCGCTCGGACGACCGCGGAGACCCCGTCGTGCAGATCTCGCCGCCGCTCGTCGCGGGCCAGGCCGAGTTCGACGAGATCACCGGCATCCTCGGCGACGTCCTGACCGAGGCGTCGGCGCTCATGCGCTGAAAGGTCGTCTCAGCCGGCGACGGCCGAGATCGTCCACGAGCCGGGCACGCCCTTCAGCTCGAAGGTGCCGCGATCCACGAAGTCGAGCCCGGAGCCGACGACGAGATCTCTGACGGTGCTCGAGACGAGCACGTCGCCGGCCTCGGCGAGCGTCGATATGCGCGCGCCGATGTGGACGGCGAGCCCCTCCGGACCGCTCTCGGCGAGCTCGATCTCACCCGTGTGAATGCCTGCTCGAACCCCGATCCCGAGGCGCGCCAGCTCGTCCCCAATCGAACGGGCGCACTGAACCGCCCGGGCAGGCCCGTCGAAGGTGGACAGCGTTCCGTCTCCTTCGACCCGCGCCACCTTGCCCCGGTACCGGTCCACCGCCCCTCGCACGACCCGGTGGTGCTCGGCGAGGAGCTCTGCCCAGCGGCGGTCGCCGAGGTCTGCGGCCAGCTCGGTCGAGCCGACGATGTCCGTGACGAGCACCGTGGCGAGCACCCGGTCCGGCTCACGCGTGGGACGTGAGCCGGTGAGGAACTCTTCGATCTCGTCGACCAAGCCGTCGGTGTCCCCCACGAACGGGAAGTGGTCTACACCCGGCAGCTCGACGAGCTTCGCACCCGCGATGTGCTCGGCCAGATGCCGGCTCGCCTGGATCGGGATGACCGGATCCTCGACGCGGTGGATGACCAGCGTCGGCACCCGGATCGCCGGGAGAACCTCACGGATGTCTATCTGCATCTGTGCCTGGAACCACGCTCGGGCGGAGCCGGGCGTGCCGGCGAAGCGGCACGCCTGCGTGTACCAGCGCCGGAACTGCTCGTCGCCGTCCATGCTCCGCGCGAGGGCTCGGAGCCCGAAGCGATCGGTGCCCCAGCGCGTCTCGTAGCCCTCGAGGATCCGGTCGCGCGACTCCTCGTCGAGACCCCACGGGTAGTCGGGCGCGCGCATGCGCTTCGCGTACGAGGCGTTGAGGACGAGCGCCGCAGTCCGCTCCGGAAACGTGGCGGCGAAGAGCGCGCACATCGGCCCCCCTTCCGCCTGCCCGAGAAGGGCCGCACGCTCGGACGAGACGGCGTCGAGCACTGCCGTGATGTCGTCGAGAAGCTCCTCGAACGATCCGAGCGCGAGAATCCGGTCGGACAGCCCGGTACCGCGCCGGTCGAAGAGGATGACCCGGGAGAACGAGCCGAGCCGCTCGAGGAAGTGGCCGTATCCGGGCCACCACTGGTTCTGCTCGAGGTGCGAGAGGTAGCCGGGGGCGAGCAGCAGATCGACGGGACCGTCGCCGACGAGCTGGTAGGCGATGTGCAGGTCGCCGCTCTTCGCGTATCGGGTCTCGCCTTCCATCGGGAAAGTCTTCCACCTAGACTGCCGCCGGTGCGGCTGTTCAGCCAGAACGTCAAGGTCGAGGCGCTGAAGCGGGCGCCGCTCTTCGAGGACCTGTCGAAGAAGGAGCTCACGGAGCTTGCGCGGATCAGCGAGGACCTCCAGGTGGTGCCGGGCACGGTGCTGTGCCGGGAGGGCAAGCTCGGACAGGAGTTCTTCGTCATCGTGGACGGCGAGGCCGAGGTCACGAAGCACGGGAAGCGGATCGCCACGCGCACCGGCGGCGAGTTCTTCGGCGAGATAGCACTGATCACGACGACCAGGCGGACGGCGACCGTGACGGCGACGACCCCTCTCCGCTGCTTCATCATCACGCGCGGGGACTTCCGGCGCGTGCTGGAGGAGAATCCGCGCGTCCAGCGGAAGGTCATGGAGGCGCTCGCCGAGCGCCTCGCGTCCTACATCGAGCCCGTCTAGGCGTCGCGCGCCAGGCGCAGGCCCGTGAAGCCGTGCCGGCGATCCGG
>JBFFGH010000079.1:0-10642 GCA_041557575.1 Gaiellaceae bacterium
GAGTACGCCGAGTCGGCCCGGTACGTGGAATCGGTCGCCGCGAGAGAGCCCGTGTCGAGGGAGATGGCCGTGAACGCCCGTGCGCGGTACCGCTCCAGCTGCTGATCGGCGATCGCCGAGGCGGTCGACGTCTCGGCGGAGCGCCTCAGGGTGACCATCCCGGAGTTCAACGCGAGCAGGATCGCAAGCAGGCCGACGTTGATCACGACGATCGCGATCAGCATCTCGATCAGCGCGAAGCCCTGCTGGCTGCGGAGCCTGCGGGTCATTTCGAGGAGGCGGGCTTCTCGGGAGCGTCCCCGCTGCCCACCGAGACGAGCCTGACCTTGTACTTCGCCCCGGTGGCGGTGTTCACCAGGGTGAGCGGCTTCCCGACGGTCAGCTTCGCCTTCTTCGATCCGCCCTGGTAGGCGCCGCCGACGACGCCGAAGACGACCGACTTCGACGTCGGCTGCTCCGCGAGGAGCACGAACACGGGATCCGAGGCGGGGAACGTCGCACCGGGCTGCAGCGTCTGGCGCGATCCGTTGACGCTCACGATCGTCACCGCCCGAGCAGCGGCCTTCTCCCCGACCGAGAACCCCGTCGGCTTGCCGCCGCCGGTCTCGGCCTTCTTCTTCTCGCCGCCGGCGGGCGACGCGTCGTCGATCGGTGCATCGCCGGTGACGACGAGCTGGACGAACGGGTTCTTCTTCTCGAAGGAGCCAAGGGAGCTCAGCTTCCCCCGTGGCGCGGGCGTGGCGCTGCTCGGCGCCGTGAGCGCGACGGGTGCGGAGCTTCCCGGAGCGCTCGCCTCCTGCACGGGAGGAGTCGCGGAGGCGGTGGGTGCGCCCGACCCGCCGAGGAGTCGGGGGAGCTGGATGGCGAGCATGGCGAGCAGGAAGATCCCTCCGGCGACGACGAAGATCTTCTGCTTGCGCTCTCGCGCCGCACGAGCCTCCGGGGTCACGGGGTCCCCCCGGCTGCCGTCGGGCCCGAGGTCGACCCCTCTTCGGCCGGTGCCGGCGTCGGAGGAGTCGGCGGGACGATCGGCCCGTCGTACGCGTAGGCGTCGAGCGTGATCGTCGCGTCGAGGAGGGGGAACTTCCCTGCCGACGACTCCGAGAGCTCGACACCCTGGACCGAGAAGAGCCGTCCCGAGGCCTGAAGCTTGCCCTTGCGGACGCCGACGAGCTCGCGCGCCTTCTTCATGAACGTCGTGATCCGACCGTACGAGCCGGTGACGGACACGACGACCGGGACGAGCGTCGCGCCCGAACCGTCGACGGCCTTGGCTCCCGGCGCAATAGAGCCGAGCGTCACGCCTGCGCGACGCGCGAGGATCGCGAGCTCGAGGACGAGGCCGGCCTCGTCGGAGCTGGCCGGCATCGCCTTCGCCAGACGGACGACGTCCGTCACCGGGGCGGTCGACTTCCTGGGCCGGCTCGCCGTGGCACGCGCATCCGCAAGCCGAAGCTCGGCAGCGGTGACCTCGGCGTCGAGACGCGCGACCTCGGATCTCTTCGGCGACACCACGAGGAACCACACGGCGGCGGCATAGACGAGGGCGACGGCGAGGGCGACAGCCATCCGCGTCCGCGGGGAGAGGTCGGCGACGCGGGCCCTCACGAGAGCCCTCCGGAGCGGAGGTCGGCGGCGATCGTGAACGTCACGACCGGTCGCTGCTGCTTCTTCTTCTTCCTGTCCTTCGCGCTCGACGCGCTCTTGACCTGCTGCGCGGCGCCCTGCTGGGGCTGGATGCGCGCGCTGGCGGTCAACCGGACGTTCTCGAGCGTCGGGAGCACGGAGAGGCGCGCGAGCACGCGGGCGACGGACTCGTGCGAGAACGTCGCGCCCTGGATCGTCACGCCGGCGGCGCTCGACGACGCCTGGGCCGGCGCGCCGGCCTGGGCGGACGCCGGCTGGGCTTCCGTCGGCGCATTGGCGATGAGGCCCGTGAGCCAGGCATCTGCAGGAAGCACGAACGAGAGCTCCCGCAGCACCCTGTCGACGGCCACGCGTGAGGAGAGTGCTGCCGACAGAGCCGCAACGCGGTCTGCTCGCTCCTGGGCGACGAGCCCGGAGGTCGCGCTGGGCGCGTCGGCGGCAGGGATCGCCGCGATCGCCGACTCGGTGAGAGCGAGCTCCGCTCTGCGCTCGTCGGCGGCGCCGCCTGCAGACATCACGAGAAGCGCCGAGAGTGCCGTGACGGCGACGATGCCCCCCGCGGCGGCGACGAGCGGAAGACGCCCGCCGGCACGCGCACGGGTGCGTTCGGAATCGCGCGGCAGGAGGTTGACGGCGCGCATCGCGTCTCAGTCCTCGATCCCGAGCCCGATGGCGACGGACAGCGACCCGCGAGGCCCGTCATGTGCGACCTTGGGGCCGACCTTCACACGCTTGAACGGGTCGCCCACGCGAATCGGGACGCCCACGAGCTCGCCGAGGGCCTCGGGCAGGCCGTCCATCTGCACGGTGCCGCCGGTCAGCACGATCTCGCCGATCCCGAGCGCTCCGGGCTGCGCCTGGTAGAACTGGAGCGAGGCGACGAGCTCGCGCACGAACCCGGAGAGCGATCGTCGAATCGCTTCGCGGGCCTTCGCGATCTGCTCCGGCGTGAAGCCGTCGACGTCGGTCGCCGAGGCGAACGAGAGTCGCCGCTTGAGGCCTTCGACCTCGCTCGGCGCCTTGTCCAGCTCGCGTGCGATAGCGACGTTCAGAGACCACCCGCCCCAGTCGAGAACGCGGGTGAGCTCGCAGTGCCGCCCCGTGGAGACGGCGATGGTGGTCCGGTCGTGGCCGATGGCCACTGCGACGAGCGCTCCGCCTTCGGCACCGCGGTCCGCCGGCGCCTCGACCGCGCGCAGGAGCGCGAACGCCTCGAGGTCGATCCCGACGACCTCGAGCCCGGCGCTTCGACAGGCGTGGAGGTACCGATCGACGACCTCGCGGTAGGCGACGACGAGCAGGATCCGCTTCCACGGCGTCCCGTCCTCGCGCACGGCCTCGTCGAGAACGACGTAGTCGAGAACCGCTTCGTCGAGCGGGATCGGGAGCACCTCTTCGGCCCTGAAGCGGATGGCGTTGTCGAGCTGCTGCGCGTCGCTGACACCTTCGATCTCGAAGATGCGAACGCCGATCCGGTTGTTCGCGAGCCCGAGCCGGATTCCGCGCTTGGGCAGCTTGTGGAGCTCGAAGAGGCGCTTCAGCGCGACGCCGAGCGCCTCGGTGTCCCTGATCTCGCCGGACACGACGATGCCCGGCTCGAGCGGCTCGCGGAAGACATCGACGAGCTCCGGGGCGCCGTTGTTGACGACCTCCGCAGCAACGATCTGGGAGGCGCCGATCTTGAGGCCGACGACGCGCTTCGCCTTTCGGTCCTTCGCGCGCCGATCATCTCCGGCCGGCCGCTCCTTCGTCTCCTTCGCCTCCTTCGGCCTTCGCTCGCGGCGCCCGAATCCGAGCGACCTGCGACCCTGCCGTCCCGGCTCGGCCGCGGGGAGCGCGGGCTCGGCGGACGGATCCTCGACCGTCGGCTCCCCGTCCACCGGAGACGGATCCGCGGCGGAGAGCTCGGGCTCCGGAGGCCCGGCCTCTGCCGGCTCCGGCCCCGACTCGAGAGAAGCCTGGAGTACGGCGGGCTCCGTTCGAGCCGCCTCCTCTCCCGGCTCTTCGTCGCGCGTCCACGAGCCCGCCGAGAACACGGCCGCGTCCGATTCGACGGATGCCTCGGCCGACGGGTGCCCGGCGGCGCTTGCGCCCGCAGGCTCGTGCTCGTACGAGGCCTGAGGAGACTGCGCCTCCCCGGCCTCGTGCGAGCTCTCCTGGGTCATCGACGTCTGCTCGACGGCGCGACCCTCCTCGACGGCGAAATGGTCAGCGGGCGAGCTCGGCGGGGCCGGCTCGAACTGGTCGTCCGATGCGTAGGCCGACAGCCGATCGAGCGTGCTGCGGTCGAGCTCCGGCTGGACGTCGTCGCCCTCCAGCGCCCGGTCTTCGTCTCCTGGCCGCAGGGGGAACACGTCAGGCGCTCCCTGCGAGCCTGAGCCCGCCTCCGAGCCCCGGATCGGTCGGCGGGAGGGTGACGGTCACGCCGCTCCGCTCGAGCATGCCGACCAGCTGTTCCTTGCGGCTCGAGACGGCGAGAGCCGCCTCCAGGGTCACGGCGCGCTTCCGGACGAGCTCCGCGAGCCCGTGCTCCATCGTCTGCATGCCGCGCTGCGTGGACGTCTGCATGACGGAGTAGATCTGCTCGACCTTCCCCTGGCGGATGAGGTTCCTGACCGCGTCGTCCGGGAACAGGATCTCGAGGCACGCAACGCGGCCCAGCCCGTCGGCGGTGGGAAGCAGCGTCTGCGTGACGATCCCCTGGAGCGTGTTCGCGAGCTGCATCCGAACCTGCTCCTGCTGAGCCGGCGGGAACACGTCGATGACTCGGTCGATCGTGCTCGGAGCGCTCTGCGTGTGGAGCGTCGCGAGGACGAGGTGGCCGGTCTCGGCCGCCGTCAGCGCGGTCGCGATCGTCTCCAGGTCGCGCATCTCGCCGAGGAGGATCACGTCGGGGTCCTGCCGCAGAGCGGCCCGGAGCGCCTCGCCGAAGCCCGGCGCGTCCACGCCGATCTCGCGCTGCGTGACGACGCTGCGCTTGTGACGGTGCACGAACTCGATCGGGTCCTCGATCGTGAGGATGTGGTGTGGCTTTCCCCGGTTGACCTCGTCGATCATCGACGCGAGGGTCGTGGACTTCCCGGAGCCGGTCGGGCCCGTGACGAGAACGAGGCCCCGCGGCATCAGGGCGAGCTCGCGCAGGGAGGGAGGCAAGCCGAGCTCCTCGAGCGTCCGCAGCTCCTCGGGGATGTGCCTGAAGGCCGCGGCGAGAGTGCCTCGCTGGAAGTGGACGTTCACGCGGAAGCGAGCGAGGCCCGGGACGCCGTAAGAGAAGTCGAGCTGCCGGCCGACCTCGAGCTGCTTCTGCTGCTCCGTCGAGAGGATGCGGTAGAGCAGGTCGCGAGTGACCTCCCCGCTCAGCTTCTGCGTGTCCGCGAGCGGCACGAGGTCGCCGTGCACGCGCACGATCGGCTGCGCGCCGGGCACGACGTGGAGATCCGACGCCTTCGCCTCGGATGCGCGGGTGAGGAGCTCGTCGATCGAGATGGGCGCTGCGTCCATGGCCACCTGCCGTATCGGCACTGCCTGCGAGCGCCTTGAGCAGCCCCGAATCGGCCCGCGACGCCCGGGGGCGCCTCACCCGCGAATCACCCAAATTGGGGTAGGCGCTCACCCAGCTCGCGCCGACAACGCGAGAGCATCCGCGACCCCACCCCACTCGACTGCGGACTGCGGAAGGAGAAACGGAACATGTTGAAGCGGATCAAGACCCGCCTCGATGGGAACTCGGAGCAGGGCTTCACCCTGATCGAGCTCCTCGTTGTCATCATCATCATCGGCATCCTGCTTGCCATCGCCGTCCCGTCCTACCTCGGGTTCCGCGATCGCGCCGCCAACAATGCGGCCAAGGCCAACCTCCGCGCGGCCCTCCCGGCTGCGGAGGCCTACTTCGCGGACACCGGCACGTACGCCGCCATGGATGCGACCGCCCTCGCCACGATCGACTCCGGCGTCTCCCCCTCGCTGACCGTCGCGTCGGCCGGTGCGACGACCTACTGCATCACCGACACGGTGTCCGGCAAGACGTGGAGCGTCGCGGGCCCCGGGCCCTCGAGCGCGGACTTCAAGAACAACAACAACTGCGCGTAGTCCTCGCAGCTGTTCGAGCCACGGAGAGGCGCGGGAGACCGCGCCTCTTCTCTTTGCCGGTTCTCCCTGCCGATCCGTCAAGACCGCTCCTCCGCGTGCCGATAGAGAGACCGTGAGCGTCACCCTCAGCCCGCCCGTGCGCGTCGTCGCCCTCGTGGCCGCGCTCGTCCTGACCGGCCTCGGAGCCTTCGTCTTCCTGCTCGGAGGGCATGCCCCGGGCGAGTCCGCCGCGGGCGTCGCTCCCCAGACGGAGCAGGTGACCCCCGCACCCGCGAAGGCCCAGGCGCCGGTCCGCACGCCGGCCGCCAAGAGGTCGCCGGTCCTCTCGCAAGACCTCCCCGGCCCGGTGGCGAAAGCCTTCCGGCACCGGAAGGTCGTCGTCGTGGCCGTCTACGTGCCCGGCGCCCCCGTCGACGCAAACGTGCGCGGCGAAGCGCGCGCCGGAGCCCGGATGGCCGTCGCCGGCTTCGTCCCGGTCAGCGCGAGGAGCGAGAACGCGCTCCAGAAGCTCGTCGCGAAGGCGGGAGTCCTTCCCGCGCCCGCCGTCGTGATCATGCGACGGCCGGGCGTCGTCACGGCAACGCTCGGAGTGACCGACCGGCAGACGGTCGCGGCTGCCGTCGCACAGGCGAAGTCGAGCCGATGAGCGAGGCCGCGCTCTCCACCTCGCAGGGCCGCGAGCTCTACGTGCGCCACGCACGCCTGGACGGCCGTTCCGTCGCCCTCCTGCGTGCCGTCGACGAGGGCGACCGGTGCCTCGTCGAGGCCATTGTCTGGCCCGTCGGGTCCGACGCGACGCCCCTTCGCCGGGGGCCGTACACCTTCCCGGGCGCGGTCGAGGCCACACGCTTCGTGACCCACGCCGTCGAGGCGTTCATCGCCCTCGGCTGCGAGGTCGGCGCCTCGTAGCGAACGAGCGCGCACCGCGGGCGCTCTCTCGACACGAGTGCGGCGACGGCGAGGCCCGAGCGTCTTCAGGCCTTCCCGGAAGCCGGCATCGACTCCTGGCGAATCGCGGCTGCGGGGGCTACGAGAGGATGCGCGCGAGCTCTTCGACCGACGTGAGGCCCTGCGCGACCTTCTCCACCCCGTCGCCCCAGAGCGAGCGCATCCCGTCCGCGGAGGCCACCCGCTCGATCTCGTCGCGGCTCGCGTGCCGGACGGCCGCGGCAGCGACGTCCTCCGACATGCGCAGGAACTGGAAGACGCCGACGCGCCCGCGGTAGCCGGTGTGGTTGCACCGCGGGCAGCCCTTCTTGCGGTAGAAGACCGACCCGTCGAGCGCCGCGATGGACTCGGGTGAGACACGGAGGTCGCTCAGCTCGGAGGGCGTCGGCTGGTAGGCCTCGCAGCAGTGCGTGCAGAGCTTGCGGGCGAGCCTCTGCGCGAGCACGGCCGACACGGCCGCTCCCGTGAGGAAGGGCTCGACCCCCATCTCCCCGAGCCGCGTGATCGTCGAGGGAGCGTCGTTCGTGTGCAGGGTGGAGAGCACGAAGTGGCCCGTGAGGGCGGCCTCGATCGAGATCTTCGCCGTCTCGAGGTCACGGATCTCCCCGACCATCACGACGTCGGGGTCCGAGCGGAGGATCGACCGGAGCGACGAGGCGAACGTGAGGCCGGCGCGGACGTTGATCTGCACCTGGTTCACACCTGCGAGGCGGTACTCGACCGGGTCCTCGACGGTGATGATGTTGACCTCCGGCCGGTTGATCTGCGCGAGGCAGCCGTAGAGCGTCGTCGACTTGCCCGAGCCGGTCGGGCCGGTGACGAGGAGGGCGCCGGTCGGGCGCCGCACAATGGCTTCGAGCTCCCCGCGCATGGCGTCCGAGAGCCCGAGCTCCGTCAGCGTCGGCGGCTTCCGGGACTTGTCGAGGAGGCGCATCACCACCTTCTCGCCCTCGACGGTCGGCAGCGTGGCGAGGCGGATGTCGAGCATGCGCCCGACCGCCGACGCGGAGAGCGTGATGCGGCCGTCCTGGGGCTTCCGCCGCTCGGCGATGTCGAGCTTTGCCAGCACCTTCAGGCGCGTCGTGACGCCGGCGGCCATCTTGCGAGGAATGCGCTGCACCTCGCGCAGGACTCCGTCCACCCGGAAGCGCACGACGAGAGAGTCCTCCTGCGGCTCGAAGTGGACGTCGGAGGCGTTCTCCTCCGCGGCCTGGAAGATCATCGCGTTGACGAGCCTGACGAGCGGGCCGTCGGAGATGCCGTCGTCGACCTCGAGGTCGTCCCCGTCGTGCGGCTCCTCGTCGAGCTCGACCACGACGGAGCCGATCGCATCCGCGGTTCGAGTCAGTCGCTGCAGCTCTGCGTCGATGTCGTCGCGCGACGCGACGCCGAGGTCGAGCGAGAGCTTGGTCGCGAGGCGGAGCTCGTCGATCGCGTGGAGATTGCCCGGGTCGGCGACCGCGACCTTGAGCACCTCCCCCTCGACCGCGTACGGGACCGCCGCCGAGCGCTCCAGGGTCTGGGTGGGTATCAGCTGGGCGGCATCGAGCGAGACGCCGACCGACGGAAGGTCGACGAGCGGGAGGTGGTGCCGCACGGCGAGCATGCGCGCGACGCCGTCCGCGGCTGCGACGCCCTCGTCCATGAGCGCCTGCGTGACGGAGACGCCTTCGTCGATCCGGGTGCGAACGAGCGCCAGCGCCTCCCCCGGGACGAGCCCCGTGTGCCCGACGAGGTCGAGCACGAGGTCGGCCGTCTCGTCGCCGCCGAAGGGCGTCCCGAACTGATGGAGGTGGGGCGTCCCGACCTCCTGCACGTCCTGCTCGACGGCTCCAGATGCGCGCGCGTTGTCCATGCGATCCCTCGAAGGGGTTATCGGCAGCGGCGAAGCCCGCCTTGATCGGGGCGGCGGCTAGAAGAGCGCGAGATAGGCGTCCAGCGCCCGCTCGCCGACGAACAGGGCGACGACGGCTCCGAAGGCGAGGAAGGGCACGAACGGCAGGCCCATCTTCCGAGCAGCGGTGCCGTGGCGGGCGAGGAGAATCGCAGCAGGGACGAGCGCCGCGAACATGCCGATCATGAGCGCCACGCCGACCGAGGCGCCGAGGACGGCTCCGAGCAGGAGCGCGAGCTTCACGTCCCCCATGCCGAGCCCCTTCGGGTAGGCGAGCACCGCCGCGAAGAGGAAGCCCGCCGCGCAGACCGCCGCGATGAGCCACTCGGGGCTCGGGTCGATCGCGGTCCGGGCGACGAGTGCGACGGCGGCTGCCGGCAGAACGATCCGGTTCGGGACGATCCTGTGAGTCCAGTCGATCGCGGACAGCGTGACGAGGACGGCGCAGAAGCCGGCGGCGAGCGCCGCCTCCGGAGTCGCTCCGAAGACCGCGACGCACGCGACGATCAGGGCCGCCGTGACGCCCTCGACGAGCGGATGGACGAGCGATATCGGAGCCGCGCAGTGCCGGCAGCGGCCGCGGAGCAGCACGTACGACACCACGGGGACGTTGTCCCGCCAGAGGATCTCCGAGCCGCACGAGTCGCACGACGACGGGGGCCGGAGCAGCGAGCGCCGCTCGGGTACCCGGGTCGCGACGACATTGAGGAAGCTCCCGAGCGCGAGAGCCGGAGCGAGGACGAGGGCGGCGGCGTTCACGTCACTCCTACCCCGAGTAGCTCCCCTGGACGGGGTCGACGTTGACGACCGTCTGCGTGGCTGCCGGCATCCCCAGCATCCACTCGATCGGGAAGGGCGGAGCGTGGATGACCGCGGAGTTGGAGATCGTCGCGTTTCTCGTGATCACCGGCCCCCAGACAGCCGTGTTGTTGTCCATCTCGAAGTCGTTGACGATGTACAGGGCGCCCTGGAAGTTCACGTGGTTGCCGACCTCGCCGCCGATCACGTCGCTTCCCTCGGCGAGCAGCGAGCCCGCGACGAAGACGACGAGGTCGACGCGCGGGTCCCACGTCGCGTCACAGGCCGGGACCCCGCACAGGTCGGCGCGGTTCTGCATGACGATCTTGCCCGAGGCGTAGATGGTCGCCTTCCCGTCGTACTGGATGAGGTTGAGGTTCGACCACGTGAGGTTGCCGTCGAAGTAGATCGTGCCCTTGATCGTGAGCGTGCCCGGTGACCCCGGAGCCCACGTGAGCTGGGCGACCGTCTGACCGTTGACGACCTTCCGGCAGTCGTAGGCCGCAGCCGGCGTCAGGTCGACGGTGCCCCTGCTGACGTTCAGCGCGCCGTCGTTGTCGAAGCCGCCGGGGAAGGAGCCGGACGTGCATCCGGACGTCGGACCGAGGTCGGCGCGGGAGTACCAGTACGCGAGGTCCGCGGTCGGCTTCGAGATCACGGGGGGCTGCGTCCCGATCGTGGAGGCGTAGACGTGCGAGGGCGGGCCGCACGTCGTCACCGAACCGCCGTACGAGCAGGTACCGGCGGCCGCGAACTCCTGGATCGGATCGCCGGCGCTCCCGATCTGGGCGCTGCTCTGCACGTACAGGCTGCCCAGCACGTGAACAGCGGGGCTGCTGATCTGGGCGTTGTTCTCGAGGCAGAGGTCGCCCCTGACGTAGAGCGCGACGTCCAGCGTGACGCTGTTGCCCATGGTCATGCACCCCGACGGCTGGTCGATGAAGAGGTAGTTCCAGGGACGCACGTCGGGCTGCGTCGTCGTCGTCACCCGAGCCTGGGCGCTGACGGTGCGGACGACGTTCCCTGCGTGAGGCCCAGACGGGTTGGAGACGGTGCCCGTGCCCGTGAGGGTCCACGTGGTGCCGCTGAGCGTGCCGACGTACGTCACCGTTCCACCGGAGAGCGCCACGGTCGTCGACGGGACCGAGATCGGGTCGTAGGGGTTCGGGGCGTTCTCGAGCTTCGAGAACGCGTAGCTGAGCCCCGACTCGGCGAGGCCGAACGCCCGCTGGTCTGCGGTCGCCCGCTTCGCGGCGCCCTGGTTCA